>JAPPGG010000038.1 GCA_028875055.1 Chloroflexota bacterium
TTGTCAAATACGGGCTATGTTCCTTTGGACCAAACTATTTTGACCACACCCCCTAAACGGCAAAGGCCGGCCATTCGCCGACGTTGGTTTTCATCCATTGACGGCCCCTACCTCCCCGCTTCCCTGGAGGGCAGGCGGATGGTGGCGGTGCCCTTGGTGGTAATCTGCTGTCGCTGGTTTTCTCCCCAGATATCCATATCCACCAGCTTTTCGCCGTTCTCCTCGCGCTTGCCGGTTATCGTGCCCTTGCACCACGTGGTGTCGCCCACCACGTTGAAGCGGCGCAGTTCCACGTACATATTCTTCAGGAAACCGTCGTCGCCCATCCAGTTGGTCAGCAGGTGGCCCATCCAGCAGCAACGCTGGCAGCCATAGTCGTAGGCCCCAGGCAGCCCCGCGCTCTCCGCCGCTTCCTGGATGTCGTGGACGCGGATGATGGCTTCCTGGGCGCCGGTGTTGGGGTCGGTAAAGCCCCAGGACGGATGCCGCTGCATTTCCCTGAGCTGGATGCCGTGGGAAATGCCACCGATGCAGCCGGCCACGAAGGCGGTGATATCGCCGTGGCTCATGGGGCCCTTGACCACCGGCTTCAGCGAGTCTCCCACCTGCACGTCTTCCCACCATCGAGGATTGCTTCCCCGTATCTCCTCCCCCAGCACCGCTTCCTGGATGGCCAGTATTTCGTCGCGGGAGTACTGGTAGGGCTCAAAGGTGTACTTCTGGCGTTCCCGGGCGGCGGTGCGCTCGGCGCGAATCTGCCAGCCCCGGGTCTTGCCCAGCACCTCGCCCCGCTGGTTGAAGTAATGGGTAACGCTGGACTGGATGAGGATTCGCCCCGCGAACTCGCTTTCCTTCTCTTCCAGGCCGGTGAACTGCTCCTGGACCGATATCTTGTCGTCCAGGTAGATGGGCCGATACCACTCCCAGTCGTTGCCGGCGTGGAAGCCGTGGACCCCTGGCAATCCGCCGGTCCGCCCCGAGCACCAGTAAACGCTGTAAAGGAAGCAGGGCGGGGCGATCAGCGTGCCGAACTTGGTCTGCTGGGCATAGCTGACGTCCCAGTAAAGGGGATTGCTGTCGCCGATTCCCTGGCAAAAGTGGCGTATGGCGCTGCGGGAAGCATCTTCATTGAACAGGCCCACGCCGTACTGCCGGGGGCGGTTATAGCTGCCCAGCCTGCCCCGCAGCCGGTCAATGCCTTCCTGGGTAATTCTGCCCGATTCTAGGACCATGGCTGTTACTCCTGAATGTCAGTTAATACTCTTACATTAAACATGCTAGTTGAATATGCCGGGTCTCAGGACCTCGGTCAATCTTTGGCTAATCCAATGATGAATTCCTCGTGCAGCCTCAATTCTATACCCTTGTTAATTCTTCCGTCTTTGTGGCCCCCGTTACCCCACCGGGCCGGCATCATTCTCCGGTCCCGGTCCAGGTTCCTTTCCTCCACCCCCACCACCCCAAAACCCGCCTGTTCCGCAATTCCGGCCAGGTAGTCCTGGGTGGCTATCCGCTGCCCCCGCATGGTCGAAGGGCCCACTACAATCACCACTGCCCTGCCTGGGCGGATGACCCGGTGCATCTCTTCGATTGCCTGGCGCATTTCGCCCAGGTACCTGGCCAGGACCCGGGATTTCTGACGGTCTATTTCCGACAAGGAGGCGATGGCCCGTTGGGCATCGTCAGGCAGGGAAGCGGCCTCCTGGGAAGACTGCCGTTCAGCGCCGATGTATTTGCCCCTAAGGTTGCCCAGTCCCCCGACCCGGTGGCCCAGCCACACCAGGGAAAACTTGTGGGCTCGCATATAGTCCAGGGCGTTGGCGTAGGGCGGCGACGTAACTATCAGGTCAACCGAGTTGTCGGCCAGGGGGAGATGCCGGGAATCTCCGGCCAAGAACTCCCTGCTATGGCTGCTCATATCCGGGGTTTCCTCGAAGGCCCTGACCGCGTGCCTCACCTGGGCCTCGAACATCCTGAAGGGGCTGCGGGGCTGCTTGTCGGCCACCCGGTGGGGGCGAGAGTGGGCCAGGTCGCGGGCCCGGGACACGCCACCGGACTTGGTGACGATAGTAGCGGAGAACAGGACTTCCAGCAGGTTCCTGAGGGCAGGAGCGGTCTCTTCCCTGATCTCCAGGGCCAGGGCGGCAAGCTCCACCTGGGTTTCGGGCAGGAACCAGTAGTCCAGGAAGGCGGTCGTGGCGTCGTCCAGTTCGCGGCGAAGAGTGTCCAGCGGGCGGTCAACTTCAACCCTGCGACGGGCATTCGCCAGCGCCCTCTGTCCAGCTTCTTCAGCTACCTGGGGATCGACCCATGCCGTCTTCGCGCGGCACTGCTTTTCGGCCAGGGGGTCCAGGTCCACCCCGATTACGTCGCGCCCCAGCAGCCACCCTTCCAGCAAGGTAGAACCCGACCCGGCCATAGGGTCAAGCACAGTTTCACCCGGGTCGGAAAGTCCTTCAATAAAATGTCGCGGCAGCTGGGCTGGAAACTTGGCGGCGAAGGCGTGGATGGAGTGCAGCGGATGAGGTTTCTCTCCCCCGGTAAAGGACAGGTCCTGGTCCAGCAGGTGGGCCAGCTTCTGCGAGATATTCTCCGTGGTGGAGTTCAAGGGCAATGAACCGCGTCGTCTTCCAATTTCAGTCATTCTAAATCCCTGCTGCCTGGCCATCAAACCTGGGCGCTGTCCAACGGCGTTTCCCCACTGTCAGTCAACGGCGGCGCCGGTCTGGGCGCGCTGCCGGGACTGCAGCCGGTCCGGCAGGCGCGGGCGGGGCAGCGCCAGGAAAGTCAGCGACGACAGGACCAGTATGCTTATCAGCGGGAACAAGGCCAGGTAGTAACTCCCCGTGGCGTCGAAAATCATGCCCATCCATACCGCAGTCCACATCGAGATCAGCTGGTCGGGAAGGTGCTGCCACCCCCGCAGCGTGGCAAAGCTTCGCCGCCCGAAGAACTCCCCCATCAGCGCCCAGTTCAGGGAATTGGCGCTTTCCGACAGGGCCTGCAGGATGGCAAAAACGGCCAGGAGCCACAGGCTGCCGCTGGTGTTGAACATCAGGCACAACGCCAGGGCCCCAGAGGCCATGCACAGGGCGCTCAGCCGCTTGCGGGGAAAGCGGTCGCCCAGCCAGCCAATCAGGGGGTTGAAAAAGACGGTGGCGAAGGCCACCAGCCCCACGTAGAAGGCGGCAATCTGCAGACTCTCTATCTGTTCCCTGCCTCCCTGCTGCAAAAACCAGACCATTACCGGGGCCAGCAGAAAGGACAGCCCCGAGTGGGCGGTGTTGCGCAGGCCCGCTGCCAGCACCAGCATCCAGTAGGAAGGCGTGCGCATAGCCTCGCGGGCGGTGAAGTCGTTGTCGGGGACCATCCGCTGTACCCGTCCTCGCGGGCGCCCCGCCTGTGTCCCTACAGTTTGACTCTCCTCCAAACTGGCAGGTTCTCTCGCGGCTGCCGCGGGCAGATCCCCGTCCGGAAGCAGGCCCATGGACTCGGGTGACCGCTTCACCATGAAGGACAGTGGCACCACCAGCAGGATGATGGCCACCCCGGAGATTCGCACCGCGATCTCCCAGCCGTAGGTAAGCACCAGCCAGCCGGCTACCGGCGCAATCGCCCCGCCAAACCCGTGGCCCATGGACACCAGGGACATGGCGAGGCCCCGCCGCCGCCGGAACCAGTTGTTGATGGCCGCGATGGAAGCGTTGTTGTAGCCTGACCGGAAGCCAACCGACATCAGGCCCACGAACACCAGCAGGAAGAAGAAATAGTTATGGGTATAGGACAGCAGGATGAACCCCAGGCCCGAGGTTATGCCACCATAGGCCAGCATGGGACCAGGCCCCAGCTTGTCGGTCATGTAGCCCATGAACGGACCCTGGATGCCGCCCATGAGGCGCCCCAGCGTATCGGCCCACCCGATGGCGGCAGCGCTGAGACCCAGGCTGTTCTGGATGGGAAGGATGTAAACGGTGAAGCCCCGGTTGAAGCTGCCCTGCTTGACGCCGTCGGTAATCAGACTTACCAGCACAATCCACCAGCCGTAAAACAGCTTGGGGAATGGCCGGCAGCTACGTGCTGGAGGAGGAGTGTTGTCCAAGGAAAAATCCTGTTGCAGGGGTGGCAACAAACCAGGCCATCCGTCCAACCGGATGCCTTGCCTGTCGGTCACCATACTTTAGCAGATTGGCGGTGTAGCGATAAGGTTTTTCCGGCAATTTGGTAGGTTGGCTTATTGGAGCGACTGCTTCGACCTTACGGCCCGGGGATTGGAATCTGTCTAAGAGGTTCCCTTTCCCATTCCCTGGCCGGGGAGGGCCAGCCTTCGGCCGGATCAAGAATGGCAGGGGAAGGGGGCCGGGGTATGCGCGTGGCGTCGCTGGCGGAAAGGTACCGGCTGACAGGGGAGGCCGTGGCGTTGCGCCAGCTCTCCGGATTCAGGAGTGTCATTTTGCCGGACCCCCGGTTAACCGGCCAGGCCTCCGGGTAGCCGCGCCCGTATCCAGGTTCTTCCAGTATTCCAGGTATTCCGCGTAGTTGCCGAACTGGGCCACGGTGTCGAGGAATTCTCCGAGGGAGCCGCTGCGCCTGCGTATTTCCCGCATCTGGCCCCCGATGGGGCTGATCGACCCCGGTTTGGTGGCATAGGTACCGTGGAACGCAAAATAGGCCTGGTTCAGTTTGCGAATATTGTAGCCTGCCTCCACGAAGACCTGGCGCCGTTCCTCCATGAACGCCTCTGCCCCTTCGATATCTCCCCGGGCCAGGAACTGCTCTGCTTGCAGGCGGGTGTGGCGCATCTCGGCAGAGAAGTCGAAGCCATCGGGGTGGGCGCGCACCCAGGGGCGGGTCGCCTCGTCCCCCGTGAGGGAAGCGTAGGCCAGGTCTCCCAGCTCCTCTCCGGCGATGGTGGCAGCCGTTTCGTTCAGGGTCAACATCTCCGGGCTCTTGTTGAAATTGCGACCCAGGGGGCGGAAGAAGAGCCAGTGGTGCAGCCATTCGTGGGCCGCAACCTCCAGGGCATATCGCAGGCCCAGGGTGTCGATAACCACGCTGGGATAGACTGACAGGCCGGCGGTGCCAGCCACAATGGCTGACAAGTTCGCGGTCTCAAGGGCTATGGTCTCCAGGTCCTCCTTGATTTCACTGTTGAGAGCAGGGTCCAGGAGGAAGCTGTCCTGGCGGTAAATGCGGTCGCGGGGGGAGAGGACCAGCACATTGGGCGATTCGCCGAAGGTGGTGTCCACCGGAGGAAAGATGCCCAGCCAGCGGGTCTCCAGTCCCTGTTCCCGGGCAACGTTGGCGATGGTCTGCTCCACGATGTACTCAACGTGGGGCAGCAGTTCCTGTCGCTTCTTCCGGTTTTCGGCGATGGCAGCTTCGAGGTAGGCTCGCCCGCCCTGGGGGGAGGAAATGTCGCCACCGGCGGACAGCCCCCGGCCTCCCGGTTCCGCCTGACGCAGTTGCCTCTCCATACGCTGGGAGGACTGGGCCAGGACGAAGTATTCCGCTACGAGACTGGCCTTTTCGTCGTCGTTCAACCGGTGAAACCCCGGGAGAAGGGTGCTGGCGGCGTGAATCCATTTGTGGGAGAGGTGGCTAACTTCCCATTTGAGGATGCTGTAGCGATGGGGGGCCATGGCGGTTTCCAGCTGGGTGGGGCGGTAGTCGGAATGCCCGACAGCCAGGACCAGGAGAACCAGCGACAGCAACAACAGGCCCCGGCGCAGCTTTCGCAACGCTTGTCGAGTGCGGACGCCCTGGGAAGTGGCGATGTCTGCGTGGCCGGTCATACCATACGGAAACTGCGAAAAATGCCGAAAAAATGGAATCGACACGGCCTCTGGCGGATGGCCGGTCGGCGGAGGACCGTTCCAGGCGTTCTGCCGTCTGTCCACATTTTTTCGGAGGGTTAAATATATTATGCCTGACATTTCGCACAAAAGGCTCACGATGAGAAAGCGTCGGCGCCTTTTCTCTCCCACTGCAACCGAGGAGGGCTGCCTGTTCTGTCCCCACAGTGACCTGTAGCATACGGGAAGAGCCTTCGGGGTGCGCCGCGAAGGGAGGAAGAACTGACGGTTTGTGCTGCACGCCATTTTCTGTGAGGCCTGCCCGTCCAAGAAGAGATCTTACCAGTGGCCTGCTGGCAGATGCCCGAGGGGGTGTGTACCGGAACTTCCGCGAGGATGGAGTTGGGCTGGGCGGCCCTGGCCGCAGCCATAACCTCGCTTCTGGTGATAAAATCTCCACGGAACGTGGCAGCTAACACTCGAGTGGAGGGCTGAAGGCAATTTGCCCAGGTCCCCGGGGAGGCGTCTTGGCGATTACAGAGTTGGAGATTACAAAGCGTACCAGCTTCGCATCGGGCGAGAGCTTTGGCGATGTGGGCCCGTATGAGCTTCTGGAAGGGACGGCCTACTATGCGGTGAGTCCCGCCCATCCACGCAACCAGGGGATTACGGACCTGGACCTGGCGCCGGCGAACGCAGCGGGTATGGTGGAGTTCACGGCGGACTTCGCCATGCTGCAGCCGGTGAACCCCGACCGGGGGAACCGGCGGATCCTGTTTGACGTGGTAAACCGGGGAAGGAAGACCGCCCTGACCCTGAACAGTGTCCCCACCGCTACCGATCCCACTGCGCCCCTGGAAGCCGGCAACGGTTACCTGATGAGGCGGGGCTATACCGTGGTGTGGGCCGGGTGGCAGGCGGATGTGCCCCCCACTCCCGGCCTGATCGGACTCCACGCGCCCGAGGCGGTGGGTCCAGAGGGTCCGCTGACGGGCAAGATTATGTGCCAGTTCCAGTGCGACCAGCCCTCGCAGGTGTTCTTGCTGGCCGACCGGCAGCACCTGGCCAATCCCTCGGCAGACCCGGAAGAGGCGGAAGCGACACTGACGGTGCGGGACCTGCCCAACAGCCCGGCTACCCCCGTTGACCGGGGCCAGTGGTCCTTTGTGCGGGTGGAAGACGAGGACCTGGAGCCGCAGCATAGCCACATCTATATGCCTTCGGGCTTCGAACCCGGCCGGATTTACCAGCTGGTGTACACCACCACCGGTAGCCGAATTGTGGGTTTGGGATTTGCCGCCATGCGTGACGCGGTGTCGTTCCTCAAGTACGCCCCGGCCACGTCGGGGAACCCCTGCGTTGCGGGAATCGATTATGCCTACGCCATGGGCCGCTCCCAGAGCGGGAGGTTCCTGCGCCAGTATATTCACACCGGCATCAATGAGGACGAAGAGGACCGGGTGGCGCTGGACGGCATTATTCCTCACGTGGCCGGCGGGATGCGGGGCGAGTTCAACCTGCGCTTCGGGCAGCCCTCCAAGGACGTCTGCTACATCATCCCCGAAATGTTTCCCTTCACCGACACTCCGCAGAGTGACCCGGTGACCGGGGCGCAGGGATCCCTGCTGGAGGTCCTGGAGCAGCGGGGCAATGTGCCAAGAATAATGTTCACCAATACCTCCGCCGAGTATTGGCGCGGGGATGCGGCGCTGATTCATACCGACCTGGAAACGTTGACCGACGCGCCGGAGTCGCCGTCGGTGCGACGCTACCACTTTGCCGGCTGCCAGCACGGCTCGGGAGACTTCCCGCCCCTGGAAATCAGGCCCGCCGATGGCCTTAAAGGGCAATTGCCCTTCAACAGCGTGGACTACGCGCCCCTGTCTCGGGCGGTCCTCGAGAACCTGGATCGCTGGGTTACCACCGGCGAAGAACCTCCGGCCAGCCGCCATCCCAGCCTGAACGACGGTACCGCGGTGGAATCCCATACGCTGCTCGAACGGTTCGCCCGGATTCCCGGGGTAAAGGTCCCTGCCGAAACCACCAGGGCAATCAGGCTGGACTATGGCCCCGAGGCTCACCTGGGGCGCACGACAAAGCTGCCAGCCGACGAGGGCGAGGAGCTCCCCGCCCTGGTAGCTGACCTGGACGAGTCGTTCAATGAGCGCGGGGGCATCCGCCTGCCCGACCTTTCGGTGCCGGTGGCCACCTACACGGGCTGGAATTTGCGGGATGAGAGTATCGGGAACCCCAACCTGTTCATCGGCATTACCGGTGGCCTGGCCGGATGGACCCTGCCGCTGCCCGTCACCAGGGATGAACGGGAGAGGACCGGAGACCCGCGAAGGTCCGTTGAGGAACGTTACGCCAGCCGAGAGGACTACCTGGAACAGGTAAGCCGCGCCGCCATGGAACTGGTGGGTGAAGGCTATTTGCTGGAGGAAGACGTGGAAGAGGTAGTGGAACTGGCGGGGCGCAAGTACGATCATTTTGTTGGTGACGGAGAGGAAGGCTGACGCAGCGGCAGGCCAGGGGCGCAAGCCCGCGGTCCGCCAACCTCCCTGCGGCTGGAGAGACCGGCGGGCTGCCAGTTGGTGACAAGGCAAATATGGGTGGCGTTGGCCGGTCTGGATTCGCTCCCGGCGGTAAGGAGACAGCATGACAAAGGTACTGGTAGTGGTTTTCGACGGGCTTCAACCGGCCCAGGTTAACGGGAAGCTGATGCCCAACCTGGCCGCCTTTGCCGATTCCGGGGTGACCTTCGCCAACCACCATGCCGTTTATCCCAGCGTAACCAGGGCCAACGCCTCGAGCATGGTCACCGGCCTCCATCCCGGGGGCCACGGCATTTCGGCCAACACCCTGCTGGTGTCCGACTTCGACCCGAACCAGGCCATCCCCGCCCTGGAGCCCCAACTGGAGCAGGTGGGGCGGGAGACAGGAAGAGTTCTTCTTGCGCCTACCCTGGCGGATATGTTGTCCCAGCATGGTCAAGAGTATGTGTCCATTGGTGTGGGAACCAGCGGCAACGCCTACCTTCACAATCCCAACGCGCAAAGCTGCGGGGGCGCGACAATCCATCCGGAGTTCACCCTGCCCCGCGCCCTGCACGAGGACATCACCGCCCGGTTTGGCGCGTGGCCGGAGGAAAGCAGGCCCAACACCCCCCGAATGGCCCAGGCCGTACGCATCCTGACCGAGTACATCCTGCCGGAGAGAAACCCGGAGGTGGCCTTGATCTGGTCGTCGGAACCGGACAAGTCGCAGCACGATGCCGGGGTTGGGTCCGAACTGTCAGACAGCGCCGTGAGGGAGGCCGATGCCCAGTTCGGACGCATCCTTCACTGGCTGGCTGAAACGGGAAGGGATGGAGAGACCAACGTAATGGTGATTTCCGACCACGGATATTCCACCATCGCCGAGGTGGTCAATGTGCAGGCGTTGGTCCGGGAAGCGGGATTTCCGCCGGGGGGCGAACCGGGCGGGGTGGCAGTGGCGCACAATGGAGGCGCGGCGCTCTTTTACGCCACACCCTGGGAACGGGAAACGGTGGCGCGGCTGGCCCGGTGGTTGATGGCCCAGCCCTGGTGCGGGAATGTAACGGTCGGCCAGCGAGTGGGTGAAATTCCCGGGGCCCTGCCCGAGTCCTTGACGGGCAGCGAGGGCGAGAGGGCCCCCGACTTGACCATGTCCCTGCGCTGGCGCCCCGACGCCAACGACGCGGGGTACGGGGGGACAATTTACTCTACGGGGGGAGTGCCAGGCCAGGGCCAGCATGGGTCAATGGGGCAGTCCGAGTTGCACAACATTCTCTTTGCCCGGGGCCCCGGTTTCAAGAAAGATATGAAGGTGGAGACTCCCTCGGGCAACATAGACCTGACCCCGACCATCCTGGAACTGCTGGGACTTCCGGCGGGCAAGCATATGGAGGGGCGGGCCCTGGCAGAGGCCCTGGCTGGGGGGCCGGATCCTACGGAAGTGGAGTGGTCTTCCGACCTCTACGGCGCACAGAGCATGGCGGGAGACAGAATTTACCGGCAGCAGATAAGACTGTCCCGGGTCGGCAATTCAGTGTACGTGGACGGCGGGACCAGCAGCCTGGTGGACCGATAATTTCCGGCGCCCGCGGAAGCCTGGCGACCTGGATACGATTTTCCTGCTAGCGTTGCCTAAAATGGGAATTGTCCGGCGCTCTGCGCCGGTCGAGCGGCCGCCGCAATGTGCTAATATGGCCCCAAACAGCTTCAGGAGATAAGCATGGCCGACTACATTCCGTCCACCAGGGACTGGGTAAGAGAGCAGGTTGAACTCTACGAGCGAACCAACGGCGCGGAAGGCACGACCTTGCGCGACACCGGTCTGGCCGTAATCATCGTTACCAACCAGGGCAACAAGACCGGGGCCGTCCGCAAGACGCCGCTGATGCGGGTGAAGGACGGAGACAGCTATGTGCTGGTGGGGTCCATGGGCGGCGCGCCAAAGAACCCGGTGTGGGTCTATAACCTGCGCTCCGATGGCAATGTCCAGATCAGGGACAAGGCCGAGGTTTACAATATGACGGTCAGCGAGGTGTTCGACGACGCCGAGCGAGCCCGTCTATGGTCGTTGGCCGTGGAGGCCTACCCTCCATATGAGGAATACCAGGAACGTACCAGCCGCAAGATTCCCGTGTTCATTGCCAGGCCGGCGTAGGACGCTTCAGTTACCGGGACAACCACCAGGATTGCGCCGGTTCACGCCGGCAACTTTCGCTCCGGCCCTTCCTGTCGTGGCAAGGCATAAGGTTGTTCAGGTCTTTCAGGGGGCGGGTCTCTAGCCCGCCCCTTCTTGGTGGAAATCGTCCCTGCCGGGGCTCGCGCCTGAACCGCTTACCCTATGAACAGCATGTAGGTCAGGCCGGTGGGCTGGGTAACCATCTGCGGGTCCAGCAGGCGGCGGTCGGGGTCGAGGGCGCGGCGAGCGACCTCCCGGTTGATGGGCGGGACCTGCTCCAGGGCATCAATTTCATCCAGGGTAAAGTATCCGGCCATGTCCACCTCGTGGGCGTCGGGAGTGGGTTCCCCTTCCACCGGGCTCAGGGCCAGGATGACGTAGGTGCTGTTGTCGCTGTCCGGGTCGTAGCGGTTGCGGATGCCCAGCACACCCTGCACCCGGGCGGTTACCCCGGCCTCTTCCTGGACCTCGCGGACCACCGCCTGCTCCATGGTCTCGTCTTGCTCCACGAATCCTCCGGGTATCTGCCAGTTGCCCCGGCCCCGTCGGGAGGCCCTACGTACCAGGAGCAGCTTGCCGTCCTTGACGACGGCTCCTCCGACGCCCAGGTTATAGCGGGTGTTGTAACGTTCCGGTGGCGGCATATGCTATCCTCCCGAGGTGACCGGGACGAGAATTGTCCGGTACCTCTACGTAAGTTGCCAGGGGCGAGGGTACGGGTCTCATCCCGAAATCTCCAGGTTTCCGAAGGTAACCGTGCCCACAATTACCAGTTCTCCTTCGACGGGGACAGGCGATGGGTTAATGCGTTTGTCCTGGACATCGCCGAAGTGGGTGCTGATGCCTTCAGTGTTGACGCGCCAGGTGGCTGGAACCCTCAGGTGCAGCCCGCCGAAGGTCAGGTTGACCTCCAGCCGCATCGCGCCGGCGGGCGGTGTTGCGCCGCGCAGGTCGAGAGACACGTTGCCGAAGTTGGCTTCAACTTCACCGCCCGGGAATGTCTGACCGGCGTAGCTTTCCTCGATGCTCGTAAACACCGCCCGCCACGAACCGCCGGAACCCGTGCGAGATACAGTAGTGCCTTCGACGATCAGCCCGGATTGACGCATGCGGTTTCGCCGACCTCGGCGGCCCAACAGAATGGACAGTCCCACTATCACGATCAGGGCTGGCCAGATCACCGAGAAGTCCCATTGCCACAGCCCCAGGGCGGACAGTTGGAAGCCGATGCCCAGTAAGAGCAGGACGATGGGCCCGACCCGGAAGCGGAAGCCGCCGGAGACCAGGTCCCAGAGCCCCCATACTATCAGCAGGACCGGCCACCAGGTCTTGACCAGGTCCCAGTCCCAGTCCAGGTTGACCACGTTGGTATTGCTTAATAACAGCAGTATGCCCAGGACGACCAGGACCCCGCCGATGATGTAGCGATTTGAACCGGCCCTCATAATCTCAACCCTCTGTGATGGCATTCATTAGCGGGACATAGGGCATACGGGTTGGCTGCAAACAATCCACTTTTCCGGTTAAGCCATTTTCCGGTCGCGGCCGGCCAGGCCTGATTCCGCCGTCAGCAACTGGGCATGCCGGAGTCCCTGTAGGGCAGACCAATGGGAACACAGCCGCTCAGCTGGTTCTCGTGGAGCAGCAACGTTTCCAGCCTGACGAGGTTGCTCAGCTCGGACGGTATCTCCCCGCTGAGCAGGTTGTTGTCCAGCTCCAGCCATTCCAGCCTGGTGAGGTTGCCAAACTCAGGGGGAATTTCTCCACTAAGCTGGTTGTTATCGAGTTCCAGCCACTGCAGGTCAGACAAGTTGGCCAGCTCCGGCGGTATCTCTCCGCTCAACTGGTTGTCGTAGAGTTCCAGCACTTCCAGCTCAGTAAGATTGCCCAATTCCGGGGGTATCCGACCACTTAACCGGTTGCCGACGAGGCCCAGCCATCTCATGTTAGGCAGGTTGCCCAGCTGCGGCGGAATCTCCCCGGTCAGCTGGTTGTATGAGAGACGCAGCACTTCCAGGTTGGCCAGATCGCCCAATTCCCGTGGTAACTCCCCGTTCAACCTGTTTTCGTCGAATACCAAGTGTCTGACGCGCCCGTTTGCGTCGGTGGATACGCCAAGCCATTGGTCCAGGGGAGCGTCGGTCAGCCAATTGTCCGACGCAATCCAGTTGGAGCCGTCGGTGGCGTGATAAAGGGCTTCCAACGCCGCCCGGTCATCCCGCGCCCCGTCTGCTCCGAACTCCCCGTTCAGCCGGATATCCGGGTTGTCTCCAGGCGCTTGCTGACCGCCGCCGCAGGCCAGCAGCGGGGACAGGACCAGTAACAAGCCATAGATAACGCAGAGTGCATTTCCGGTTCTCATAAGCTCATCATCCTTTGGCTGGAACCCTGCCTGGACTGACCGGGCAGCAGGGCTGTCCCACCGCCCGGGCAGGTTTGTTCAGCCGCCGGCCGGAACCGGCAGCCCGGCCACGTTCACCTGTACGCTGCCGAGAGTGTGGCGAGTGGTATAGAAAAGGGTCTTCCAGTCGTCGCCGCCAAAGGCCATGTTGGTGGTGCTGGCCTCCCCGTGCACGATGATGCCCAGGTGCCTGCCGGTGGAGTCCATTACCCATATGCCGCCGGAGCCGCCGCAAAACACGTTCCCCTCGGAGTCCACCTTCATGCCGTCGGGGTTGCCTTCCCGTTTGCCGCCCAGGTCGCAAAAGACTCGGTCGGTGGCAATCAGGGGCATGCCGTTGGGCTCCAGGTCGAAGGCTCGAATGTGGCGACGGCGGGTGTCGTTGATGTACAGGACGCTCTCGTCCGGGGACAGGGCCAGCCCGTTGGGACGGCTGAAGTCCCACACGATCAGGGTGATGGTGCCCAGGTCGGGGGTCACGTGATAGACGCCATTCCAGTCCAGGTCCATTCCCGGGGCCGGGAACCCTGGATCGGTAAAGTAGATGTCTCCCTTTGAACTGACAATCACGTCGTTGGGACGGTTGAGCCTGCGGCCCCGGTAGTTGCTGGCCACTACGGTGATGCTTCCGTCGGGTTCCAGGCGGGTAACGCGGCGGGTCAGGTGCTCGCAGGCCAGGAGACGGCCGCTGTGGTCGCGGGTCAGGCCGTTGGCCCGGTTTGTGGGTTCCAGGAACAGGCTGACCCCGTCCTGGGCGGACCACTTCATCCGGCGGTTGTTGTGTATGTCGCTGAACAGCAGGTATCCGCCTTCGCGCCACCACAGGGGGCCCTCGGCCGGGCCGTTCTCGCCGCCGTAGCCGCTGCTCAGCTCGGTGACGGGGGCGTCGGACGATACTATTTTTTCAAGGTCGGGGGACATTACTTCGATGGGCATGGGTTTCCTCCTTCAAAGGGACTATTGATGACGGCTTTCCGTAGTGCGAACTGCAATTGGGAACAAGGGTAGGGGCGCACGGCCGTGCGCCCCTACGGTCGTGGAAGGGTGTTCTGTGCCTCCTGTCATCAGATGCAGAGGTAATTGACGCAATGGCCCTACCGGTCAGTGGGCACGGGAATCCCTGCGACCTTTATCGGCACGCTGCCCAGGGTGTTGCGAGTGGTGAAGAACAGGGTTTTCCAGTCTGCCCCGCCCATGCACAGGTTGGTGGTGGCCTCCTGGCCGTGGACTACCGTGCCCAGGTGCTTGCCGCTGGAGTCGAGGATCCACAGGCCGCCGGAACCGCCGCAATAGACGTTGCCCTCCACGTCCACCTTCATGCCGTCCGGCACGCCGGGACGGTCGCCCCGCAGGTCCGCGAATACCCGGTCTGAAGAGAGGGCAATACCGCCGGTGGGAAGTACGTCGAAGGCGCGGATGTGACCGCGGCGGGAGTCGTTGACGTACAGAATGCTTTCATCCGGGGAGAAGGCCAGGCCATTGGGCAGGGTGAAGTCCGCCACCAGCAGGGTCATGGTCCCCAGGTCGGGGGAGACCCGGTACACGCCGGATACGGTCTGCTCCCACTGGTTAGCCACCCGGGGGAAGGTCCAGGGGTCGGTGAAGTAAATGCTGCCGTCGGACTTGACGATAACATCGTTGGGGCGATTCAGCTGACGACCCTGGAAGCTGTTGGCGATTACGGTGACCCGTTCGCCGTCCCGGCTCAGCCTAGCCACCCTGCGGCCGTCGTGTTCGGCGGAAAGGAGCCGGCCCTGGAGGTCGCGGGTCAGGCCGTTGGCGCGGTTGGTCCCTTCAGTATGGACCGTCACTCCCTCGCCATCGGCCCACTTCATGCGGCGGTCGTTGTGAATGTCGCTGAACAGCAGGTAGTTGCCTTCGTGCCACCACAGGGGGCCCTCAGCCGGCCCGTTGGCGCCGCCGTACCCAGCGCCCAGCTCCCTGATTTCAGCGTTCAGGTCGATGATTTGCTCCAGTTCCGGAGCCATCTGTTCTATAGGCATGTTGACGTCCTCCAGTCGCTCAAGTTTGGTTCCGGTCACGGCTGGGGATGACAGTTCCCGCCGTGGCTCCCCGGCATTATACGAGATAGCCGCGCTATATTCATGCGCAATGCGCCATTGGAGTGGACCCGCCGGAATTTGCGCGCCAGCGCCGGGGACGCCTGCGGGCATTCCGGCGAACCCGGAAGTGTTGGCAGAACCGGGCCTGCGCTGCAGTGGATGCCGTACAGGCCGGATTCGAGCTACGAGTTTGATAGTTGTCCCGTTTTTTGGTCAAATTTGGGCATTGTTCACCTTGCGGCGCCGATTGACAATGCGGTTTAATGGTTGGACCGAGGCAGAAGGAAGGTGAGGAGCAGGGCGCCACAGAAGTTAACCGAATGCAAGGCTCTGCTGCAGGTTGTGAGGCTGCCAGAATCGAGAAGAAGGGAGGTGGCAGAAGATAGATAGCATGATCGACCCATTCAGAGGTCAACCGCCCGGCTAGCCTGGGTGGAGAAAGTCGAAAATACCCGCGGGGCATGGCAGCAGACTGAATTGCCAATCCAGAGGATGGCGGGTCGCTGGCAGCAGGCAAGCCCGGGAGCACGATCCAGAGTCCGGCAAACAACTCGAGGAATATTCAACAGTTTTTCATTTATCCGGTCCGCGCCTCCATATTGAGCCGCTGGCCACTACCGGACAATACCGCCGCTCCAGCTCATCCTGCGCCTGGCTTTCCCCTCCAACGCCTCCGATACAGGCCTCAGTCCCCCCGTGCCCACAGGTCCGCAAGGACCCGCCTTGCATAAATCGCCCGCCCTTCCAGGCTGGGGCGACTGCAACAACACACCTGTTGAATAGCGATAAGGAGTGGCACGATATGGTAACTCGCATAAGTAACGACCTTCAGGAACGTTTGCGGAAGGCCGAAGAGGCCGAAAACGCGGTAACCCGCCTTGGCAACCTGGCCGCGGAGGCCCCGGTGCTGCGGCAGGAACTGGCCCGCGCCCAGCGGCAGCAGGGCTGGGACCGCGCCCGCAAGAACGCCATGGAAGAATGCACCCGCAAGATGGAGAACGTGTACGAAAAGCAGGCTCGGGTGCCCCAGCTGCTGGAAGAGGTGTCCACCATGGTCTCTTCCCTCTACCTGCTGTTCAAGGAAATCGACGCCCAGCGCAGGGAAGCCCTGGAGCAGATGGCCATTGTTGACCGGGTGGACTACGAGGCCGAGCTTACCGACATGGAAGCGGAACAGGAAGCCATGGGCCGAGACCCCGGGACCGTTGAATACCTGGTGGCGTCCCGTCACGGCTATGCCCGGGTCAAGAAGATGATGGACGAAGCCTTCCCCAATTTCAGCTACCTGAGGGACTGCGACATGGAAGACCCCATGCGCCGGGACGTGGCCCAGTTCATACTCTCTCACGTGGTGCCCATCGAGGAAATCTCAGTGGTACACAACGCTGAGATCTAGGCCTTCAGCGTCCGCGCAAACGCTGCGGGTGTAAAAGACCGGCCCCTGTGCAAAACAGGGGCCGGTCGCTTTTGCTGTCCAGTAATAGATCTCTGCCGGGTCCTGGCTCCCGCTTATTGGAGATAGGTGGTTGCTCCTATACCTCCAGGGGCGTGTCCTCCCGGTTGGCCCATTCGCCCATGGAGCCGTCGTAGTTCTTAGCCCGGTCGTAGCCCAACAGCTTTAGAAGGAAGGTACCGTGCGCCGCACGGATGCCGCCCTGTCAATAGGCGAATACTGCCTTGTCGGGGGTAATGCCCTTGTCGTTGAGCATCTGCCGGATTTCGGCGGCGGGCTTGAACTTGTGGCTGTCCCGCTCCATGACGTTGAACCATTCCAGGTGCACCGCCCCCGGGATATGTCCCGCCCGCTTGTTGCCCCGGTCATTGGCGCCGGTGTACTCGCCGTCACTGCGAACGTCCCAAATGACGGCGTCGTCCAGGCTGCAGGCCGCCTGCAACTCATCCACCTTCACCATGATGGACTCGTCCGTTACGGGAGTGAAAGTAGCTCCGGATTTCGGTGAAACGCGGTCAAAGCTGATGGGTCGCCCCTCGTTGACCCAGGTGCGCCAGCCGCCGTCCAGCACCTTGACGTTGGTGTGGCCGTAGTAGTTGAGGCACCACCAGAGGCGTCCAGAATACAGGCTCTGGTTGTTGTCATAGACGACCACGAGGGTGTTGTCGCTGATGCCCAGGTTCTGGCAGAAAGTGGCGAACTTCTCGGGAGCCAGGATGTGGACCCGACCGGTTTCAGGGTCCTTGGCATAGTTGTCGGGCACCAGCACCGCGCCCGGAATGTGGCCCCGCAGGTATCCGGCCTCCAGGTCGCCGTCAACCACCACCACATCGGGGTCGCTCAGATGCTCTTCCACCCAGGCTGCGTCCACCAGCAAATCGGGCCTGGCGAATCCGTCTCCTGTTGTCATAATTCTCCTCTCTCCTGTCAGTCCTGGTTGCCGCTTTCCATGGGCGCCTGACTCTCTTCCAAGTTGGCCCATTCGAACATGGAGTTGTCGTAATTTCGGGCCCGCTGGTAGCCCAGCAGGTTCAGCAGAAACACGCCGTGCGCCGCACGGAGGCCGGCCTGTCAATAAGCGAAGACCGCCTTGTCGGGACTTATGCCCGCATCGTCCAGCAGCGTCCGCATTTCGGTTGGGGATTTGAAGCGGTGGGATTGCCGGTCCATCAGGTCCATCCAGTCCAGGTGGGCTGCTCCGGCAACGTGCCCGGGACGTATGTTGCGGCTGACGGCGCCGGAGTATTCGGCCGCGGTTCGGGTGTCCCAGATTACGGTATCGTCGGCGTTCGGGCCGCCAATGCCGCAGCCGGCCCGCACCTCGTCGTAGCCCACTATGAGGGATGGGTCAACCTGCGGGGTAAAGCCGCCGGATTCACGGGCAGCCGCGCGGTCGAAGGCCACCTTGCCTCCTTCGGCAACCCAGCGGCGCCAGCCACCGTCCAGCACACGGACATTACGGTGCCCGTAGTAGCTCAGGGTCCACCAGAAGCGGGCGGCGTGGAGGCTCATGTTGTTGTCGTAAGCTACCACCAGGGTCCCATCGCCAATTCCCAGGGATTGGCAGACTGCGGCAAACCGCTCCGGCGGCATGGTGTCCACCCAGCCGGTCTCCGGATTGCGCTCGTAGTTGTTGTCCAGGAACACTGCCCTGGGGATGTGGCCCCTCAGGTATCCGGCCTCGGCGTCGAGGTCAACAATCACCAGGTTGGGGTCGTCCCGGTGGGTTCGCAGCCAGCCGGGGTCAGCCAGGTATTCGGGGTGTGCCAATGCAGATTCAGTAGTCATAGCAGGCAGATTGTAGGGCAAGGAGGCAGGAAGGGCAACCTTCCGCCAGTTGCCGTAGCAGTTCGGAGCCGATGAGTCACGATGGCCTGGGAAGCGTTATTCCGGCGCCGGCCAGAGTCCAGCAAGGCTGACGGCGCCAACAGGTCGAGGGCCGCAGGGATTCCTGGATTCGCTAAACTCACAAACGAAGTGCAACACCAAGTTAAGGTGTTGGCAT
>JAPPGG010000025.1 GCA_028875055.1 Chloroflexota bacterium
TCCTGACAACCTTGCTCCTCCAGTTCGCCAATCCATCCATGCGATAGCCCTGACCGGGGGTAAGAGTTCAAAATCGGTGGGATTTCTGTGCCAGCCTGCTCCGTCATACCGGCGAAGACTGGTATCCAGGAGTCCTTGTTACCCTTGACCTGTCTGGGCCCTCAGCCTTGCTGGACGCCGGCCTGCGCCGGAAAAGATTCTCTAGGCCAACGTGACTCTTCAACTCTGAATTGTTACGAAAGGCAGGGAGGTGTTGATTTTGGTATCAAGCTTTAGCTATATTCTTAGCTTCTTAACTTATCAGAGAGAACATTAATGACTGTCACCTCGATATCCCCAGAAGACCCCGAACCCAGCCGTGAAGAGGGTATATGGCTCAAACTGATGAGGGGTTCTTTATCGCTGCCCTATGCAAAGGTAGATCGGACATCGTACCTCAGGAATCAATTGATTCCCTACTTCGATGATAGAACTGTAATGGAGGCCATTGCGACTAGACCTGCTCAAGCAGGCATAAGACCGGAAGCAATTGACAAGTTGGCAGACGCGAGTATTCGTCATCACACACTTGCAGCCTCAGGGGCCTCTTTTTTCGCAGGCATACCTGGTGGTTTTGCTCTGGCGGCGACAATTCCTACTGACCTATTGCAGTTGCAATGGAACGCAATTCAATTGGCGCAGAAGTTGGCGTACCTGTATGGATGGCCTGACTTGTTGGAGAACGGTGAAGTAGATGAAGAAACGGAGCTTCAAATAACCCTGCTATTCGGAGCAATGATGGGATCTGCCGCCGCGGTACGTGGGCTAAGGGAAGTGGCAAGGAGATTTTCGCTAGAGGTCATCCGCCGCCTTCCCCGCCAAGCATTAACCAAAACGGCATACTATCCCATCGCCAAGCAAGTAGGCAAATGGATTGGCATAAGTGTTACCAAGCGTGGTTTTGCTGTGGGCGTCGCAAAAGCAGTGCCACTGGTAGGTGGCGTAGTTTCGGCGGGGTTGACTTTGGCAACAATTAGGCCAATGGGCAAGAAACTCAAAGGCCACCTTCGCGAACTAAGGTTCGCGTATCCTGATGATGTGGCTGACAACAAGGCAGTTGAGGGTTAACGTCGACAAGTCTCGGCGAGATATTTTGGGCGGGGCGAAGGTCAGGGTGGATGTGAACCCTCCACTCCGTGCGCAGAACCACTCAAGTGCTTACGCTCCACCTTTGGGCCAGGGAGCGATTCCTCGCTCACAAATCCACTCACCCTCCCTGCCCGCCTGATACAAGAGAACGAAAACCAAGCTGAAATTGCGCCAAAAACAAAAAATCACCCCTCTCCCTTCGGGCGAGGGGCAGGGGTGAGGGACATCTGGTACGGCAGGAAGCATATGCCTTCTCAGGGACCGTAAAGCGCCTTCCTGACACTCCTCTGCCGGACCGCCTCCAGCAGCTGGCCCCGGATGGAAATTCCATAAATCGCTGCCACGAACAGCGTCAGCGGCAGGCACAGCAGTGGTTGGCGCCAGCTTGCCTCGGGCACCAGCCCGTTCAGGTCGAACACCCAGGCGACAACCAGCAGGATATTCAGTGTGGCAAATCCCGCAACCAGCCCCGCAATCCCGTTCCTGGCCAGGAAAATGGTTATTACCCCGGGAATGGCTGCAACCATCCCGGCCAGCGGCACGAAGGCCAGGCAGATCCCGATTAGTGAGGCGGCTCCCTTGCCGCCCCGGAACTTCAGCAGGACCGGCCAGTTATGGCCCAGTATCACGCACGTAGCTGTAATGTACACCACCCACCAGGGAAGGCCGATCAGGGAAGGAAGGGCAACCGCGATCGCCCCCTTACCAGCGTCGATCAGCAGGACCGGCAGGGCCCACCACGGCCCCAGTTCGCGGAACGTGTTCAGGGTTCCGGCATTGTTGCTGCCCACCGTGCGAATATCAACGTGTTTGATATACCGGACCAGGTAGTAGGATGGGGATATGCAACCGATGAGATATGCGGCAAGCGCCAGGAGGATAATGGACGCAATTTCCAAGTAAGTGCCTCAGTAATGGAGTTGGCAAGTCGCCGGGCGGACAGTGATCCCTGTAGCCAGTTGCCGCCATCCGGAATTCTATCAATCACCAGAATTTGAAGCAAACAATCCACTCCCACTTCGGAAGCTGGGACAACATGGTAATCCACTGGCCATAAACGTATAATGTTTTTGAGGAATTCGTAAACGCCGAGCGTTTCCCCCTGGAAAGCGCTCAGCTGGGGAGCAACCTGATGGAAGACCTGAAACAGGATTTGACCGCTTTGGTTCAGAAGATCGCTTCTGTCGTGGAGCGTCTTTGACCTCCCCGAAAAGGAAGCAACCATAGCCCGTATGGAACGCGAGGCCTCCGAGCCTGGCTATTGGGACGATCCCCGCCGCGCCCAGGGCGAAATGCGCACCCTCGGCAGGTTGAAGGAAACCGTCAGTCTCTGGAGGGACATGGAGTCCCAGGCCGCGACGCTCCTCGAGTTGACGGAACTGGCCGAGGAAGATGGCGACGAAGCCATGCTGGCCCAGATTGCCAGCGACGCTTCACTACTGTCCCGTCAGCTCTCCCGCGAAGAGATTGCCCTGACCCTGGCCGGCCCCTACGATGATCGCCCCGCCATTGTCTCCGTATTCTCCGGAGCCGGCGGCACCGATTCCCAGGACTGGGCGGAAATGCTGTTAAGGATGTATGCCGGATGGGGCGAGGCCCAGCGTCGGCCCGTCCAGATCATGGACATGGCCTACGGGGACGAGGCTGGGCTGCGGAGCGCCACCCTGGAAATCGGCGGCTCCTTTGCCTACGGTTACCTCAGCGCCGAGCGCGGCGTCCATCGACTGGTCCGACTATCTCCCTTCGATCCCAACAAACTGCGCCATACCTCCTTCGCCCAGGTGGAAGTCCTTCCCGCGGCCGGCGAAGAGGAAGATATCGCGGTCCGCCCGGAAGACATAAAGATGGACACCTTCCGTTCCAGCGGGCCCGGTGGCCAGAACGTCCAGAAGGTAGCGTCGGCAGTGCGCCTGACCCACCTTCCCACCAATATCGTCGTCTCCTGCCAGACCGAACGGTCCCAGCACCAGAACCGCGAGTACGCCCTTCGCATCCTCACGGCCAGGCTGCTGGCCCGCCAGAATGAGCAGCGCGCCCAGGAGCTTGCCCAGCTTCGGGGCGAGCGCGTGGCTGCCGAGTGGGGCAACCAGATCCGCAGCTATGTCCTACATCCCTACAAGTCGGTGAAAGACCACCGCACCAACTTCCAGAGCACGAACCCCGATGCCGTCCTCGAGGGCGACCTCAACGACTTCATCGAGGCCTACCTCATCTCCCAGGTGGGCTGACGGCCCTCACAAAGTTGGGCCCCTGGCCAGGGGAACGCAGGACAGTATCGCGCTGCTCCGCCGTCCGCCCCGCACCCACCCAACGCCCCGAGGCAAAAGGAAAGGGCAGACCCCATACGGTCTGCCCCCATTTCAACCGATGAAGCCTGGCTGTCAGGAACAGGAACCCAGTATGTGTCCCATCCTCAGCCGCTTGGTTTCCAAATACGCCCGGTTTTCGTCGTTGGGAGGCACCTCCACTTGCACCCGTTCCACCACCTCGACATCGGAACCGGCAAGCCCCACCAACTTCTTCGGGTTGTTGGTCAGGAGCCTGACGCGCTTGATGCCCAGGTCCGAAAGCATCTGTACCCCCATGCCGTAGTGCCGCATGTCCGGGTCGAATCCCAGCCTCCGGTTGGCTTCGATGGTATCCGCCCCCCGGTCCTGCAGGGAGTAGGCCCTGATCTTGTTGTGAAGCCCAATGCCCCTGCCTTCCTGCCGCATGTACAGCAAGGCTCCGGTGCCCTCTTCTCCCAGCCTCTTCATCGCCAGTTCCATTTGCTCGCCGCAGTCGCAGCGCATGCTTCCGAAAACGTCCCCGGTCAGGCACTCGCTGTGAATGCGGGTCAGCACCGGCTGATCTTCAGACCACTCTCCAATGGTTAGCGCGATGTGTTCGCCCGGTTCATAGGCGCACTCGTAGGCAAACACCTTGAACACCCCATACTTGGTCGGCAGCCTGGCCTCGGCGATCCGCTTCACCTGGGGCTCATACCGTCGCCGGTACGCTATGATTTGCGCAATGCTAAGAATCTTGAGGTTATGCTCCCCGGCAAACGTCTCTAGGTCGGGCAGTCGCGACATAGACCCGTCGTCATTCATGATCTCGCACACCACCCCAGCCGGATACAGCCCCGCTATATCGCACAGGTCAACTATGGCCTCGGTATGGCCGGCCCTCACCATCACCCCACCGGGCTGGTACTGCAGCGGGAACAGATGCCCTGGCCGGGAAAACTCGTCAGGTCGCGCTTCCGGATCAATCAGCGCCTGGATGGTGGCGGCGCGGTCGCCGGCCGAAATGCCCGTGGTAGTCCCCACCTTGTAGTCCACCGACATGGTGAAGGCAGTCGGCATTTTGTGCGGGGCGTTCTCGCTGTCCATCAGCTTGATTCCCAGCTCACTGAGGCGTTCTTCCTTCATTGGCATGCATAGCAGCCCGCGACCATGGGTAACGAAGAAATTCACCGCCTCGGGAGTCACCATTTCGGCGGCCATCACCAGGTCGCCTTCGTTCTCCCGTTTCTCGTCGTCAACGACTATCAGAAACTTGCCGGCTTTGAGGTCTTCCAGGGCCTCTTCCATGCTAGATAGAGGCATAATGTCTGTCAGTCTCCTCTTTGATGGGCTCTCCCCTGGCCCCCTACCCGACCGCCCGGTCCGAACATTGACAACCTATTTGGGCATCAAGCTCTCCACATACTTGGCCAGTATATCCACTTCCAGGTTGACCCGGTTGCCTGCCGCCTTGTCCTGCAGGTTTGTGTTGGAGAGGGTGTATGGTATCACAGAAACCGTGAAGGATGCAGCCCCGCGATTCACCACCGTAAGGCTGATACCGTCCACCGCAATGAACCCCTTTTCAACGATGTATGGCATCAGTCTCTTGGGCGCCCGGATACGAAAAATGAAGCAGTCTCCCTCCGGTCGAACCGACATCACCCGGCCTGCGGCATCCACGTGGCCCTGCACGATATGTCCGCCCAATCGGTCGCTGACGGCCAGGGGCCTTTCCAGGTTAATCCTGCTACCGGGCGACAGTTCCCCCAGAGAGGTGCGCCGCAGCGTTTCCGGAGCCAGGTCAACGCGGAACCGCCCGGCCCCAAATTCAACCACGGTCAGGCAGGTGCCGTTAACTGCAATGCTGTCTCCCAGTTTGACATCCTGCAGCACCCGCTCCGCCGCCACGGTCAGACCGTGCTCTTCGCAGACCGCGACCCTTCCTACTTCTTCGACAATTCCAGTAAACATAAACTCCTGCTGCCTACCTGGCCCTGGCAGGGTAGCCGGTTATCAGCCAGTCCGGGCCAATCTGACGAATTTCGGTCCTCTCCACGTGCCATGCCTGGGACATGAACTCGGGACCATGCCCTTCTATTGGCGAAGCCGCCATGCTGCCGCCGATGATAGTCGGCGCAATGAAGACCTGAACCTTGTCCACCAGGCCGCCGTCAAACAAAGTGCCCAGGGTGACGCCTCCGCCTTCCACCAGCAGGTTGACCACTCCCCGATGGCCCAGTTCAAGCAGGACCTCGCCCATTTCCACCATGCCTGGAGAGTTCAGCGGACTTAACCAGACCTCGGCCCCCGCCTGCCGAAGCCTTTCAATTTCGGTTCCAGCGGCATCCCTGGAAGTGACAACCAGAGTCTTGCCGCGTTCGCCAAGCATTTTCGCGGATGAGGGAGTACGGCAATGACTGTCCAGCACAACTCGCAGGGGCTGTCGGTCCAGCGCATTCCCATCCTCGTCCCTTGCGGTAAGCTGGGGGTCATCTGCCAGTACCGTGTTGATACCCACCATTACGGCATCGCATTCCCGACGCATTTGCTGGACTTCCTGCCTGGCCAGGGGTCCGGTCACCCACTTGGAATCGCCCGTGTAGGTCGCGATCTTGCCATCCAGGCTCATCGCGAATTTGGCCGTGACAAAGGGCAGTCCGGTGTTGACGTGCTTGGCAAAGGCCTCATAGAGTTCCGAGACTCCTGGGGTTGCCTCCAGTCTCGTTTCTATCCCTGCCTCTTCGAGCAGTCTCATACCCCGACCCGAAACCAGCGGGTTAGGGTCCACCTCTGCTACGACAACTTCCCTTATTCCAGAGGCAATGACGGCTTCAGTGCAGGGTGGCGTCCTTCCGTAGTGGCAGCAGGGTTCCAGCGTGGTGTACAGGGTCGCCCCCACGGCTAGAGGTCCCGCCTGCTCCAGGGCGCCTATCTCGGCGTGCCGCTGTCCAGGGGGAAGCGTACAACCTTCTCCAACAATGGACCCGTCGCGCACGATAACCGCGCCCACCGCCGGATTGGGACTGGTGCTGCCCAGGGCTTGCCGGGCTAGCGAAAGGGCGCGCTGCATGGGAGAAATTTGCATGGCGGAGCTATCGGTCATAAACAGCCTGGAAACCCTCGCACGGTCTCGCTGGACTTCTCAAAAAAAGGCTAATTCAAGAGTGAACGATTCTCTGGTAACTTTGAGAAAGGCGTTGTTCCCCTGATGATGGGAGCTTGAGAAGGGGTGAATAAACCTCCCCCCGAAACTGTCCTTTAGTCGGATTCTATGGCCGTTACCTTTGCTGTGGGGGTTCTTGTAATTGATCAGGCAGGTCCGGTGTTCTTGAAATCCTGGTGAAAGCGGCTGGCGGTGGGACTGGTCTGCCCCTGGTACTTGCTGCCCAGGGCTTCGGAGCCGTACAAACGCTCGGCCGGTGTGGTGAGAGCCAGAAAGGATATCTGCCCAATCTTCATTCCGTAGTACAGGGTAATCGGCAGGCGGGCCAGGTTGCTGAGTTCCAGTGTCAGATTCCCCTTCCAGCCAGGGTCCACGAATCCTGCGGTGGAGTGTATGACCAGTCCGATGCGTCCCAGCGAGCTTTTTCCCTCCAGGCGGGCCACCAGGTCCTCCGGAAGCTCGATATTCTCCACGGTGCTGCCCAGCACAAAATCGCCGGGATGCAGAATGAAGGGCTTGTCATCCTCAATTTGGACCAGCCGGCTGAGGCTTTCCAGGCTTTCCTTGACATCAATGTAAGGCTGTTCGTGATTGCCGAAAACCAGGATTTGCCGGTCCAGATGAAGGTCAACGCTGGCCGGCTGAATGTCTTCAGCATCGATGGGATCTATAACGATCCTGCCTTCGGCCAAAGCCGTCTTGATTGATTTATCGCTAAGAACCATAGCCCTACCGAAAAAACTCCTTCATGCCGACCTGGAATCCCTTTTCCTTTGACGGGGGAACACGGGACGGACATGACCTCTGCCACATTCTACCCCGGGCGCGTGGCCCAGGCCGCCGGCGTATTCCTGGCACCCGCACCGACAGCCACCCCTGCTTTCCGCAAGAACTCCAGGAGGGCAGCTGACGACACCCCATTATAATAGCAAAATAGCCCCAGCATTCACCGGGGCCATTTCCGCTAGCAATACCTCCGGGAGGAACGCTTACTCCCCAACCGAGATCTGATACTGTCCCACCACATTCACCGAGATAGAGACTTCCCCTGGGGATATGGGCGTGGCGACCCCGCTTTCCGCGGCAAAGTCCGCCTGGGCCCTTGCGAATTCGGCCCGGAACACCGGAGGCGGGGCCCCCCCAGTTTCGCCAAGGTACAAGAGGTCGCCCAGTTGCACCCCTGCCAGCTCGGCCAGTTCCGCAGCCTTTTCTTCCAGGTTGGAGACGGCAGCGGCGCGGGCCTCCGACTTCAGAACGGAAGTGTCCTCCAGGGAGAAACTCAACCCGTTAAACCGGATATTATCCCCACCGGCATCCACCGCTTCGTCAATTACCTGGTCCACAGTCTCCAGGTCTCTGACCAGGACCGTAACATTATTGCTGACTTCATAGCCCGTTATAACCGAACGGTACTCCTGGAAGCACTCCTGGGCGACAGGCATGAGGGATATTTCCGGCTCCGTCGGACCCTCGATTTCCGCCATTGCCTTGCCGGGCTGGGTCTCGTTCCCATCAGCATCAATACAGCGGGTTATTTCCCTTCCGGTGTAGCGCGGCTGGATGCTGAAATAACCGGTCTGGACATCAACCTCCTCGACTCCTGCCCCGGTCACCGCACCGATGACGGCGGTCATCGCTGCTGCTGCGGTGTTTCGGGCCTCGCTGACGGTCGCTTCAATGGCCTGCACCCCCAGCCTCAGGGTAGCCAGGTCGGGAGCCGAACTGGCCCGCCCGGATCCCGAGACCACGATTCCGGTGGCTTCGGCGCTACTCTGGGCGGCGGCAGTCCCTTTCTGGTCCGGTTCCGGGGCTGGTTCAGCCAGATTAGTTTCGTTAGCCGCCGGTTCTGCGCTTTTCTCAACCAGTTCCGGCGCCTGTGGCTCCGCAATATCTACCGCCGGGGCATCGCCAGTCGAAGCGTTAACCTCAGCCGCATCGGTCAATACCTCATTCTGAGCGTTTTCTACAGGAACCTCCTGGGCTGTCCCAGTACTCTCTCCATTCACCTGGGCGCCCCCAACCGTTGTGCTTACCGGTACCTGTGACGAGCAGGCCAGCAAGAATACAGCCAGGGTTCCCACTGCTGCCATGACAATACCCTTCTTAAGTGTGTCCAGTTGCATCCCGATTCATCCTCCTCCGTTGCCCAATTTCGGGCGGTTCACCAATAATGACGGGTCAGCTGCCCCATTTGTTCCCGACTTGCCACCCGAATGCCTGCCCGCCCAGAATCGGTAGAGCCCAAACAAAGCCAGGAAAAGGATCAGCGCTGCCGCTGTTGCTGCCACGGCAAACAGAATTTCATACCTTATGCCAAATCCGGGTATCGCTGCGTCTCCATTACCAGGAGAGGGTTGAGGTGACTGTCCCCCGTCCACGGCGCCCCTGTTGCCTGGTTCTGTCGCCTCTGTGGCGCTGTCTTCAATTGCCCCAATTCCAGGGCTGCCTTGAGGGCCAACGGGGCTTCTGGCGTCCGCCCCAGCGGGCCCCACTAGTCCCTGCTCACCAGCAGCGCGCGCCGGTCCTGCAGGCCCAGGGGCCCCCCTGCTTCCGGAGGAGGCGACGGGTTCCGACGGTCTCACTACCGCAGACGCCGGCTGAAGATTCCCCTGATCGGGCGCCGAAACAGGCGAGTCTGGCGGCTCGGCCGATACCGGTTCAGGCTCCCCGGCACTGATTTCATTGGAAGCGCTTGCCAAAGTTGCCGGCTTCGGCGACAACGTCGCTGCCGATTCAGGTTGTGCCGTTGATTCCCCCTCAGTTGCTGCTGCCCCCACGCTAGCTTCGTTCGAGCCGCGCATCGGAGACTCGGCAGGCGGCTGAGGTTCCACCTTGCCTTCGCCAACTCGTGCCATAACCCTGGGCTCGCTGCTGGCGATTGCGCCGCCATTCATACCCGGCTCGGGAGATTCTTGCCTGCCTACTCCTTGCTCGGTTTCTGGGGACATCGCCGCAGGTTCCCCTTCCATTGCCGCAACGGCCGGCCGGTCAACGGCCGGAGGAGACGCCAACGTCGCCGCTTCATTCCCTGGTGGCGCCTCCGCCATAACCTGCGCCGGTTGGGCAGGGGGAGGCTCTATGGCCGCGCTTCTTTCGGGAACGTCGTGAGCTTCAATTGGCGCGTCGGCCGCACCTGCCACCTGCTCTTTGGCCGCAGCTACGGCCGCGGGAGCCGGTGTAGGCGCCTGTTCCATTGGCGCCTCCGCAGAAGCTGCAGCAGGGGCTACATCCCCAATTGGCGCGTCGTAGGATTCCGGCGCGAGGGAGGCGGCTTCGGGAGCAGCAGTGGGCGCTATCTCCATTGCTTCCGTCCGAGCTTCAGGGAACAAAGCAGGGGCTGCCGGTGCGGCCAGCCGCCGGGCATCACTCGCAGCTTCACTCTCTGCCATCACCTCCACTTCCGCCGCCATCTCCGGAAATACAGGAACAGAGGTCCGGCTCTCTTCCGCCAATGCTATTGGTGCAGCCTGGGAGGCGGGAAGAGCCTGCGATTCCGCTGCCGCCCCCGACTGGGGGGTTTGCCGTTCAGCGCCGGGCAACCACAGACTCGCTTCGCTGCTAACGACAAAGACGGCCACCGCCAGCCCAACAACCGAGGCGGCTCCCGCATATGCCCAGCCTGGCGGCCGGAACGTCCAACTGCGGGCGCCGGTGACGCCCACTGAAGGAACCGGTGAAGCCCCCGCTGGCGCAGCCGCAAAAACGAAGCTGCGGGGAAGCTCGTGCGCCGGCAACTCCCGAAGCAAAGACGAGGTCAGCTGCAGCGACTCCAGCTCGTGCCGGCACGTGACGCACTCGTCCAGGGAGCGTTGCACTCGCTCCTCCTGATGCGGGGACAACCGCCCGCTCACGTAGTCGGAAAGCGCTTCCTCCGCCAGGTGCTTATGCCTGCCAAATATCCACATATCCCTACTGTTCCTGACGAAAACCGGAGGGCAGAAGTTCCCCTGCCTCCCTCAGAATGTCCCGTAATTCCCGCCGGCCCCGGCTTATCCTGGACTTTACGGTCCCTACTGAACAGTTGAGCGCCGTGGCAGCTTCCTCGTAGCTGAAGCCCTCGACATCTACCAGGACAATTGCCTCCCTGCGCTCTGCGGAAATGGCTGCCAGCGCCCGCTCGATAATATTCCTCAAGGCCCCGCGCTCAGCATAATCCTCCGGCGACTCTTCGCCAGACGGGATGTCAGCTACGGACAGCACTCCATCATCAGCATCCGGATCAGGTGGAGTTGGGTCCAGAGGCACCGAGGGCCGGGCCCGGCTGGCGCGAAGCATGTCCCGGCAGGTATTCACGACTATCCGCATCAGCCAGCCCTTCAGGTTATCTCCCCGGAATTGGCCGAAGGACCGGTAAGCAGATGTCAGTCCCTCCTGCACCGCATCTTCCGCCGTGAACCGGTCGTTGAGAATGCGGCAGGCGACACTGTATGCCTGGGTTTGGAAGGCTGAGACGATGCAGTTGAAACAATAGGTCTCACCCTTCCTGTCCGCTATGGGAAGCGTCGGGTGCTCAGGGCAGACCTGGGCCGGGTCAAGCAACCTGAAGTCTGTGCTCGCCATCTGCCGAATTGCGGCGCCGGCCTGCCTCGCGGGCTTGCCAAACGAAGATACCCGACGCTCCTGCCAGGCTCTGCCCCGATAACATGACCAACGTAGTTTACCCCTGGAAGGATACCCTTCCGTCCAGTAACCCGCGGGCCATTACAAACTTGTGGATTTCCGAGGTGCCCCCACCGATGCGGGCGTGCCTCAGAAGGTGATACCAGTGAGGTATAGGCATGTCCAGGGTCTCCCCCAGTCCACCGAACACCTGCATGATCTTGTCTATGCTTCGGCAGCCCCACTCTCCGGCGCAATACTTGATCATGGATGCTTCGACCCTAACATCTTCCCCCTGGTCAGCCCTCGCCGCCGTTTCCCTGGTCACGGCCCTCAAGTTCATGATGTCGATGTAAACGTCGGTCAGCATCCATTGAATGGCCTGGCGTTCGCTGATTGGCCGACCGTAAGTGATCCGCTGCTTCGACCAGTCAATGGCCATCTCCAGGGCGCGCGTCAGTATGCCCAGGGCCATGGACCCCCGCAACAAGCGGTCGTGATGCACCAGCCATTTTTGTCCCAGGCTGAAACCCATGCCAACCTCGCCCAGCACCTGCGTCTGCGGCACCCTCACTTCGTCCAGGTTGACCATGTATTGCTGCGCCCGGGTCGGAACGATCCAGACCCGAATTGGGTCGAAACTGAGGCCGGGAGTGGGGTTGTCGATGATGAACATCGTGATGCCGCCCCGCTGCCTTTTTTCCGGGTCCGTCACAGCCTGCACCAGGAGAAAATCGGCCGTAGCCGCCCCCGAGATGAACATCTTCTGGCCTGAAATTACCCAGTCGTCCCCATCCCGGACGGCCCGCGTCTGCATCATCCCACCCGGGTCGGAACCGGCCTGGGGCTCCGTCTGACCGAAGGCGTAATTGAGGTCTCCCTGAATCGCAGGGTAGAGGTATTTCTGCTCCTGTTCCGGGGTGCAGGAACCGATCATCATCATCGGCACGGGTGAAGTAGGAAGCTGGACGATGCTCTTGTGAATCTCTTCGTCCATAACCACGTGGCCCAAAGCGCCCATGCCGCCGCCGCCATATTCTTCGGGCACGAAGGAGGTAAAGATGCCCGTGTCCTTGGAAACCTGGTTGAGCCTGCCCCATTTTTCGGGCGTGAGGGAGCCAACAATGCCCATCACGGTTTCCGCAATACCCTTGGGCCCGCCATCGTCCACGCCTTCTTGAGGCGGATTGGCGAGATATTCGGTTTCAAGCGGAACGCACTCGTCTCTTACTATCTGGCGGACCATGTTCTTGAGTCCGTCAAGTTCGGGGGGAAGTCCTGCCTGCATTGGTCAGCTCCGTTTCTAAAAGGGTATTCAAAAGCCATAGCCTCGCCAGCGAAAGCAGTGTCTGGCGAGGCACAGGAAAGTGAAGCAAATTGGGGCAAAGTAGTACTTAGCTTAGTGGAAGGGGCAAACGAATGTGAAGGCCTGGTACACGCCAGGTTGTTTTTCCGGCTCAGCTTGCCCCGGGAAATTGCCGTATTCAGCCGAGGCGAGCGGGCCAACGCCTGCAGGAGTTGCGCCCGAGGAAACCTGGGCAACTGCCCCAACGGCTGCGAAACTGACCGAGACCGCCAGAACAAGGAAAATCGACACGCCTATTATTGTCCCTTTCATAACCACCTGCCGGAGAAGCCCAAGTGGGGAACCGGTCGCCAGGCTGGCCTGGCTTCAAGGGTGCCACTTCCATTTTAATACTTTCCCCGTAAAATTCCAAACAGATATGGACTCCCGTCAGGGAGGCTTCATTTTGAGGGATGTCACGCTGACTGATGTCCAAACATCCAAATGCGTTCCTGCATGCCCGCCCTTGGGGACCCGGTGCGACGCTCCCAGCCAGGAGTTCAGATCCTCTGGCAAGCCCGACTTGTAATGACTCTCCGCTGCCAGCCCTGCCGCCATTCGAGCGCAGACCGCAACCAACTTGGCCGGCCAAATGAGAAGACCACCCGGAATCTGCACCTGACAATCGTGCTAGAATTGGTAGCCGGCTACAGCGCAATTCCGGCTTTCTGCGGATTGAGAGCCCACCACTCTGCTCTTGTCAGAACGTCAGGGAAAAGAACTTAGGAGTTCCGAGTTGACCCAGCTTCGCAACATCCCCAGCGTGGAACGCGTAGTTTCGTCAGACTTGCTTTCCAGGGAAGTCAGGGCCTACAGCAGGGACTGGATTGTTTCCTTGGTGCGCCTCCAGCTGGACAAGGCCCGGGCAGAGGTAAGGGAAGGCGCAAATGCTCCCAGCGCAGAGGAGGTTGCCCGGGCCACCCGCCAGCTCCTCGACAACATGAACCGTCCGGCGCCGGTCCCCGTGATAAATGCCACCGGTGTTGTGATTCACACCAACCTGGGACGGGCCCCTCTGAGCAGGTCGGCTACGGATGCGGCCCTGCATGCCGCCCAGGGCTATTCAAACCTCGAGTTTGACCTTAATAATGGAAGGCGCGGGTCCAGGCAGGCCCACCTGCAGGATATTCTCCAGCAACTCACCGGAGCAGAGGCCGGGCTGGTGGTCAACAACAACGCTTCTGCGGTCCTCCTGGGCCTTTCCGCCCTGGCTGCGGAAAAAGAGGTGGTCGTTTCCCGGGGTGAGGCGGTGGAGATTGGCGGCGGCTTTCGCGTACCCGATGTCCTGGCCCAGAGTGGCGCAATCCTGGTGGATGTGGGCACTACCAATCGTACCTATGCCCGGGACTATGAGAATGCCATAACCGACCAAACGGGAGCATTTCTCAAGGCCCACGCCAGTAACTTCCGAGTGGAGGGATTTACCGCCTCCGTAGATCCTGCCGAACTGGTTCACCTGGGCGCCCGTTGTGGCATTCCGGTACTCCACGACGTCGGCAGCGGTGCGCTGCTGGACACGGAGGCTTATGGTCTGGCCCACGAGCCCACCCCCCAGGAGAGTGTCGCATCAGGCGTTGGCCTCACCTTCTTTTCCGGTGACAAGCTGCTGGGCGGGCCGCAGGCAGGCATAGTTGTCGGATCTCGGGAACTCGTTGGGCTGCTGGAACGGCACCCGCTGGCCAGGGCTTTCCGCATAGACAAGATGAGCCTGGCCTCGCTCATCGCAACTCTGATGCACTATTTGCGAGGCGAAGCGGAGCGGGAAGTTCCTGTCTGGCGCATGATTTCCACCCCATTGCAGATTCTGGAAGAGCGGGCGGAATCCTGGAAGTTGGCGGTTTCCTCCAGCGGTAAAGTCGGTGGAACGGTTGTCGAGACCCGTTCTGCCATCGGCGGGGGAAGCCTTCCGGGGGAGACCCTGCCCACCCGGGCACTGTCACTGGACTGCTCATCACTTCGAGGAAGCGCGGAAGGAGTCATGCAGAGGCTGAGGGGCGCACATCCTCCGGTAATTGCCCGCATTGAAAACGACCAGGTGCTTTTCGACCCAAGGACCGTTCTGCCCGAGCAAGAAGAGGATTTTCTCAAATCCCTGCAGGGGGCCATTGGGGCCGATTAGATACCCGGGCCCAGTCCAGAAGGTATGCGTCGCTTATATCCATCGACTGCCCAATGTCCTCACTGAATCCATTCGAATGGAGCGATTGACCCGGGATGACCGACTACCTAATTGTCCATGATGTTGGCCAGGGAGCCTGGTTCTGGGGACAGGTCTGGGGGAGTGTGACGGCCCCAACGGAACACCCGCCCCAGTTGCACGCACCCAGATATGCCAGCCAGTTTCACCTCCTCAACCTGCCCGGCCACGGCAGCGACGAGGAGGGCGACACCGCCGACGTCCGGTTTGATGAATGCGTACAGGCCATTGTCAGGACTGTGGACCGTCGGGACATGCGCGATCTCGTGCTGGTTGGGCATGGCGTGGGAGGCATGATTTGCCTGCAAGCTTCCACAATCCTGCCGACTCCCCCCAGGAGACTGGCACTGATTGCCGGCCTGATCCCCGAGGACAACCGCTCTCCCATTTCCCGTTTTCCTTCCGGCGTCCGCAAGCGCTTTTCCAAGAGCCTGAGCTGGGGCAAGCTAATGGGCAAGGACACCAGGCTGCCCCCGGCCGCTGTGGCAAAGTACCTCTGCAACGGGATGGATCCCAGTGAAATCACCCGCGCGCTGGGTAATTTCGGCCCCCTTCCCACCAGGCTGATGGAAACCGGCGTAAACCTCTCCATTCAGGAGGTTCCCTGCCCGGTAAGTTACATGGTCCTGGACCAGGACCGCCTGCTCAGTCCAACGCTCCAGATAAACATGGCAAGGATGATTGACGACGTCGAGATCCTTCACCTGGACGCTTGCCACCTGGCCTCATTGCATAAACCCGTAGAAATGGGGCAGCTTATCCTGGGGTTGGCCAAGTAGAGAGTTTGGGCGACTCTGCCCATTGGGGCGTTGGCCGGCTCCAGGGGAGCTACCTTGTGCTAGACTTTGCGCCATGTCCTTCGTCGCAGACCTCCATCTTCATTCTTCCTACGCCTACGCCACCAGTTCCGCCCTTTCCCTGGAGAACCTTGCCCTGTGGGCGGGCTACAAGGGCATTGACCTGCTTTCCACCGCAGACTTCACCCATCCCCGCTGGATCCAGGAGCTCAAGAGCAAGCTGGTGGAGTCTCCCAATGGCGCCTACCGGTACCAGGGGGTGGCCTTTGTTATGGGCACCGAGGTCAGCTGCGTATTTCGGCAGGATGGCCGTGGCCGACGAATCCACCTGCTGGTGTTCGCACCCTCCATTGAGGTCGCGGAGAAGCTGACCGCTTCCTTCGCCAGGTATGGCAATCTTCATTCGGACGGCAGGCCAACTCTTGCCCTTTCCGCTGCGGATGCCACATCCGTGTGTCTTGAGACCGATCCTGGTTGCCTCGTAATTCCTGCCCATGCCTGGACCCCCTGGTACGGCATATTCGGGTCCAAATCCGGATTTGACAGCCTCCCCGAAGCCTTTGGCGATATGCTGGAACACATCCCGGCCATCGAAACGGGGCTGTCCAGCGATCCCGAAATGAACTGGTCCGTACCGGAACTGGCGGACAAGGCAATAGTCTCCTTCTCCGATGCCCATTCGCTCCCCAAACTGGGTAGGGAACTGACGGTGTTTGCCGGTGAACCGGGGTTTGAGGACCTTGAGCGAGGCCTCAAATCCAGGGGCGTGGAATTCACCGTAGAAATGTACCCAGAGGAGGGCAAATACCACTTCGACGGCCATCGCAAGTGCGGCGTGTCCTTCGATCCTGCCCGAACCAGGCGCGAGGGCGACAACTGCCCCAACTGCGGACGAGCAATGACCCTGGGAGTGGCGCACCGGGTAATGGACCTGGCCGGTTCAACTCAGTGGCCCGCGGCGTCTTCCCTTCCCACGGGAACAGCGGCTCTTCCGACTTGCGGTGTTCCATCTCCTGAGGGAAGACCTACATTCGTCAGAATGGTACCGCTAATTGACATAATTTCAGCCGCGAGAAATCGTGGTCCCGCTACCAGGGGAGTATTAGCTGAATACCAGCAATTGGTGTCCGCCATTGGTTCCGAATACCGCACCCTGCTGTGGGCTCCCGAATCCGAGTTGTCCGAAGTCAGCGACGATAACATGGCTGATGCCATCCTCCGGGTTCGGAGAGGCGAAATCCACGTCGAACCCGGATACGACGGTGTTTACGGCAAGGTCTCCATTGAGAAGTAAGAGACAGGCAGTCCAAAGGCCAAGGCTGCCATCTCGCTATAGTGGCTTAACTCGCCAGAAGACGCCCGAGTTACAGCGCAAATGGAGTCCGCCGGGACTATGTTAGAATTCTGCAAGCTTCAATAGAACTGGGTCTCCCAGCTCGACTCATGGATAGCCAATACCGTGGAAGTCTCGATTCGCCGGCTTAGAGCCGAAGACATTGACCAGGTCAAGGAAATCGAGCGCGAGGCGTTTGCCCCCCTGTTTATGGGCAACTCCCTTAAGCGCGACCTGAACAATCGTTACGCCAGATACCTGGTCGCCTGCCGTCCGGAAAGCGAGAACAGCGATGCCGCCTCCTTTCCCGCCCAGTCGCTCAGAGAGGAAGTTGGTACGGTTCCCGACGCTTCGCTATGGGGCCGAATGGTGGGCGGTGTCAAGGGGATGTTTGGCAGGGACGTCACCCCCGAAGCTGGCCCAGACAACATAGCCGGCTATGTGGGTCTGTGGTTCCAGGGAAACGAGGCTCACATCACGGAGATTGCCGTCAGGGAAGAACTGCGGGGTAACGGTATCGGGGAATTGTTGCTCATAGGGTCCGTCAGGGTCGCTGTCGAGCAGGGGTCAGCGGTTCTTACCCTCGAAGCTCGAGTATCCAACTTCATTGCTCAGCGACTTTACGAGAAATATGGCTTCCAGGAAGTGGGGATCCGCAAAAACTATTACTCCGACAATCGGGAAGACGCGGTCATAATGACGACTAGTCCAATCCATACCCCTGCCTACCAGGAGAAGTTTCGAGGCCTGCAGGAAGCCTTCCTGGAACGCTGGGGAGACATCAATATCGAAATTTAGACTTCCCCCAGGGCTACACCAGGTTAGCTCGGGGCCGCTTGCACCCTACCCAGGGCTATCGCATGGATGGATTGGCGAACTGGAGGAGCAAGGTTGTCAGGAA
>JAPPGG010000033.1 GCA_028875055.1 Chloroflexota bacterium
CATTTATACGGGCCGGGGGTCAGGGGCGGATTCTTCGTCAAGCTCAGAATGACTGGGAATCGCCCCTGGTTGCGCCTATTCCTGGCCTTGACTTACCAGACGATCTGGTTCCAGCAGTTGCCGTCCACGCAGGTGAGGTTCCTGGTGTCGCGGTTAAGAATTACCTGCACCGTGGACTTGACCTGGATCAGGTAGGTCTCGCCGGTGATCAGGTGAGTCAGGTTGCTGCCGTCCTGGCCGTCGTAGAAGGTCCATGCCTTGCTGTCGTTGTTGAAGTGCCAGACGACTTCCAGGTTGTCACCCAGTTCTTCCAGCCCCTCTGCAACTGCCTTGATGTCGCCGGGGTTGACGCCGGAAGGCTGCACGGTGAAACCGGTGCTAGCCGTGGTCTGTCCCACCCTTACCTCGACCGTCTGTATACCGTTGTCAAGCCCAGGTATGGTGATGTCGAAACTCATCATACCATTGACATCGGTGGAAGGACGTGGCGCAGGTGTTACCTCGATGGCGCCCACCTTGACGATGCTGACAGGGACGTAGGCCTTGAAGCCTTCGCCGCTGATGGTAATGGTAGTACCGGGGGAGCCGCTGGTCTCAGACAGGTCGATAACCCCTTCCGGCACATTATGGGTAAGGGTCGTAACGACGGGAGTGTCGGTGCCCACATTGAAGGACACCTTGATGACGTTGGTGGACGGAATGGTAGCCGTAGTAGGAATCCTGATTTCCGTCTCAAACGCCCCACTGGCATTGGGCACCGCAGTGGTTGTCGTGCTGCCGTTCAAGGCCTCATAGACCACCTCGATGCTGAAGCTCTGGCCGTCATCGTTTTTGCTGGGGAAGTTCTTGCCGCTGACCAAAGCCAGGGTGCCTACCCGTCCGGTTTCTGGGGTGATAGTTACCGACCGGGCCGGGACCGTTACACTAATCTCACCGGTACGTCCGCCTGAGTCGCTGACCTTGATGGAATGTGACCCGGGGGCTACGGTGCTGGTGGCCAGGGGCAGGTCCACGGAGGCAGACCAGTTACCGTTGCTATCGACATTGACGTCGTCACTGTCGTTGATTTCAGCAGGGTCAATGGTGTCGCCGCCGAACGTGATGCTGGTAATCGTGCTGCCAGGGTTAAAACCGTTGCCTACCAGACTAATGCGCTGGTTTGCCAGCACAGTAGTCGGGGTAACCATTACAGAGGGGCCGCCTATAAATATGCTGGTGGAAGCATCTTCCTCATTCGCGCCGGAACCGGCAGTAACCCTGAAGTCCTGCACGCCGCCGGGCGCCTGGTTAGGTATTACCAACCGGAAATTGTGCTCACCACCAGTACCGCTGGTACTACCACCGGGCGTCCAGAGGGAGTAACCCTCAGCCGCGGCCGCAGCCGGGGACATGAACAGCTTATTGGGCTCAGTGGCGTGCGAATACAGGGCCTGGCGAGCAATCTCCACCTTGGAAACGCCAGATCCCGACCTAAAGTCGTACATTTGTACCTGGATGCTTTCACCCGGGCTACCTTCTGCGGGAACTATCTCTATGGCCGGCTCCAGGACGAAAGCCCCGCTTTCCTGGGCAGTCTTGGAGCGCCCATCTACGGCGTTAATGAAATTGTCACCGCGCTCGAACAGAGGGGCCGTCACAGTGATCTCGCAGGAGCCAATGTCAGCAGAATTGACCTGGGCGGAACACAGGGTCTCCCGGTTGGCGCCGATCGTATCTGCGTCGCCGTCGTGCCGGTAGAATGTCACGGTGGTGCCATTCTTGAAGCCAGAGGCCTTCAGCTCCACAGTGTCGCCCCGACCGCCGTCCTCGGGATCGAGTTCGATAATCCGAACGACCTCGAAGTCGGCCAGATAGTGCCTGGCACCACCCTCGACCTCGACAAAGCGTTTGTTGTCGTCATCGAAGGAGTAAATCTTCCCCTCGGTGGGGTTCTTGATGCCGGCGTTTGCTCGAATGATGACGGTTATTTCCCCTATACCTTCCAGGAAATTGCCTTGTTCATCTATGAAGTCGGTCCCATCATCTGCAACGTTGGGGTTATTTTCAGGAGCAAACTTATCATCTCCAGTCGGAAGTGACACCCTGATTTCGGTGCCATCAACACTGACTGAACCTGCAGGCCTGCTTTGGTTGCGAACCTGAATGGTTACGGAGCTGTCAGCGATGTTGGAGGGAACGTCAAACTCCGCCAGCTTAACGATGATATCGGTGCTTCCGGCAGCGACCAGTATGTCATCGTCGTCTGTCGCCCCATCTTCGACTTCATCATTATCTATAAGCGGTGGGGTGAACTTGATGGTGTACTGCATGTTTTCTGCAGGCTCACCTTCACCAGGCTCGAAAACAGCCGTGCCAGTCAAGTTGGTGACAGCAAAACTAGCTATCGCACCATCATCCGCTGTATCGGTAGCGGCCGGAGGTATCCCATTGGCGACTGGTCTGATTCGAACCATCGCTCCACTGGCGACACCATCTATTGTGTATTCGCGGGTGTCGTCGTCGCTACCGGGTATGGTCTCCCATGCTCCGGTTGCTGACTTGGAGTACTGCCACCCGGTAACTTCGACAGCGCCAGTGGCCTCAGGTGAAAACGTCCATTCGACCTTAACCTGGCCAGGGTTAAGACCCTCTCCAGAAGCCGAGGTTATGTCAGTGTCGCCATTGGCTGCGGGTCCCGGAATAGCAGACGCAATATTACTCGTGGCAGTAAGTGCGCTATCGACTACCCGCCGAACCCGGACATACTAAGTTTGTCCGTTAGTAGGCGCATCCACCGTGAAGGTGGCCAAGCCATCAGCGATACTTATGGTATCGTCGTCAGTACCATTTCCACTATTTAGGGCCGTCCACGCGGCGATTACATCAACTGCCGCTTCAGTCTCAGCCCTCTTGTAAGACCAACCGGTATCCTCGGTGACAGTCGTACTAAATGTCCCCACGACTGACGTAGGTCCACCAGTAAGCGTCAACATCAGTTGAGCCACTTGGGCGTCATTCGTCCGCTCAGTCAGCTCGGCATCGGCCGGCTGACCAATGGCGGCCATCGCCGGGTTTGCCAGGCTCATGCTGCCGAAGACGGCGGCGAGAGCCAGGGCCACAACCACGGCCAGGCCAATAAATGGGGTAAATCCCATTATCACAAAACCTCTCCTTTTAAATGGGGTTAAGATAATCTAACCACCCCTGTATTACGCCAGTGTTACGACGGGGTATTGGGAATTTGGGGTCCTGGATACCGGTCCCGTATCAAGTACGGGGTGACCCCGTGTCGGGCACGGGGCAGGCTGTTCCTTCGCCGGAATGACGGGTCGGTCTGGGTTGTGGATTCGCAATTCCCCGTTCGCAACTGCAATGCCGGTGGGCTGCGGGGGATGACGGAGGGGTCGAGCCGGTGAGAGTTAAAGATAAGGCCTTTCATAGGTACACCACCCAACATCCTGCGCGGGGCCCGGCGTATGTGGGGCCGGGCTTTCGGTATCGGGAATAGATTAAACCCGGCAGGGGCTGCAAAGTCAAGCTGCGCTAAATGCGGGTTTTTGATTTGTTTTAGAAGTTTTTTAGAATTTGGGAAGGGCGCGCCCTCACTCCCTGCCCCTCTCCCTGGGGGAGAGGGGGGAATGGCATGGGGCGGGGGTAGGGGCGCATGGCCGTGCGCCCCTGCCCCCAAACCAGGTATTCGTGGATAAATCCGTTCCTTCGTGGCTCTTCGTGTTCCTGCGTGGATAAACCGGACCGGGGTATGGGGTCAGGCGCAGGCCTGGACGGCGGCCCTGACCTCGTCGTAGTCGGGTTCGTTGACGGGGGCAGGGGCGACCCAGCGGTAGCGGACGGTGCCCTGGCCGTCAATGACGATGACGGCGCGGTTGCAGGCGACGTAGCCTTCCATGCCGGCCAGGCCGGGGAGGGCGACATCGTAGGCGTTGGCGGCGTCGCGGGAGAAGTCGGACAGGAAGGGGTAGTTGACGGAGTTGGCGTCGGTCCAGGCCTTCTGGGCAAAGGGGCCGTCCACGGTGATACCGAGGACCTGGGCGTTCATGCCGTCGAAGTCGGGGACGGAGTCGCGGAGCGTGCAGGCCTCGGTGGTGCAGACGCCGGTGAAGGCGCCGGGGAAGAAGGCGAGGACGACGGTTTTGCCGCGGAACTCCTGGAGGGTGCGAACGTTGCGGTCGGTGTCATAAAGGGAGAAATCGGGGGCCGGCTGGCCAACCTCTGCGGGCATAGGGAAAACCTCCAAAGTTGTTGATGGGGGTAATATACCATAGAGCCCTCACCCCCGGCCCCTCTCCCTGGGGGCGAGGGGGGATGCGGCCCTCACCCCCGGCCCCTCTCCCTGGGGGCGAGGGGGGATTTATGGACGAATAGGCACGAAGGGGTGTGGATGATATATTAGGGACGCCCTCACCCCCGGCCCCTCTCCCTGGGGGAGAGGGGAGATTGGCTGGGGATGGTGGATGCGGAACGGATGAATCAGGGAACCTCGCCACGTTACATTATTCCTTGCGCCCGTGAATTGCGCCGTGAGCAAACGAAAGCCGAAGAACTGCTTTGGCACAGAGTGCGCAACCGGCAACTGGCAAAGGCCAAATTCAGGCGTCAACATCCGGCGGGAAGGTATGTCCTGGATTTCTACTGTCATGAGGCCAGGCTGGCCGTGGAACTGGATGGCGATATCCACGATTATCCCGATCAGGCAGCTTATGACAAAGCCAGGCGCACAGAAATAAGGGAAGGCGGGGTAAGGTTGTTGGTCTTCAGAAACCAGGAAATTTTCGCTGATCTGGACAGAGTCCTCATTGAAATCAGGGAGGCCCTCCTCCCCGGCTCCCCTCCCACAAAAGAAGAATGTAAGCCCCCCTCTCCCTGAGGGAGAGGGGCCGGGGGTGAGGGCGCTCCCCTCTCCCTGAGGGAGAGGGGCCGGGGGTGAGGGCTCTCTCCCCTCTCCCTGGGGGAGAGGGGCCGGGGGTGAGGGCGTACGTAAAGGAGATAACCATGTTTTTTGATTCGAGGCGGTCGCCGGTGCTGGCATTGAACGGGATGGTGGCGACCAGCCAGCCGCTGGCGGCGCAGGCGGGGCTGCAGGTACTGATGCAGGGGGGCAACGCGGTGGACGCGGCGGTGGCGGCGGCGGCAACCCTGAACGTGGTGGAGCCCGAGTCCACCGGCGTGGGCGGGGACATGTTCGCCCTGGTGCGGCACGCCCGGGACGGGAAGGTCCATGCCCTGAACGGCAGCGGGCGGGCGCCGGGAGCGGCGTCCATTGACCAGCTGCGGGGCGCGGGACACCGGCAGATGCCCCAGGACGGCCCCTTTTCCGTATCCATCCCCGGCACGGTGCACGGGTGGGAGACCATCCTGGCGGAGCATGGGACCATGGGGCTGGCGGAGGCGCTGGCGCCGGCAATCCGCTACGCCGAGGAGGGGTTTCCGGTCAGCGACTACATTGCGTACCAGTGGTCGGGGCAGGGGCCCCGGCTGTCGGCCCGCCCCGGGGGAGATGAGATGCTGCTGAACGGGCGGCCGCCGGTGCAGGGCGAGGTGATGAAGCTGCCGACCCTGGCGAAGACGCTGCGGGCCATCGCCGAGGGCGGGTCGGAGGCCTTCTACCGGGGGGAGATCGCGGAGAAGATTGCCGCCTTCGTGCAGGAGCAGGGCGGGTGGATAACCACCGAGGACCTGGCGGGGCATACGTCGGACTGGGACGAGGCCATCAGCACGGAGTACCGGGGTGTTACCTGCTGGGAGTGTCCGCCCAACGGCCAGGGGATAGCGGCGCTGGAGGCGCTGAACATCGTTGAGGGGTTTGACGTCAAGGGCATGGGGCCCCAGTCGGTGAGCCGGTACCACCACCTGATCGAGGCCATGCGGCTGGCCTTCGCCGACGCCTACCGGTACGTGGCGGACCCGCGGATGGCCGATGTGCCCGTAACGGAGCTGACGGACAAGGGCTGGGCGGCCCACCGCCGCGAGATGATAGACCCGGAGCGGGCCATGCCCCACGCGCCCCACGGGGACATTACGGCCTTTGGCAACGGCGGCGGCGGCGACACGGTGTACGTCAGCGTGGTGGACGGCGAGGGCAACGCCTGCTCGTTCATCAACAGCGTTTACATTAACTTTGGGAGCGGGCTGGTGGTGCCGGGCACGGGGATAGTGCTGCAGAACCGGGCCGCCCTGTTCTCGCTGGACGCCGACCACCCCAACGCGCTGACGCCGGGGAAGCGCCCCTACCATACGATAATTCCGGCCATGGCCACCAGGGACGACGAGCTGTACCTGTGCTACGGGGTAATGGGCGGGTTCATGCAGCCCCAGGGCCACCTGCAGGTGATGACCAACATGGTGGACTTTGGCATGGAGCCCCAGGCGGCCCTGAACGCGCTGCGCTTCCAGGTAATCGGGGACACCACCATAATAGAGGAAGGGCTGGCGCCGGAGGTCATCGGCGGACTGCAAGCCCTGGGCCACCGCCTGGAGATGATCCAGGGCCACGCGCGGGTAGGCATGGGCGGCGGCCAGGTAATCCAGCGCAACCCGGAAACGGGGGTGCTGTGGGCCGGCTCGGAACCCCGGAAGGACGGCTGCGCCATAGGGTACTGACGGGGCAAAGGGTTAATGACAATTGCTTGCCGGGGACGCGGCCGCGTCCCCGGCATTTTTCAGGCCTGCTTCTCCCGTCGCCCCCGTTGGCGGATGGCTCAAGTGCGGACGGTTCAGGTAACGAACATGGAGTACCGGGCCACCTCCACCGGCCCGTCCCGCCCATCCATGGGGGCCCACAGCGCCAGGGTATAAACGCCGGGCCCCTTTGCCTGCAACACCGGGCTGATGTCGGCTTCCACGGCGAACCCCTCGGGCCCCACGTTCCAATTGCCGCAGGTAATCCACTGGAACGGCGCTTGCTCTCTCCAGACAACCTCGTTGCGGTACCAGGCTTCCCGCACCAGGGCGTCTAGCTCAGCCTGGTTGGAGGGAACCGGCGCATCGGGAGGTATTTCCTCGGGGCCGGTGCAACGACTGACCTCCAGCAGGCCCGAGTCTTCCTGCCAGAATTGGCCGGCCGGCAGCGGGCGCCTGAGGGCCGCCACGATGACGCCATGGTCGTAGGCGTTCACTCGCAGCAGCTGACCGGTGGTCAGCGGCCCTGGCAAGGGGTCGTACCAGATTTGTACGCCCAGGTCATCCTCTTCCCTCAACCGGACCCGGTTCTTGACGGAACCCGAGAACCTTATGTTTCCGCCGCTGATGCGGGGCAAAGCGTCGAACTCGACGTAGTCCCCCTGAAACTCCAGTACCAGGATCGCCTGGCGCCTGTTCCAGGCAATGCCGATGTTTGCCTTTCGATGAAGCGGGTCCAGCAATGCCGGACGATGACCCACGACATTGAACAGCTGGCCAATGCCCGACTCTATCCGGGATTCCAGGTCGGTGATGCCGGAAGGGTCCGGGTCCCCGCCCTGCCAGGCGAAGGTGGCGCTGGGGTGGCAGCCGCCCTGAAGGCTGTGCCGCATGTAGGGTTTCAGTCCCTCCAGGTCCCACTGGGAAACGTGGCCGTTCTTCAGGCAATTGTCGGCGTGCAGCTGGGCGGCCGGGTTGGCGCCCATGGCCAGGAAGGGCTCGTCCTGCATCATGCGGTGATAGTTGACCAGTTCCAGGGCCCGCTCACAGGACTCGTGGGCCACGGGCAAGGGGGATTCGGTGGGGGTCAGGGGCGATCTCCGGTTGTCCGGTCGAAGAAATTGCATAAATCCTCGTGGCGGGGACGCTATTTGACCCGCTTTGCGCTGGACAGGATCATATCCCGGATCTGCTCATTGCTGAGGCCGAATTCGCTCCGGCTCCACCGTACCCGGTCACATAGGTCTATCCTGAGTATAAACGCCACCCCCTCCAGGATATGGAGGGCATAGGCGCCCTTTCGAGTCATGAATCCCCCCGGGCAAAGCTCGCTCTCGTATATGTACTGGACCGCGCTGCTGCTGGCCGTGGGCCAGTCATGCAGGAATGGGGCATCCCGCACCGCCATCACCTTCCTGGCGTCGCCGTCCGTTCTGCCGTGGGGCACCCAGTTTCGGGCAATCAGGTCGGAAGTCAGCAGGCCGGAAAACCCCTGGGACCTATAGTCAATCAATATTGATCCATCGGGGCTCTGCAGGCCATACCCACTGGGTCCGCCCCGGTAATTGCCGGGCGCGTTGAAATTGTACTCAATGCCGCCGGCTGAAAACCGCCTGGCGGTCCACGGTACGGGAGTGGGCGTCGGCGTCGGAGTAGCCGTAGGAGTCGGTGTGGGCGTAGCGGTTGGCAAGGGGGTGGCGGTGGGCTCCGGAGTCGGGGTGGGCGTTGCCGTCGGCTCTGGCGTCGGAGTTGGCGCGGGAGATGAAGATGGCGTCGGCTCCGGCGTCGGGGTCGCAGTCGGAGTGGGTTCCGGCTCCGGAGTGGGCGTGGGGGACGGCGGGACTGTTGGCAACAGGGCCGTCTGAGAGCCGGCCGGAACCACGCAGTCATCGGTGCGGTTGGGCAGGGGCCAGGTAACGTCGTTTATAGGTATGGCCAGCCCCACACCTTCGATGATGTTCCCGCCGGCCTGGCGCAATACCTGGGTGTTGATGCCCACCACGCAGCCCCGCCGGTTAATCAGGGGACCGCCGCTGTTGCCGGGGTTCAGGGCGGCGTCAATCTGCAGGTGCCGGTCGATCCTGCCGGAGAGGATGCCCCTGGTGACGCTGGGTTCCCGGCTAAGAATTTCCGCCAGGGGATAGCCAATGGCGTAAACTTCCTCCCCCCGGCGAATGCGGTCGGAGTCGCCTATGGACAGGGACGGAAGGGCCGGGGCGTTCTGCATTTCCAGGTAGGCCAGGTCGCTCTGGGTGTCCCGGTCCAGCACCCGGGCAGTATAGGCAGATCCGTCAACCAGGATGACCATTACCTCATCAAAGCTGCCCACCACGTGGGCGTTGGTGATCACGAACCCGGAGCTGTCAGCCACAAACCCGGAACCGATTCCCGTCGTGGTACTGACCATTACAACACCAGGACTGACCGCGCTGACTATGTCGGCCACGGAGGGAGTTGCGGACGGACTGCCGGCAGGCGCTGGGCGGACCGGCGTGGGCGCAAGTATCCCGGGGGTTACGGCAGCTACCGGCGCGGGCTGAGAGCCGGGGGCCAGGGGAATCAACCCGTCACCGGAATTTGAAGAGCAAACGAATAGCAGCAAAACGTAACTGAGCGCCAGGCCCGCCGCCGCTATTCCCCAGTAGCGCTTTTCCCGGGCCAGGACATACAGGCCGGCAAACCGGGAAGGCACCTGGGAGGGATAGAGGCGCCTTCGGCAGTAGGCGCACCACAGTGAGTAGTCCGGAACTCGCTTGCCGCAGTCGGGACAGTTCATAGGGTAAGGCTACAAACTCAGAAGTGGGCGGGTTAATTGCCGTCCAGGCAAAAGACCCGCCGGCGCTGTTTCAAATTTACGGCGCTGCACGGCGCCGGCAGGAAGAGAGACCTGGCCGCAAGTCCCGAAACGGAAGGGCCGCCACTTACCTCTTTCCGAGAACGGCGCTCTTGACCTGCCCGGGGTATTGCTCCTCGCCGCATTTCGGGCAGTAGATTGCGTTGACGGGAATGTCTCTATTGCAGGCCCGACAAGCGCCGCCATTTCTCGCCAGGGGCTCCTGGCAGCCCGCCTCCTGGCAAAATATCTCCAGGTGGTCGTTTGGCGCATCACACCTGGGACACTTGACCTTCTGCGGCTGGGGCGGAGTCGGCGGCGGCCCGGCGGCGTGCCGGCCCGTTTGCCCCCCGCTGGAATTGGCGCCGTTGTTGGTTCCGGCGTTGGACGATGCGGATCCCTGGCCTGTGGCTGGTGCAGCGGAATTGGTGCCTCCCCTGCTGCGGCCTATCCAGCTGACCGTCCGCTGACGGCCCAGGTTAGGCTGATTGTTCCTCTTGAGGGGCGGCCCCAGGCCCAGCACCTCGGTGGGGGTATAGCGCCGGTCGGATACAAAGGTGCGTCCAAAGTAGTTCTGCCACTGGGGGGAGAGCTGGGCCCACCGGCGCCGGGTCCTTTCCGGGGGCATTACCGTCCGATTGTTATAGGGGAACATGTGCCCGGCGATCTTGTCTTTCAACGCGCCATCGGGGCCGTCGAAGGGATGCGTGCCCCACATAAGCAGCTTGAACAGGACCACCGCAATGGCAAAATTGTCGTCGTCTCTATTGCGGTCGAAACAGGCGAATCCCCGGTTGTGAGCATCAGTCTCGCCGGATGGGCACCTGGATTCGGTGCAATCCTGTTTTGTAAGGCTAACAACCCGGGGAGACATATAGGGCTCGGTGCCGACGCCGCAACGATGGACCAGGTTGTTCCTGCTGTCTGTAACCTGGAAGGAGTCCGCGTCAAGGAACGCCACCCGACCCGCGTAGTCAACCAGAATGTTCCCTTCGTTAATGTCGCCAATAACGTAACCCAGGTTGTGAATTCCGTTCAGGACGGTGAGGATGTTGGTGATGATCACATAGAGCAGTTCTTCCAGTTGCTCGCCCTGGTCGGGAATGTTGGCGTTCCGCTTTCGCAGCTTGGGGTTCCAGTAATTTATGATCTCTTCGTATTCTTTCAGGTCGATTTTTGGCATAAGGAAGCCCGCCATCAACCCGTCGCGGTCGTTGTCGTGGTGGTAAAGGATGGAATCCGGCCACGCCAGGGCAATCCGCCCGTCGGCATCCTGGTTAGGAGGAGCGTTTTCGATCATGGCGGTGAGCTTCTGCTCCGCCAGTCTTCCCCGCTTGCTCAACCCTCCGCTGCTGTAGAAAGAGTCGTTGTATATCTTGGCCACATAGTCCGGAGAGTCCACCAGGAATACCGTGCCCTCACCGCCGGACTTGAGCTCCCTGCGAGCCTGGACAATTTGCTTCCCTGTCTTGAAAGCAGGCATGGTTCCTCCTTATGCCGGCGAATGGACAGCTACCGGCGGATGGACAGCAGCAGGGTGATGTCATCGTCGCTTTTGGCAGCGACCCGGGGTGAGCGAAGCAGGCTGGCAAGCTCCGACTCCACCCGCCGCGGATCGGTCTGCTCTTCCAGCCACTGGAAGACATTATTGAAGAAGGGCCGAAAGGGCTGCTGGGTGGCGTTCTCGATTACCAGGTTCTGCAGGCCGTCGGAGAACATGGCCAGATTTCGGGGCCGCGCCTCCGACACCCGGACTTCCAGGCTCTCCAGGCCATTGCCGGAGGTGACGAAGGTGGTCTGGTTGGCGTATTCCCCGCGCTGGGGAGAGGTGAACAGCCGGAAGCCCCCGTGGCAGTCCGACACCACTATTCCCCCGTCGCCCACCTGGGCCGCCCCCAGCAATGTATCCGTTTGAACGGCCAGCAAAAGGGTATTGGCATAGGAACTCAATGGCTCCCCGGTCTGGCAGGCCATTTTCTCCAGGGAACGGCGAGCGCCAAGGGCAGCGCAGGTCAAGACTTCCTCCAGGGCCGCGGCTCCCGGGGGGCCGGCCTGCTGCAGGAGATGCCAGGTTGCCGTGCTGGCGGCCGTCCTGGTGGTGACCAGGGCGCCGAGGGCCGAGTTGGGGGCCGAGCCGGCGCCGTCGGAGACGACGGCTACGGTGAAACCGGGCTCGGAGCGATGGAATACCTGGTCCTGCCGTTCCGTGCCACGGCGCAGGTGGCTGGTTCCGGCCACCGATGCGCTGTAAACGGACAACCGGCTGCCCAGGGTCATCAGACCGAATCCCATCCCTGGGCCCAGCTGTCGGGGCTGGACAGGGCCACCGTATCCGAGGGCTGGGACTGGGACACTGAAGACATGGAAGAGGAAAGCCAGGCGAACATCTCCTGGAAATTGAGCCCCTGGAGTTTCACGGCCCGCCGATTGCCTATGGTGTCCAGTTCATCCATCGCGGCGCCGCCTACGCCCACGGTGAAGAAGTTGACCTGGCTGTCGTTCTCGGCCTGCTTTACCCGCTCCCTGGCCGCGTCCCAGTCACCCGGTTCGTCGTGCTCGGGACGGCCGTCGCAAATCAGCCACACCCAGGGCCGGTAGTAGGTTATGCCGTGGGCCCGATAGGTCTCCTTGCGCTCTTCGATTACGTCCAGCGCCAGGTTTATTCCCGAGGAGATTCTCGTGCCGCCCGCGGCGGTGAGCGCCGGAGGATTGAACTCGTCCACCGTCGTAAAGTCGTGGACCAGGGAGGCCTCGTGGTTGAAGGTGACGATGCCTATTTCGGCGCGCAGGGAGGCCAGGATATCTTCTTCAATGCAGGACTTGAAGAAAGACAGCCCCTTGCTCAACTCCCGCAGGGGCTCGCCGGTCATTGAGGTTGATACGTCCAGGACGAGCAGGCAGGCGCACCGGGGTTCCGGATTCTCGGCAAATTCTACCGAATCCATCAAAGACCTTTCGGGTGTCTGGTCCTGGGATTCAACCATGAGAGTACCTCCAACTGGGCACGAGTTGTGGATTCCGGTCAGTATTACAAGGCGATATATAGTCTGTTTGAAGGATGCCTGTCAACCGCGAGGCAGGGGCAGCCGATGCAAACGGCAAGGACGCAGACCAGGCAATGCCACCAGGCAACGCCACCAAGCAACGCCACCGGGAAACGCCACCGGGAAACTAATGAGAGTCCTGCGCCGAAGGCAAGCGGACTCAACGCCCTGAAAGCTCAGGGCTGAACTGGTCCGGAGAACCACCGGGTCCAGTACCGGAGATAGAGGCCGTAAAGCAACAGGCCCAGATGGATTGCCACCATATGCAGCAGGCCTATCTGGGGTACGGGCAGGCCAAACAGCACGCTGGGCGGGCGGTCCAGCATGGGATGGGAAGCCATCCCCAGGGTCAGAATGGGCATAACGACGATGAACAAGTGCGACTTCACGGGGTTGCGCCCCCTGATTATCGCCACAAAGGCGTAGAAAGCCAGCCAGATGGTCAGGGTGGGCACGAGCACGAACAGCGCAGCTCCCAGGGCATTTTCCCGGAACCAGCCCCCGGCCGCGTCGTTAAACAGGCTGTAGCCCACCAGCCGGCTGCCGGTCATTGCCCCCGTCGGGCCCGCCGGCATCCACGGCAGCAGGATGAATACCAGGGCCAGGCCAGCCGCAACCGACCTGACCTGGTCGGCCCGGCTCTGGTTGGGCAGGCGCCGGTTAAAGGCTTCCAGAAATTTGGGTCCCAGGGTCTTGGCCCGCTGCACCGTGGCTACTCCTACTGGTTGTGGACGGCGCCGGTACTGAAGCTGAGCTGCAGCTGCTCGGACCTGGCCCGGAACAATGCCAGATCGTTATGCAGCTGGGTTATGGCATGGGGTATGGTCTGGAACTCCTGGTGAAGGGCCAGGAAGTTGGCCGAAAGGCGCACCTTGGTAATCTCCAGGTTCAACTGCCTAAGCTCTGCCATAATCGCGTTGGACTGCTGCAGAATCTCGTGGGCCTGCACCTGCCACTGGCGGTAGAGCTCCTGTTCCTGCAGGTCCCTCTGGCGGAACACCTCCCGCCGCTGGGGATTGGTCATCTGGCTGGTCAGGTCGGCCTGCCGCTGGAAGTACTCGGTGGCAATCACGCCGGCCCGGTCAATGCGCCAGCGAAATCGCTTGTGGGCGTCAACGGCCAGGCTATAGCGGGCTGACCACTCGTTGTAGAACTCATCCACGGCCCTGGTGTACTCCGTGTCCCGTATCTCCAGCTCCTCAACCATTTCATCGGTAAAGTCTGCCGCCGCCCGGGCGTCCAGGTCGGTGGGGTTGTTGTATTCGGGGTAGCGGTCCGGGGTGGGGTCGGGCGAGGCACCGGGCTCATCGCCCGCCGCGCCAGGCTGGGAGGGAGTGCCGGGGGATGTTGCGGCTTCCCCGGCTGCGCCTCCGGGCAGGGCCATGCTCGCGCTCTGGGCCGGCGGCGAAGGGGGCAGGACATTGGCGAAGGAAGTGTCCAGCCAGCCGGCGGTGCGGTTGGTCCGAGTCACCTCTTCGGTCAACCTGACGGCCGGGCGCTCGTTGGGGTCGGGAAAAATCTGGCCCGCGGTCTGAACCAGGACCACCGCGGCCACGACAATAGAGATTCCAATGAGTCCAAGCCTGATCAGCATGGCAACCTCCCCGACGCAAAGACAGGACTCGGTTGCCCCTGCGCCTGGGCTCATCTTACAACATGAGGCAGGCAAAGGCTAATTTCATATACGAAACCGGGGCGCCTGGAGGGGGGTCAGGGAGGGGTGTCAGGGAGGGAAGAACCTGGCAGGAGCGCATGGCCGTACGCCCCTGCCAGGCACGTCATCCGAACTTGAGGAGCCGCCGGCTACCGGCCCACCCAGTCGCCGTAGATGGGGAACTGGCTGCAGAGGAACTCGATGTAGGCGGGGCGGTTGGACTGGTTGACTTCCAGGGCGCGGCGCAGGGCCGGAACTACCAATTCTTTGCCCGGCAATATTAAGCTCGGAATACCACGCGATTCGAAGCTCTCCGAGAGAGTTTGGTTCAAGTTATTTTGCGCAAACAAGGCCGTCCACCTGGATACAAGGTACGGAATTGGCTTCCAAGTCTTTACTCAGAGAAGAACGTCACTACCAACTGGGCCCGGACAATTTCCTCGTCAGAATATACACTGGCTGCAAGGGAGCCCAGGCTTGCTTCCAATGCCTTGAGGTCGTCTTCGGTCATATCCATATCTTCAGCATTGAATTCGCCTGCAATGCGCTGCAAGTCAAGCCAGAAAAGGGCCTGTAGATCACTCGATAGAGCATTGGCCGCACGTCGGTATTCTTCCAGTGAAGCCAAATTGTCCCTGTAGCCGGTCTGTGCCGCTACGATGTTCTCCAAGGCATCTTCCGTAGTTCCGAATACGAGGTAGCCGTCGTGTAGAACGTATCCCGGAGCATAATCGGATTCAATTCCAGGAAGCTCAGGCCTGAAGATCTTTGCGTCGTTCTGAGCTCCCACGTCTTCCGAATCTATATCCACAGGCACTTCGTCCTCAATGAAGTCAGAAAAGTCCCTGAGAGTATCCTCCAATTGTGCTTCTGCTTCAGGAAGGTAGGACAGCAACGCTACAACATTTACCGTTTCTTCCAAAGGGTCTTCTTCGATACTGGCAGCATCGAATTCTTCCAATGCAACCAGAAACCTCCCATCCAGGTATTTCATGAAGTCTTTTTCCAGATTAACGTCGGTATGAGCCTCGACCAACTCAAGGAAGAGATCCAGGACATCTGCCATGTCCGGATTAGCCTTTCGGCGGAGCGGCTCCGCCCTATGCTGATTCACTTCCCAGTACAACCCATCGTAGATATCGTGCACGAAGTCCGAGCCGCTCTCGGAATCATACTCTTCCAGTTGTTCGCGCCAGTTGTCCAGATCCGGGTCAAAGGTGGAAGCGAGCAATGCGACTGTTTCAACGGGAACCAATTCTGCAGGGCTGTCCAGCACCTGGAGGTCGTTGGCAACATTTTCCGTATTGGGCAATACCGCATCCACTACTATTCCTCGGTCTATCCATTGAGCCGACAATGCAGCCCAGCGTGGCAAGTCAGCAGAGTCAGAGAGAGCGGCAAAGTCGTACACTTCCCTTGAAACCAGGTCCGCATCTTGCAGTAGGTCCAACAATTCCTCGATATCCACAAATGCAGAAGTGAAACGGCGACTGGAATACTGCTGTCTGGCCTCTTGAAATTTTTCAGACTCGGCGAGGGAGCGGTCGTACCGTCCGGAAATCAGATCAAGCATATCCTCCAGAGGATCTTCAGTATCGTCCGCAAATACAACCAGCAGAATTTCTTCAGTTAGAGCGAACGACAGGCCCCGTTCTTCAGCGATCCATATTCCGACACCGCCAATGTCATCAAGATCAAAGTCGAACCCCTCTTCATCTTCCAGGTGGTCAGTCCATTCTTCCATGAAGACCTGAGCGTTGTCGAAGTCACGAACCGAAACCGTCATAACTCCAACTGGGTCATTCTTCTCTTCCAGGAGTCCGACCGAGAGGTCGGGGCCAACCCATTTCTCCAGTTCATCCTCAAAGTCAAAACCGGACTCGTCCTCAACATCGTCCTGCAGATCGTCCAATCTGTCTTGCATTTCAGGCAATTCTTCAAACCGTTCAAACAGGTCAACCATCTGGTCAAACTGACCGTCCCGGGGATACAGGGTCAACCATCCGTAGGCAATAGTGTCACGGGGGTAATAGCGCGCCGAATGTTCTGGTGGGTCCAGGAAAAGGCTGATCAGAGGATTAGGGAGAAGGCCCATAAATACCAGAGTTACAAAGGAAACAATCATCAGGGCAACGGCGGCAACAGTCCCGCCAATTATCTTGAACTTCATTGCATGGACTCTCAAGCAATTGAAAAGTGGGAAAGGGGTAGTGACAATGGCGGGGGGGGGGGGGGGGGGGAGACCCCACCCCCCCCCCCCCAAAACAAAAAAAAAAAAAACAGGGAAACCCACACCAGGACGCGAGTTATGTAAAAAAGTAGGGGGGGGGG
>JAPPGG010000054.1 GCA_028875055.1 Chloroflexota bacterium
CATTTATACGGGCCGGGGGTCAGGGGCGGATTCTTCGTCAAGCTCAGAATGACTGAGAATCGCCCCTGGTTGCGCCAATTCCTGGCCTTGTCTTACCAGACGATCTGGTTCCAGCAGTTGTCGCCCACGCAGGTCAGGCTCCTGGTGTCGCGGTTGAGGATAGCCTCAATATTGGACCTGACCAGGATCAGGTAGGTCTCACCCGTGATCGTGTGGGTCAGGGTGCCGCCTTCCATCCCGTCGTAGAAGGTCCATTCCTTGGTATCGTTGTTGAAGTGCCAGATGACGTCCAAGGCGTCGCCCAGAGGTTCAACGGCCTCGGCAACAGGCTTGATGTCGCCGGGGTTAATACCGGACTCGGTGACCGTGAAGCCCACGCTGGAGGTAGTACCGCCAACCCTGACTTCAATGGTCTGGATACCCACGTCGAGGCCGGGGATGAGGATGTCAAACTCCATCATTCCGTTGGCGTCGGTGTGAGGCCGCGGCGCCGGGGTAATGTCGATAGCGCCAATCTTCACACCTTGAATGGGCGCATAGGTCTTGAAGCCTTCGCCGTTAAGAGTAACAGTGGTTCCGGGGCCGCCACTACTCACCGAAGTGCTGATAAGGCCCTCGGGAATGGAATGCTGCTTAACGTCGGTTACCTTGGTGCCGCCCACTTCGTGCTCGAAGGTCACCTCTACCTGGTTGGTAGACGGGATGGGAGCAGTGGTGGGTATGCGCAGCTGGACCTCGAAGCGGCCGCTGGCGTCGGGTACGACGGACACACGGGTCTCGGTGCCTTCCTGAACCTTGTAAGTAACGTCGATGGTGAAGCTGTCACCCTCGTCATTCTTGCCGGGGTAGCCGACACCGCGTACCACGGCCAAAGTGCCTACCCGACCCGAAGGCGGGGTCACATCGAAGTCCCGTTCAGTCAAATTAAGGATTACGGCTCCCGTACGACCGAGGGAGTCGGTCGCCCGCAAGAGGCGCTCTCCGGTCCCGGTGGTCGCTTCAACCAGAGGCAGATCCACAGAGGCGGACCAGTTACCGCTGTCGTCAACGGAAACGTTCCGGCCGTCATTAACCTTAGGCCACGGAATTTCGTAGCCACCTATGGACACCTTGGAAATGGCCCGGGACTCAGGCGTATCATCGCCCAGCTCGGCGTTGGGGCTGAAACCGGTACCCACCAAACTGATCCGCTGGTTGGCGACTACGGTCTGGGGAGTCGATACAACCCTGGGGCCCGCCAGGTCAATGGTGGTGCCAGCGCGAACCGGCTTATCATCAGCGTCATTCACCGTTACTCGCAGGTCCTGGGTACCACCCTTGACCCAATTGGGGATGATGATGCTGAAGCTGGCGGCGCCGTTCTGGTCCGTGGAGCAGTTGCCCACGCAATTGATATGCCTGGAATCACGGGAAATCTGTATATCGCTGATGCCCTGATTCGGCGGGAAATCCACAATCTGGATAACGATGGATTCGCCGGGGCTGCCGCTGGGCGGCCTGGCCTGGATGGAAGCGGTCAGCTCGAAGGTGTCGGACTTTCTAGCATACTGGTCGCGACCGTCCACCGCGTTGACATAGTTCATACCGCCGGAGAATACCGGGTGGGAAACGGTGAATTCACACTTGCCCACATCGTCGCTGCCGACATTGGCTCTGCACAGCACGTCTTCACCCAGGTTCAACCTACCGTCTTGACCAGCAACCAGAGGCGTTGCCGGGTCATCGTCGTCGTCCGACAACGTGTCCACAAACACGGTAAGGGTTGTGCCGTTCTTATAGCCCTTACCGGTGGCGGTTATAACGTCACCCAAGCCGCCGTCCTCTTCACTGAGAGAAATCTTGCGGTACACAATCTCTTTAAAGCCCTTGGGGGTTTCCTTGTCTTCGTCGAACGCTACGCTAAAGGAGCCAAACGCAACTTCGACCAGGAAGTACTCTCCGTCCTCGGTCGCCGTGGTTATTCCAGCTGATTGCCGGAAATGGACGGTTACGACTTCGCCTTCTTCAACATCGTAATCGAAGCGGTCGTCCTGTTCGTCCATGTCGCCCAAGGAGATCAGCACCTTCTCTCCGTCAACAGTCACATCTTCCGGAGTGAAAGTCCGTGTGCTCGTGTACCCTGAACCACGGGTGGGATACATCCCGCGTTCAGTAGTAATCGCTACCGAGGTGTTCCGAATCGAGGAGGGAACACCATAGTCTTCGTGGAATTCGATTACCAGGTCATTCTGCCGAGTGTTGATGCTCAGATCGCTTTCGTCGTCAGCATCCATGATCTGGAATTTTATAGTGTAGTTCGCAGAGTCACCCGGGTCGTTGCTGCTTTGCGTAAAGGAAGGGGCCACGGGCGCTAATGGCATCGTCGGAGTGCCGACTACATCCATCACATCCGCTTCCATGACAGGACCCGGCTTAGAGCCGACTACAGCTCTTACCTGGAAGGTATATTCCACATCGTTTGTAAGGCCGGAAATTCTTGCACTGCGAACATCGGCAGCATCATTACCTGTTGCGGGCGCTATATCACCCCAATCGGTAAAACTGCCGCCTTCTGGCATTTCACGGCCTTGGTACTTGGTGATCCGATCAGCGTCAGCTTCAACTGGGTCATCCCATTCAAGGTCAACATAGCCGTCACCGCTTCCGGTCACTTCCAGACCAGTTACAGCCATCGGAGGCATGACTATGGCGACAAAGTCTACGTAGAACCTCTGCGTTGCTTGTGCTGGGGGATCCGCACCAGTGCGGTCTATTCCATCGTTAGCGGCTACCTGAATCCGCACGCTGCTGGCAGCAGTGGCAGTACCAGAGTCACGGACATAAAACACGCCATCAGTTACTGTAACGGCGTCAGTACCCCAACCGGCATCGTCCGCAGCAGGTTCATCATTTATCGCCGCAGTCGTAACTGTACCTACAAACGTGACCGTATAGTTGTCGATTTCACCATCCGGTCCCATGCCGTCCTTGAAAAAGCTCGCGGATTCCACCTTTACGATCTGACCGGGTGCGTCCGCAGGAATGGGGGGGGTGGCTGTCGTGTCTTCCTCCGGGCCAATGTCCGCAGTGACATTCGGCATCCTGCCCATAGAGGTTGCAGGCGTGGACTCCGGCTCAGGGTTCACAATTACTTCGAATGTGAGTGTTTCGTCTTCAAGGGGCGCTTCCCGGTCGACGACGACACTCACCCTGGCTGTGCCCTCGGCCACACCCACCAGACCCAGCTCTACTACTGTACTTGAAGCTTGGAAGGCGGGGGTCGCTGCCGTTACTACGGCAGGATCGTCGGGAGTAGCCGTAAGACTGGTAAAAGCGTCTCTTCCACCATCGATCTCTGACGTAATGTCAAAATACTCGGTCTCCCCGGTATCAATAGTCAACGAGCCATCAAGCTGCGGGCTGTCAACCCTCTCGGTCAACTCGACATCGGCCGGTTGACCAATGGCGGCCATCGCCGGGTTTGCGAGGCTCATGCTGCCGAAGACGGCGGCGAGAGCCAGGGCCACAACCACGGCCAGGCCTACGATAGGGGTTAAATGTTTCGCCATGGAAATCCTCCTAAAAATATTGAGTCCTTTGTTCCCAAAATCAGAAGAGTTTTGGCGGGTATCGGGGCACGCTGTAGATTCATACCTGTCCAGCGATTTATGCACCAACCGCCGCTTTATTGCATCAGAAGCGATCATTGGTGCAAAGCCCCCTTTGCCATGAACATCCTCCTGTAAATGTGGGGTACAGATAATCTATGCAACGGTGTATTACGCCAGTGTTACTGAAGTAGAGTAGGGAAAGCACAATCCATTTACGGATAAATACGAGCTCTTGAGAATGTGGCAAACTCTGCCATCAGCCAGGGGCTCTCCCTCTATATCGACCTCCATCAGTCGAGCCCGAAATCGCCTATTGCCTAGGTCTCGGTTGGGGACATTCGGCTCCTGATTCGCCGTCCTCAATTGGCGCTCGCCCCGCTTCCCGGTGGACTACGGGGGATTGCAGAGGGGTCTAACCGATGGGAGTTGATTATGGGCCCAATCATGTCGTCACCCCCCAACATCTTGCACAGCGGCCCGGCAACTTGAGACGCCGGGCGTGGAACGTCGCAAATAGAGTAAGCCTTAAGGGTAAGGGAAAGTCAAGGAAAGTCTTTGGCGATATTTTTTGATTTGTTTAAGAATTCTAAAAACGGAAGGCCCGAGAACAGACCGGCGCCCCTAACCAAGGTCCCTTCATATACCAAAGTCCAAAGTACCGGATTGCCATAAAAACCTCTCGGGAAACCTCCAATCCGGAGCCACACCCCGGACTGGATTCTTACGCACACAGGGGGTATCCCCCCTGTTAGCAAACGCCCTGCGGTGCGTCGGGACCAGGGGTTTCCGCTCCCGCCTGGGCCCGGCCCAGGCGCAGGACGTTGATAGCAGCATTGGTGTCCTGGTTAATCCTCAGACCACAGTTCCGGCACCGGAAAATGCGGTTGGGAAAGGGACCGACCCTACGGTGGCCACAAGTGGAACAATCCTGGCTGATAAACTGGGGCTCGACCTTCACAAACTGCTTACCGGCCCACGCTGCCTTGTAAGCCAGTTGCGCTTCGATCAGCCCCCAGTTCTGCTCCCGGATTGACCGGTTCAACTGGGCCGTGAGTCTCACATTGGTTCCAGGGGACTCGACTGTCCCCCGGCCGCTGCGGGTCATGGCTCGTATGTCGTAGTCCTCAATGGCGATGAAATCGTTTTCGCTCACCAGCTTGGAGGTGATGCGGTGAATCTCGTTCCGCTTGGCCAACGCCTCCCGACTCAGGAAGTTGGAATAGACGGCCAGCTTCTTCCGCCGCTTCCGGCTGCCGATCACCGCCCGGCTCAACTGCCGCTGGAGCCTGCGCCGCCGCCCGGCATCGGGCACGCTGCCCTGGTAATGAAGTCCGTCGCTGGTGGCCAGGGTGGAGGCAACGCCCCGGTTCAGGCCAACTATGGCGCCGGTCCCGGGCCGGGGTTCCCTGGTTACCTCAAAGGTCATGGTCACGGTGACCCGGCGGCCCCGGCGGGTGATGGCCAGCCCATTCCACTTCTTCTGCAGGTTCAGTTCCTGGAGATAGCGGGCCTTGGCCTCGGGCAGTTTCATTTCCAGCTTGGGCAGACCCTTGAGCGTGAGATAGGCTCGACCGGATTCGGGCAGGAACTTCAGCCAGGCTCGCTCGTGCTTGGGGCTGTCCACCTCCAGGGTGTTCCACCGCCGGAGACTCTTGAACCTGGGGTGGCCGGGTTTCTCACCCGCCGCAACTCTTCGGAAATAGGCTTCAAAAGCGCGGTCCAGGCGGGCAAGGGTGCCGCACTGTACCCGCCTAGAGAGAGCCGCCATATGGGGGTCGTCCCGGCGCAATTCGGTCAACTCCCGTCGCTGGGCCTGATTGCTGATTCGGACTCCAGCCATCTTCCAAGCGGTGCGCCGATGTTCCAGCGCGGCATTGTAGAGGACACACTGTTGGGCCAGAACCTGGTCCAACTGGGCATAGCCGGCTCTCGACGTGTAGGCCCGGAACTGGAAGGTCTGGTGGAAGGTCTGTTTTGTCGTCATTGCTGTCTGAGCTGCGAGCGATGGGGCGCCTTGTTCGGCTTGTCTTGAGAATCCAGGGGCGGGAAGGCCCCTAGGTCCATGCGCAGGCCAAGCGAGCCTCGGTCAGTGTCGGCTTATGCTTCTCCTTCGCTGCCGCACCAACTATCCAGACTGTACCCCGGGTTCCAGGCGGCCAAGAACCACTGCATGAAACTGAATGCCCTCGCAGGAACGAGAGCGGCTGAGCAGGTCGATATACCGCTGATGATTGAAATGTTTCACTCTGCTGAGCCTGTACTCTTGATGCCTGTTGGCACGCATTGGCTGGCCCAGTTCCTTCGGGGCCATCGACCTCCCGACTCGCACTCTATTGGGCCGAAGCTGGTTGCGTTTCATCTCCAGCTGGGAGGCGGAATTGCAATGAAGCAGATACAGAGTGTTGGTGGCGGCGGTGCAGTCAGGCCCACCAACGCGCTGGCTCCGTACACGGGTTGGGCTTCGGCTCTTTCCGACAAAGTACCCTTCTCGTAAACGAAAGGTGGACAGAATCTCATGGGCGCTTGCATTGCCGCGCCAAAGTCGGCGCCGCAGGTTCCGAGGAATTACGGGCCAATTATACCCGAAACCTGTCCTTCCGTATTTTCCTCGGTGGGCACGGGTTCAGCTGGCTGATGGGGCCAGGGAAAACCAGCACATTTCAGTCCGAGACGGCGCCCTCCGCCAGGTTCCTATGACGATCCGGAATATGTGGGGCCGAGGGCTCCTCCCCTGGCCACCAAGGGGAAGCTCCGGCTGCCTGCGTCCATCCACTCCCACGGAGCGCCGGTGTCCCCGTGGGCGGGCGGGGCGGACCCGGACCTTCCGGGAACCTCCGACACCGCCCGCTTTCCCGCCCCGACGGCGGGACCGGGTCTGTGTCGGACCACAGCTCCGGCCCGAAACGCAAAAAGGGCCGCATACATGGGCCCAATCAGAGGAAGGCGACCGTTGGCGGCCTCCTCCCCCTGGCTGGTCCAGGCCGTCCCTCAGAACAGCCGCAGCGTCCAGGGTTGCTGCAGGCCCTCCCCTTCTGCCTCCTCCCCGGAGGTTGCTGCCTGGGCCCTTCCCTGCTGGCGGCGGTTCCGCTGCCGGGGCGGGGGAGCGGGCTTCACGTAGGCCGGGTGCATCGGTTCCTCCTCCCACCGGGCCTTCGCCCGAGCCACCACCGCCGGAAATTCGTCGGCCAACCCGAACAGGTCCGGGTCGTCGAAGGACTCGATGTGCGGGTCCGCCGAGGGCCGCTGCACCCCGATGGTGGCCCGATTGCCCTTGATGGACAGCACCACCTTCAGTTCCTCGGCGGTTTCCGTCCCGGTTGGCGCGGGCTGTTCTTCAGAGGCGTCGGCTAGGTCGTGTTCCCCAGCACCGGCGTCCGCGTCGACTTCCGGGGCTTCGGCTGCGTCTTCTACGGGAAGGTTGCCTTCAGCGTCAGCGGGCGCATCCTCCGCCGTTTCCTCAGTCACGCCACCGAAGAGGAACTCCTCGACGTTCACCACGTCCGGGGGACGGGTTTCTTTTCCGTTGTCGTCGGTCATGGCTTCTCCTTTACCGATTTGCTGACTGTGCGGCAAACCTTCCTGAGACTCGCTCTTGATCTCCCCCAGGGTCCTGGGTTCCCAGTACAGGTCGCGCTCCACGGCGGGAACGCCGCCGAACACCGTGGTCTCCGCCAACTCGGTGAGGTCGAAGTAGCCGAATTCCCGCTCCAACCCATCCACCATCCCGAAGCACTGGCCGGTTTCCGGGTCCATCTCCGTGATGAACCAGGTCCAGTTCGAGTACGGGGAAAACAGCTTGGCGTGGGCGAGGACGGTATCGTAGTCCGCGATCTTCTCATTGGCGTATATGACGGGAATAGTCTCCGCCAATTTCCGCGTCATCAGCTGGTGGCCCCGCTTACCGGCGTGCCGGTCCTCCCACATGATAGCGGTGGTTTCCTTCTGGTCAGGCATGGTTGCTCATCTCCTTGTTTGTTGTCAGATTGCGTTCAACTGCGCCGTTCGCCCGGCGTCGGTGCGCCCCACCAGCCGGGCCACCGCCTCCGGGGTGACGTAGCTGGGGCTGACCGTTCCCTGGTCCATGTCCAGGTAGAGGGCCAGGAAGGGGCAGGTGCCCGCCACCATGCGCCGGACCACCTGGAGCACCAGCGACGCCATCATCTGGTTGATGGTTGGGTCCTGGTCGGTTAAGTCGAACGCCGCCGCGCAGTCCACGTCGGGCGGCCTGGTGGACACCGCCGTCAGCAGGTCGGGCCGCTGCAGGGTGGGCGCCGGGGCCAGGTGGCAGGTCTCGCCGGTGAAGGGCGGTTCCTCCAGGAACACCGGCTCGGCGACGTTGCCGATGAGCACCTGGCCCCAGTTGGTGTCGTTGCCGGCGTCGATGAGCCAGCGGCAGGGGTCCGAGGGCAGGCACTCGGCCATGGCCCGCCGGGCGGCGGCGTTGTCGGCGCAGCCGATGACCAGGCCGTCGTGGGAGGAAAGGCCGGGGTAGTGGCAATCCTCCTCCCGGAAGGGATAGACCGAGTAGCCGACGGCCCGGTTGTAGGCTTGGGACAGACGGTCGGCCAGGGCCTGGCTCTTGAAGCGTCCCACGTCCTCGGCATAGAAGTTCTGCCTGAGCAGGTTGTGGGGTTCCACCCGGTCGTGGTCCACCAGGACGATGGTGGCGTCCCGGCCCTGGAAGAGGCGGCAGAGGCCCTCGGCGACGAAGCCGCCGGTGCCGCCGCAACCCACCACGGTGATCCAGGGGTTGTCCAGCAGGAAGGTGTTGTCCAGGTAGTAGGGCATGGTGGCTGTTACCTCCTTATATGTAGGTTGATTGGCGTGGGTTCCGGTTTCTCGCCCACCAGCCGGAGGCCCGGAGGCGGGCCGTCGAAGACCTGGGGCCAGTGAAGTGGAGCGAAGTGGCCGTAAATGCCGATACGCAGGGTCAATTCGGGCGCCGGGGTATCCAGCCGTCCCACCACGCCGTACACGCGAAATCCTTGCTCGTCCCTATCGTCGGTGGCCGAGAAGAAGGCCCGGTGGCGGGCGTGGGAATGGAACTCCGCCACGACGCCGCTGGGCGGCTGGTAGGAGAGGGTTGAACCCGTCCCCTGCTGCGGCGGCACCACCAGCCGGTAGGCGTCGCCGTCCCACCGAATGGCGAAGAACCTCTCGGTGTCCGGCGCGGCCAGCATCCAGCCCAGACCCAGCTCGAAGACGTGGGCCGGCATGGGGCCGTGGGCCAGTTCCAGCTTCTCGGAAACGGGCGCCAACCCTTTCACGCTCGCAGGAGCGATAAGTACCCGCGCCGTCAGGTGGGCGCTCTTGGACTGGACGTAGAGACCATCGGCCCCCAGCACGTAGTCAAACCCGATCCCCTGCCTGCCAGAGAGACCGGCGGGGTGGTTGACCAGGTAGCCCACCGGCGCGGGCGCCTCGTTAGTAGTAGCCCCGCCGTCCTTCGCCGGCGGGCATGACCTGGCCCACGATGCATTGGGGAACCAGGTCCTCAACCGGGTAGTTAGCCTGTCCATCGAGTTCCTCCCATAGAGCTTGCAGGTTGTCCGGGTGTTTCTTCGACCGTTCCCTGGTGTCTCCGGTCAGGGAGAAGAAGGACTGGAAGAAGGATTCAGGTATCCGGCCCACCTCCTCGGGGAAGCGGTGGCTGCCGGGGCAGGTCCTCCCGTCCCGGAAGACGTTGAAGGCCGGGGCGCGGTAGAGCTTCTGGTCAGTGTCGCTGGGCCGTTCCAGGGCGGCGTACACCCAGGGAGCCCGGCCCGGCGAGCAGACGAAGACCAGCCCCGGCATTGGAATCCTGAGACGGGCGGGAGGCTGGAACGCCTCCCGTTGCAGCGCCACCGGCCAGACCTGGGGCGGGCGCCACAGGGCCACCACCTGGCCGGTCTCCCCCTGGCTCCACCAGAGGGCGTTTTCGGGCAGCAGCCCCGAGGCGAAACCCAGGTGCCGGGTGAACACGTTGGCGATCTCGTCCGCCGAGACGGTCCTTACCCAGGTGCGGTCGCCCTCGAAGCCCCGCAGCAGGACGGTTTCCTGGTAGACCTCAAGCTGGGCCTGAAGGGTGTCCCGGGGCACATCGTCATGGCCCGGCAGGGACCACTCGGTCCGGTGAGTGTCATTGGTCGTCATCATCGGTTTCCTCCTTTTCTTGGATGGGCAGCCGGGGCAGGATGAAGTCCAGCATTTCGGCGAATCGGGTGGGCAGGTCCTGTTCCAGCCAGTCGGCCAGCCTCGTCACCGAGTCGATGAGCCGGTCGGCCTTCCGCCACTCCTCCTTTCCCTCCCGGATGATCTCCTCCTCCCAGGGGTCGCAGAAGCCGTCGTAGTCGCCATCCTCGTAGTTTGAGTCGAGGAAAAAGTTGCCGGTCTCGGCCCGCACCCAGGCGGCGGCCTGGGCCGCTCCCTCATAGCCGGTTTCCTGTACCGCTTCGGTCAGGTCCTCCAACGGAACGCCGCCCTTGGGAATCCGCTCCAGGGTCCCCTGCGGGATGCGCTGGGCGGCGCACTCCAGCCAGGCGGTGCGCAGCCCGCCTGGTTCGTCGTAGCAGGCGTCGGGGGGTTCAGCCAGCAGCGCCAGGGCCGAAATGCCCTCCCGGTAGCCGTCCCACATCTCGTGGAGGCCGTCGTAACCGAAGCCCATCAGCGCGAAGGGGATGCCCCGGCGCAGCCAGGTGAAGGGCGGGTCCTCGCCTTCGTCGGCGAAGAACTCTATGAAGGGGGCATACAGGGGGAAGTGTCGGTCCTGGAACAGCCGGGCGAAGTTTTCCAACTTGGCGCCCAGGTCCGGGACGGCCAGCGCCGCCTCCGCCTCCTCGGGAAAGAGGCGGCGCACCAGCCCGGTGAACCAGGCGTAGTCCTCGGCGCAGCCCAGCCGGGCGATCAACTCTTGCAGCGACGGCGGACGCCGCAGGAGCAGACCGGCCAGGTCGCTCAGGAGCGGCGGGGCCGCAGTTGCCATTTCAGCGCCCCCAGGAGCCGCCGGGTAGTGGCGGCGTATTCCAGGGCCTGGGCGCAGGCCAGTTCCACCTCGGCCTGCCGGGCCGCCGCCCCGTACAGGTCCAGCCCGCCGTCGGGCAGGGTGAGCTCCGCCGTGAGCTCGACGATTCGGAGGTCCGCCGGCGGCGTTGCCGCCAGCAGACCGGCCAGGGTATGGTTGTCCATGTTGTTGCCTCCCTAGCTGTGGGCAGGGGTGAAGGCGCCCTTGGTGCCCACCCGCCGCTGGAACTCGATGATGGTGTCCTCGCCCCGGGTGGTCTCCTTGACCGAGGCGTTGGCGATCTCGCCGTAGAAGTCCGCCAGCGTCGCCTTCACCTGCTCGACGCTCATTTCGGGGTCCGGGTCGGGGAACTCGCGGTCGTCATAGACAAAGATGCGTGACATGATTTTCTCCTTGCTTCAGTTGCGTTTGGGTTGTGTTGCGAAACGCGGGAGGGGCAGCCGTTGGTACGGCGGTCCATCCCGTGTGCCCTAGCGGTCTAGCGGTCCGCACCCACCGGCTCCTTCTCCCGTTCCTGTTCCTGGTCCAGAGCCCACTGGAACAGGGAGGCGGCGGCGGGTTTGGCCTTGCCGTTGCGTCCCCTGGGCTGGGCCGGTTCCTCGGCCAGGAACTCGGACCAGGAGAACAGGGACTGCTGCCCTTCGGCGGGTTCCTGGGCGTAATGTCCGTTGCCGTTGCCGTTGGCCCCGTTTCCCGTAGAGGACAGGCCGTTGGCGTGTCGGCCGTTGCCCAGGACCAGATCCACCGTCTTCTCCAGGACTTCGTGATGTCCGTTGCCGTTCCCGTTGACGTGGATTTCCATAGTCACCGGCCCAGGCCCCGGCGTGATTTCCACCGCCTTCCAAGCTTCGTCCACCAGGAACTCCTCGGCGCTGGCCTCGGCGTCCCGCGCCTGGGCGAAGACCTGCTCCACCGACTCGCTGTCGGCTTGCTCATCGCCGTTGACGATCTGCCTGGCCAGGGCCAGCATCAGGTCGTCGCCGTCGTCCCCAAAGGCGGCCAGCCCGTCCTCGGGCAGTTCACCCTCCACCGCCAGGGAGCTTTGCAGCTTCTTGGCGACCAGCTTCAGCGCGTCGGCCTGGAGGGTGTTCCGGTAGGCCATGAACACCACCTTCACCGGGCGTTTCTGCCCGATGCGCCAGGAGCGCCGCGACGCCTGCCTCATGACGTAGGTGCTGTAGTCCACCTCATCCCAGACGATTGTGGGAAAGTCGATGAGGTCCAGGCCGGTCTGCACCAGGCGGGGGTGGCAGATGAGCACGTCCACGCCCTCCTTGACCTTCTCCTCAACCCAGGCCTCCCGCCGGTCCGGCGCCACCGAGTCGGCCTTCAGCACCGCCACCCGGAACCCGTGCCGGGTCAGGAACTGCTCCATCCGCTCGGTGATGTCCCGGGTCCCCGTGTGGGTGGCGTAGACCAGCACCTTGCGGCCCGCCAGCCTTTCCGCCGCCACCAGGTCCACCAGGGCCTGCTCCTTCGGGTACAGCTTGTCCTCCGACAGGGGCGGTACCTGGATGAGCACGTTGCCCGTCTGCGGGTCGAAGACCGTCTCGCCCCGGGTGCAGCCGTCGGGATAGGCCAGCAGGGTTTGCAGGTAGGTCGCCAGCAGCCGCTTGGAACCCTTCTGCAACGCCGCCGCCAGCGCCTGCCGCAGGGTGGCGAATACCAGGTCGTAGGCTTTGCGCTGGGAGAAGCCGGTGTGGTCCGGCTCCCGGTCCATCCCCGACAGCAGCACCTGCTCCTCGTAGGGGGGCAGCCCCGAGGCCACGTCCGAGAGCCTGAGAAAAACGCTGTTGCCGATCAGGTGGAACAGGGCCGAGGGCGCCAGGCCGGGCCTCTCCCGCACCGTCTTGCGGTATCCCTTGCGGCGGCTGTTGCGCCCGTCCTCGAAGGAGTCGCCGTCATCGGCGTGGCGCACCGTCTGCTCCAGGAAGCCGTAGCGCTGTATCCAGCGCCCCTCCTCGGAGCGTTCGAACTCGGTCCGGATGTCCGGCGAGAAGCGGTAGAGCAGGTGGAAGAGCGTCGAAGCGTAGCCGCCGGTCAGGGTTCCGGTAAGGGTGAGGGACTTGCCGCAGGCCTCGGCCAGCACCCCGGCGGCGATGCCCTGGGCCGAGCCGCGACTCTTAAATTCATGCACCTCGTCCGCCACCATCAGGTCGAAGAAGCCCTTCATCCGGTGCTTCACGTAGTCGGCAAGGGGATACCTTTTGGGGCCGGACCCGTCGGCCTGCCACAGGGCGGACCGGCACAGGTCGCAGTCCCGGCGCTTGCGGGAGAGTTCCTCGTTGGTCAGGGGAACCCCGTCCCGGTCCACCACCTGGGCGTGGCAGGTGGGGCAGCAGGGGACCTGGAAGGGCTCGCCGGTCTGCTCGTCCCGCACCAGCCGGCCACCCACTGCGGCCCAGCGCTGGATCACGGCCGGCTGCCAGCGGTAGGAGAGCTTGGCCCGCTCGCGGGACATGATGGCGAAGAGGGGCGCGGGACCCACGGACAGCCGGAGCCGTTCCAGGTCGGTGATGGAGGCGACGATGGCAGCGCGGGCCTGGGGCACCGTATCCTCCACCTCCCGCTTCCACTTTCGGGTGAGATGCGGCGGGCAAAGGATCAAGATGCGCCGGAACCCAGCGGCGTGGGCGGCGGCGGCCCCGATGAACGTTTTACCCGTACCCATTTCGCCGACGACGGTGGTGCCGCGGTGGGCCTGGAGAGAGAGGGCCGTCCCCTTGATGGCGTCCTCCTGGCCGCCCATCGGCTTGCGCAGCAGCCGGGGCAGCTTGACCGGGGTTTCCGAGGGCCGGTACAGGGGCGGGTAGGACTCCACCACCCGGCGGGCGATGGACTCTTTGAATGTGTCGATGAAACCTGATAGGTTCATTGCGTTCTCCTGGTTGTGTGGGTGCGTGGGGTTGTGCCGGGGAAAAGCGAAGGCCCGACGGTGGCTGATAGCGTCGGGCCTTCGTGATGCGGCTGGCGTTGCTGCCGTCATTGCGGAAGTTGTTGGAAATCTAGGCGGCGATGTCGGTGATCTCGCCGCCGTCCAGGTCCAGGGCCACCACGGTGGTCCTGAGCCGTTCCCGGTAGACTTCGGTGTTCTCCGTCTCCTCGGCCAGCACCATCTCCTTCGTCGTGCGGCCCTTGACCAGGATGCGCCTGCCCTCGGCCTCCAGCACCAGGTTGTCGAGAAAGCCCGCCGCCACCAGCATGGCCAGGTGGCCGCGACGCAGGGGCATCAGGGGGCGAGTGCGCCGGTCCTCGGTGGGCCAGAGGGAGTCCCTGACCTCCTGGCTGGCCCACAGGCCCGTCTTCCGAGCCTCGGACACCGCCGCCAGCGGGTCCACCGTGCGGGTGGCGAAGAGGATGTCCCCGGCGGGCGTCACCACTGGGTCGTACACCGGGTAAGGCCGGGGGGAGAACTCCTCAGGCTCGCCGAAGGACCAGCCCCTGACCTGCTCCTCGGCGTAGGGGTCGGGGCTGGGCTCCGACTTGCGCCGTCCGATGAGCGCCACCTGGTCGAAGACCTCCCGTTCAGGAGAGGGGAACGCCCAGCACCTGATGTCCCGGTAGTGGGATGACAGGTAGCGGGCGGAGACGGCCAGCCGCTGCCTGGGCACGATGAACAGCAGCAGGCCGCCGTCGGCGAGATACCGCGTCGTTTGGGTGAGGAAGGCGTGTTCAACGCGCTTGTCTTCCTTGTCCCAATCATAGGGCGGATTCAAAAGGAGCACGCCGAAGGCGTTGTTGGCGATGGTGGTGGCGAAGAGGTCGCAGGCCAGGGCGCGGTCCAGCACATCAGACGCTTGCTCCGCCCGGTCCTTGTGCAGTTCCACCCCGAAGGTCTCCACGGGTACGGTGCTACGGTCACGGAGCAGGCCTGCCAACTGGGCCAGGGCGTCGCCGCCCCCGCAGCAGGGGTCCAGGATGCGCAGGGTGTCGGCGCTGCGGTTGCGGCCCCGGGCCCCGTAGAGCAGGTTGGCAACCAGGTCCACGACTCTCGGCGGCGTGGGGTAAAACCCACCTTTGGCGAGTGCGGCAAGTCTCATGTCAGTCCTCCTCCGTCTGGTTGGAATCGGTGTTTTCGGGGGTTCGGCTGGACGGCGCCAACCGGCAGCGATTGGGTTTGCAGAAGTGGCAGCCCCACCGGATGGAGGCGGGGTCGGCCAGCATCTCCATGCTCAGGGCGACTAACACCACCGCCGCGCCGCACTCGATGCAGGTGTAGGTCTCGCCGGCGTGGATGTCCCCGTCCGGCTCCTCCACCTGGCAGAACCGCGCCCCGCAGGAGGGGCAGGGGAAATAGAGTGTCTGGGTGTCGGCCATCGTGCTACCTCCCGTTGCTGTGATTGTCTTTGGCGTAGTTCCTCAGTCCCACCACCTCGCCCTTGGCCAGCGTCCGCTGGAAGCAGAGCACCTGGTCGGTCTGCTTGTCCTTGGCGCACTGGACACAGAAGGCGGTGAGCAGTTCGGCGCGGTTGCCCACGGTGACCCGCTTGACCAGCACCTCGGAGCCGTCCTCCAGCTCGTGGCGGTAGAGCTTCTCGTTGGACTTCCGCCAGTCCTGCTCGTCGGCGGGCTGGTAGAAATGAGGCTGACCGCTGGAGGTCAGGTGGTCGGCGGCACCGTGGGGGCAGAAGCGGCACCGGTCGCCATCGGGGGAGAAGAGCTGCCAGGCCTTCCAGTTGCGGGCGCGGCGGCGCTTGTTGCCCCGCTTCACCGGGTTCAGCGTCCTATCCATCGCTGTCTTCCTCCTCGTCATCGCTGTCATCGGGTTCCGTTTCATTCAGAGTCAGCGTTCCCGCCGACACCGCCGCCGAGAGGTCGGCCTTCAGTTCCTCGCCGTTGGGGTTGCAGGTATAGGCCAGCAGCCCGGCGGAATCCAGGGGGACGATCTCTCCGGTGTCGAGGCCCCGCCGCCAGAGCCATTGCATCCAGGAGCGGTGCGGGGGCAGGGGACTGCGCCGGTCCAGGAAGCGATGATGCAGCCCCGGCGCGTCGGCCTGGTCCTGGGCCAGCAGCAGGAAGTCTTCCCGCTCGAAGGAGAACTCGGCGAGGCGCGTGTAAACGATGGCGTGCCAGCCCCGGCTGGCGGGCAGGCGGGCGATGCGGGTGGTCCAGGTGCCCACGGTGTGATGGGGCACCTGGCAGCCCTTATACCCGCTCCTTGAGGCTGACGTACCGGTCGCCGGCGATGACGATGTGGTCCATCAGGTCGATGCCCAGCAGCCTGCCGCCCTCCACCAGTTCGCGGGTGATCTTCACGTCCTCCGGGCTGGGGGTCGGGTCGCCGCTTGGATGGTTATGAGAAATAATGATGCTGGGGGCCGACTCGATGATGGCGGCGCGCAGCACCTCGGCGGGCCGGACGATGGACGAATGTAGGGTAGGCCGCCGGCGAGTTACGCCGCGTTAGCGGCGCACTTTTCCGTCGG
>JAPPGG010000021.1 GCA_028875055.1 Chloroflexota bacterium
CAGGTGTTGCACTTGAAATGTGAATCCACCTACCGGCCTTCGCCGGTATGACGGGGGTTGCTGGCCGGGAAATCCCACCAACTCTGAACTCTAACCATTGGCCGCAATCGGTTGATGTTCGCGTTCATTCGTGGATAAGGGAGGTGTAATCGCCTATGGCCAAGATGGAAATCGGCCTTTACGACGTGCTGGACCAGCCCCAGATGGAGTCCCACCCCACGGCCGCCGATGTTTACGAGGAACACATCCGGGGCGCGCAGGAAGCGGAACAGATGGGGTACAAGTACTATTTCTCCATCGAGCACCAGACGTCCAACGTCAGCTTTCTGAGCGCGCCGAACATATACCTGACCGCCCTGGCCCGGGCCACCAGCGCCCTGCGATTCGGGGTGATGATTTACCAGCTGCCCTTCCACCATCCCATACGGCTGGCGGAAGACGTGGCCATGCTGGACCACCTGTCCCAGGGCCGCATTGAGTTCGGGGCGGGAATCGGGGTTACGCTGCACGAGTTTCTGCGCTGGAACGTGCCCTTCGACCGGCGGCGGGACATCAGCGAAGAGGCGCTGGATATCATTCTGCAGGCGTGGACGCAGGACAGCGTTACCTACGATGGCGAGTTTTTCAAGTTTGATGAGGTCCTGACCACGCCCAAGCCCTTCCAGCAGCCTCACCCTCCGGTGTGGTTCGGCTGCCACAGCGCGGCCAGCTTTGAGTACTCGGCCAGGAAAAACTTCCACGTTTCCCAGAATATCGACATTGACCCGGTAATCGCGGAAAAGTTTGAGACCTGGCGGGGCCTGTGGCGGGAGCAGGGACACCCAACGCCCATGCCCCGGACCTTCCTGACCCGCCACGTCCACGTGGCGGAGACGGACGCCAGGGCCCGGGAACAGGCGGAACCGCACCTGGCGACGGCGGCGTTTCCCGATGCCGTCCCCGCGGGCAAGGGCAGGGACATTATCGGGGCGACCAGGATGGGTTACGGGCCGGGCGGCATGCGGGGAGACGACCCGGGGACGCCGGAGCGGGCGGAACTGCGGCGCACCTTCCGGGAACGGGCCAACTCCTTTGACTTCTGGGTGGACAACGGGATAGCCCTGGTGGGAAGTCCGGAGACGGTGGCGCACAAGCTGCAGGAACAGCATGAGCTGATCGGCCACGACATTTTCTGCGCCCGTCACCAGTTCGGCTACCTGGACCCGGAGGCTGCCCGGAATTCCATCCGCCTGTTCGCGGAAGAAGTAATGCCCGCCTTCGCCTGAAATCAGGTTACAATCCACGAATAGACACGAATGATCACGAATTGTAGTGAGATGCCGAGCTATTCGTGGAAATTCTTGCGCATTCGTTGATAGAACGGAATAAGGAAACAGTATGCGGTTTGGCCACTTTTATTACCCTATGAAGTTTGACGACTCCCGGGATGAGCAGGAAATACGGGAGTGCCTGGCGGAGGCGGAGCTGGTGGAGGAACTGGGCTTCGACGCCATCTGGCTGGCGGAGCACTATTTCACCGGGGAATGCGTCTATGGCGACCCGCTGGTGTTCGCGGGGGCGCTGGCCGTCAAGACGAAACGGGTGGACATCGGGTTTGGCATCCTGGAACTGCCCCTGCACAATCCCGTGCGGGTGGCCATCCAGACGGCCCTGCTGGACAACCTGACCCAGGGGCGCATTATTGTCGGCACCGCCCGGGGCTCCAACTACAACGCCTACGAATACATCGGCTTCGGCACAAATCCGGACCTGGGCCCGGAGCAACTGGAAGAAGCCGAAGAACTGATGGTGAAGGCGTGGACGTCGGACAACCTGGAGTTCAAGGGCAAGCACTACCAGGTGGCCTTCCCTTCGTCACGGCCGCGGCCCTACCAGAAGCCCCATCCCCGGCTGGCCAGAGCGTGCATTGACGACGAGTCGGTGAAGGCCATGGCCCGCATTGGCCGTCCCATCCTGCTGCGGGGGCGTTCCACCAACCATACGGCCGCCAGCATCCGCCTGTACCGGGACACGATGGCCGAAGCGGGGTTTGGGGAGGAGGCCATCGAGGCCAACCTGGACCAGGTATGGGTGTGGCGGGAGCTGCACCTGGCGGAGACCGACGACCAGGCCATGGAGGAGTTTCTGCCAGCCCAGTACGACGCGTGGGCGAATATGCAGCGCTACCGCACCAACTGGAATCCGCCCCAGTACTCGATGGACCGGCAGCCGCCGCCCATGCAGAAAGAGGGCTACGGACATACGCCCGACCCGGAGGCTGGCGAGGGGCTGGTGGGCAGTCCCCGCCGGGTTGCGGAACAGCTGGAACAGATGAGGGAGGCCGGAATCCGCAACCTGATGGTGACCAACCGGGGCCTGGTGTCGGCGGACAAGACGGCGAAGTCTCTGAGGCTGTTGAGCGAGCAGGTGATGCCGAAGGTGGGGTAGTCCCGGGGTCCAGGCGCTCGCGGACCGGCGTCGAAAGCCCGGTGGCGGCGCGGGTTTCTGCCAGGGGCGGGCTCTACGAAGACGCGTGGACGGGGCCCCTGCCAGCGGGCGGAACGTCAGCTAAGGGTCCGGTGGGGCCGGGCTATCGCATGAAAGATTCGTCCTACAGCCGGCTAAAATCTACAAGGCAAAGCTATGTCGCCCTGAGCTTGCCGAAGGGCCCAAAATCCTTCCCCACGGCCTCGCTACGGTTCCGAAAGCCAGTTGGTGGGGAGGAGTTTAGATTCTTCGGCAAGCTCAGGATGACAATTTACTCACTCATGCGATCGCCCTGTCGGGTGGGGAGGGGTTCCTGCGGGCTACCATTCGGGTAAAGCCCAGGTTTCTGCCGTCATCCACGCGAAGCATTTCGACTTCCTCCTCACAGCCTGGCACATTGCCTATTTGGGCCAGCAGCGCAACCGAGTCCATCCAGTGTCTCCAGCCGCTGGGCATCAGGTCTGCCCGCTCCACATTGACGAGGCCGCTTTTTGCCCAGTGGCGACGCCACCAGTCCGGGCTGTGCAGGGTGTTCAGCTCGAAACCCCAGTAGGGCCGCAAATGAGCCGGCACATCGCCGGGAGGCCACTCCTCGACCAACCCCGGGACTACTATGCCGATCTGGCCACCGGGCCGGACGAACTGGACGCAATAGTTGCCCAGGAACATATCGTCGGTACCGAAGTAATGGTATGAGTCGATGCTGACGATGGCGTCGAAGAAGTCGTGGGCGAAGGGCAGGGCGTGGGCCTCGGCGTAGATGGGAAACACCCTGTCCGCCACGTCGGCCCGGCGGATTCGCTCCCAGTTTTCGCCCGGCGGGACCCACAGGTCCGCAGCCCAGACTTGGAGGTCATATTCCCTTGCCAGGAATATGGAACTGATGGCCCTGCCGCAGCCCAGGTCCAGAATACGCATCCCCGACCGGAGATCCATGGCCTGGGCGAGGAATTCGGTCAGCAAGAGGACGTTGGGGCCCATAGAATGCTCGAGAGTCCAGTCGATGTCGTATTTGGCGGACAGGGGGAAGTCGGAATTGGCGGGTGTCGATTCCAAGGCGCCTCCGTGACGCTGCGATCAGGGTAGGTAACCGGCGCTGGCCGTTGACTTTAGAATCTGGGGGATTGCCGGGCTGAATTCCGGAGGCCAAACGGCGCGGGGCCGGGTCACCCGCCCAGGGGGCTGCCGCCCTGGATGAGGCGGACGATGTCGTTATAGGTGATGAAGAGGATGAAGCCAATCAGGACTACAAAGCCGATGAGGTGAACCAGGCCCTCCCGCTCGGCGGGTATGCGCCGTCCGCCCCGCACCCATTCCAGGGCCACGAAAACCAGCCTCCCGCCGTCCAGCATGGGTATGGGGAGCAGGTTCAGGATGGCCAGGTTGATGCTGAAAAGGATGGACAACACCACCCACCCCCTTACACCACCGTCCCGGGTGACTTCGCCGGTTACCTGGGCAATGCCCACCGGACCCGACAATTGAGGCGCGCGCACGCCGGTTATCCATGACGATATTTCCTGGCGCAGCAGGGTCATCATCTCCCAGGTGCTGCTGATGCCCAGCCAGGCGGCGGTCCAGGGAGGTTCAAAGCGAGTCTCAGAGCGCAGGTTCACCAGGCTGATGCGAATTCCGGTAGCGCCCTGGCCCGGGGGCGGATTGACCCGGGGCGTTAGCTGGACAATCTCCTCGATGCCGTCCCGCTGAACGGTCCACTCCATAACGGTACCGGCGCTCAGGGTAGTGGCCCGAACCAGGTCGGAGCCGGTCTCTATGTCGCGGTCGCCGGCCTTCAACACCAGGTCGCCGGGGAGAATGCCGGCCACCTGGGCTGGCGAATTGGGCTCCACGGCGTCCACCTGGACCTGTCCGAGGGTAACGTCCTGGGGAATCATAAAGAGGAGGGTGAAAGCCACCAGGGGGAAGAGGGCGTTCATCAGGGAACCGGCAGCCAGGATGATGGCCCGAGGGCCCGGCCCCTTGGAGGCCAGGCTGCGGGGCACGGCCGGGTTATTCTCCCCGGCCAGCCTTACGAAGCCGCCCAGGGGGAGCCAGTTGATGGTGTAAACCATGTCGGCCAGCACCAGTGAGCCGGCGTCCACCTCTCGCACCGTACCATCGTGCTGCAGGTATTCGTCGGCGCCCATATCGTGCAGGGAGGACTGGCGGCCGGAGGGCTCGGACTCCACTACCCGAGCTACCAGGTTGCCGGAGGCGTCTTCGGCGGAATGGACTCGCACCAGTTGGCCCGGCCGGATGAAGGAGTGGCCTTCAAGGTTCAAATACCGGGTGTCGGCATCCAGAAAAACGCGGGTGCGGCCGGTGTAGAAACCAAAGGCCCTTGGCGGGTAGCCGATACCGAATTCCAGCACCTTGACGCCAAAGGCTTTAGCGGTAAAGAAGTGTCCCCATTCGTGAATAACCACCAGCATTACCAGCATGGGGACAAAGGCGATGATGGCGACCAGGGCTGTTTCCATTCAGGTTCCTGTGAAATTCAAGGGATGGGCGCCGCAGGCATGCCAAGGCGCGAAGGCCCGCTGCCGGTGGGCCCGTTGCAGGCAAGCACACCCGAAGGGATGCAGTCCCAGCTGAAAGCGGGACCCGGACAGCAGCTTTCGGGCAGAGCGCCAAGTTTAATGATAGCACAGAGGACGAGGTGGATTTCTCCGAGTTTCCGGTGAGGCGGGGCAATTGCACTATAGAATCAGGCTACAGGGGGCACAATTCGGTGGGCAGAAGTCATGTCGCCCTGAGCTTGCCGAAGGGCCTGAAGTCCTCATCCTCAGCCCGGCTGCGGGTAGTGAAGGTGGTTCCAGGGATAGATTTTAGATGCTTCGGCTTCGCTCAGCATGACATTCAATTAAAACGCGATTGCCCTGTCCGATGAGGCGGGGCGATCGCGCCTTGACTGACTGTCGCTGAGCCCCTGGGCCTGGCTCAGGACGACACGATCTCTTGCTGCCGACCCTGGCGAAACCGGAGGAGAATTTACAGCGCAATAGCCCAGGTTCGGAGGCAGGGTGGCGGCAGCGGTGGGGACTATAGCAAGTCCAAGGGACTGTGATCCGATATGGCGGCGTCCAAACGAGCCAGGGTGTTGGACAGGAAGGTTGTGGCCCTTAGGCCGGAATAGTCGCAGAAGGCTCCGCTCACGATCCACAGGGCGAAGATATCCAGCAAGGAGAGGCGGTAGTCAATCCAGCACTGCTCGATGGAGTAACCGGTTACGCCGCCGCTTTCCAGGGCGGAGTGGTACTCGGCCAGGAGGCCTCGTTCCTCGCGGCGACGCTGGGCCGGCGGCAAAATCTCGCAGACGAAGGTGGCCAGGTCCAGGGCGCCCCGGCCGATACCGCAGAATTCCCAGTCCAGGACCAGGGGAGAGGGGGAACCGACGCCCGAGGGAAAATAACAGTTATCCAGGCGAAAGTCGCCGTGGACGATGGTCCTGGGAGGCTTCGACAGCAAGGCCTTTATCCTGGCGATATGGCCGGGGAGGGAGTCGGCCAGCTGCCGCAGACCCGGGGGCATCAGGTCTCCGGCTTTTTCCAGGAAGGACTGCCGGGCAGGTTCGTAGAGCTTCCGGAAGGCAAGGGCTTCGGTTTCCCTGGAAGGCAGCCAGTCCAGGCGCGCCAGGCGGGGGCTTTCCCACCACTGGGCGTGGAAGGCAGCCAGCTGGCGCACAATCTGCCGGGCCTCGTCCAGGGAACATCCTGCCAGGCTGTCGCCCTGGCGGGATCTGCCCAGGTCTTCCAGCAATAGCGCCGAATTGCCGGTGGCGGAGTCTGCCAGGCCGCAGTAACAGACCGGAGTACGGAGGACGCAGTCCCAGGACAGGCTGCGAAAGAAGTTCACCTCGCGGAGGTTGGGCCCCAGCAGGTGGAACAGAGGCAGCATAAGAGGGTCGATGGCGGGCAGTTTTGCGAGGACTGTAGCGGGCAGGCCGGGGCCGGGACGGTCGTACTCCAGGTGGAGCAGGAACACGCGGTTCATGAAGCCCTTACCCTCAGCGATGGTCTCGGGAGAGCATGCGACAACTTCAGCGCCTTCCAGCATGCCCCCGCCGGACAGGGCCCTGGTGAGCCAGGAGGGCGTAATTTCAGCGAGGGAAGTGGGAATGGGCAGCGAAGTTGCTGGCGACGGCCTATCGTTCATAGAGCAATGGGGTAAACTGCCGCCGTTTCCTATGCGGCCTTTCGGGCGAACAGGACGATGTGTTCCATGGGCTTGGGGTCGGTGAAGCGCATTATTCCGCCCAGCTTGCCTGCCTCCTCGGGAATCAGGGCCATGCCGTGGGCTTCCAGGACACCCAGCACCTCTTCGACGGTGTAGAGCTGGAAGCTGCGTTCGGCGCCGTAGTCGCGGTCGAAAACCGTGGCCACGCCGCTGCCGACCTTGAACATAAACTGGAGCACGCCGCCAGGGTGCAGCAGGCGAGCCAGTTCGGGAATGGTAATGCCGAGGGTCTTTTCCGGCGCGATGTGCTGGATAACGGCATTGCAGAGAACGAAGTCCATGGAGGCGGTCGCATGCTCCAGGGGTAGGCTTAAATCCGCCACCGTCACCCGGTCGGCAATTTCGGGATGGAGCCGCCGGGCCTCCTGGATATTCTCGTCCACGGCATCGACGCCATACACGTCGTAGCCCTTCTGCCAATAGAGGGAGACGTCCCGGGCACCGGAGCCACAACCGGCGTCGAGCCCCCGGGCGCCGGGCGGGACCAGTTCGACCATGCGGTCCAACAGGTCGCCGTCACCCTTAAGGGCAGGGTGAGAGGAGTTGATATAGACGGACTGGATGTAGTTGTGGCTGACTTCGGCGTAACGAGCCGCATGGTCGCGGTAGAAGGACTCGGAATAGTCCACGTTGCTGCTCATGGTAGTGCCGCCGTTCGAAAGTGGGATATCAGGGGTCGAACATATCAATGAACTGGCCCGTCATCAGGGCGGGCGCATGGGCTGCCAGGTAAAGGGCGGCCTGGGCTACCTGGTCCGGGGTTATCCAGGCCGGGTCTCCATCAGGATGGTATTCCCGGGCCATATCCGTGTCCACCCAGCCGGGGTTGATGCCATTTACCTGTATGCCATGGGAGCTGAGGGAGCGGGCCAGGGAAGCCGTGTATCCGACTACGCCCCATTTTGAGGCGTTGTAGGCCCCGTTGTCACCTTCCACCTGCCGTCCGGAAGAGGACCCGATGTTGATGATTTTGCCACATCCCCGTCGCATCATGTGGGGAATTACCGCCCGGGAGACCAGGTGCATGCCGCGCAGGTTGGTGTTCATCACGTAGTCCCACTGCTCCATGGCGGTTTCCCACACGGGCACATCGTAGGTGATAACGCCGGCGTTGTTGACGAGGAGGTCGAGGCGGCCCCACCGGTCCACTATTTCCCGGGACACGGCTGAAGCATCGTCTTCGCGGGTAACGTCCAGGGAGAAAGCCAGAGCGCAGCCGCCGGCCGAGGAAATATCGTCCACAACCCGGGCCAGGTTGGGCAGGTTGCGGCCGGTAACGGCGACCCGGGCGCCCTCGCGGGCGAAGGCCATGGCAATGGCCCGGCCAATACCCCGGCCGGCGCCCGTGACCAGTGCGACTTGATCCTGGAGCAGCATATGCCTGCCTTCAGTCCCTCCCTGGGCTGGCGGCTTCCGGCGGTCGCCGGGAGCAACACACCGGGTAAGGTCGGCGCCGGGTTTAGCTCGATGCGGTTTTCGTCAGGCCAGTTCGTGGGCTACCCGCCGGGCTTCTCGGGTTGCCCATTGGTCGGCCGCCTGGAGGTCTTCCAGGGTGGCGGCAGAGGCGGGAGTAAAGGCGTCCACCACCGTTTCCACCACGCGGTGGATGTCGGTGAAGCCGATTTTGCCCTGAAGGAAGCTGTTTACCGCCACCTCGTCGGCGGCGCTGAGGACGGCCGGGTAGGCTCCGCCTCGCTGGGCAGTGGACAGGGCCAGGGTGAAGCAGGGATACCGCTCCGGTTCCATGGGTCGGAATTCCAGGCTCTGGGCTATGCCGGTGTCCAGGCGGGGGATGAGGGAGTCGTCGGGGTTGCGGAGCCGCTGCGGGTAAAAGAGGGCGTACTGGATGGGCAGGCGCATGCTGGGGGGGCCCATCTGGGCCTTTACCGAGCCGTCCGCAAATTCCACCATGGAGTGGATGGTGCTCTGGGGGTGGATGACCACCTCGATGTCCTGCCAGGGGACGTCGAACAGCCAGTGAGACTCGATGACCTCGAATGCCTTGTTCATCAGGGTGGCGGAATCGATGGTAATCTTGGGGCCCATATGCCAGGTGGGGTGGCGCAGGGCCTGCTCCGGGGTTACCGACCCCAGCTCGTCGAGGGGCATGGTGCGGAAGGGGCCGCCCGACGCCGTAATAATCAACCGCCGGATGGACCCGGATTCTCCCTGAAGGCATTGCCAGATGGCGCTGGGCTCGCTGTCCACGGGCAGGATGACGCCGCCGAACTTGCTCTCCCATTCCTTGAGCAGGGGACCGGCCATGACGATGGGTTCCTTGTTGGACAGAGCCACCGCCTTGCCGCACCCGAGGGCGTTGAGGATGGGGACCAGGCCGGCCGCGCCGGTGGTGGCGGCCATCACCACCTCCACCTCGGGCAGGCAGACCATTTCCGCCATTGGAAGAAACCGGGCCTTGGCCGGCGGAGGATGGGGCGGGTCGATACAGAAGACGTAACGAGGGTGAAATTCGGCGACCTGCCGGTGGAAGAGGTCGTGGTTAACGCCGGCGGCCAGGCCAACCACATCAAACTCTTCGGGAAAGGCCCGTACGATGTCGAGAGTCTGGCGGCCAATGGACCCGGTGCTGCCCAGGACGACGATTTTCTTCACGGCTAAAGCACCGCCACTAGCAGATAGTACACCGTCGGAATGGTGAACAGGAGACTGTCCAGCCGGTCCAGGATACCACCGTGACCGGGCATCAGGTTTCCCGAGTCCTTAAGGCGAGAGAGGCGCTTGAGCCGGGACTCGGCCAAGTCGCCCAATTGGGAAGCTACACCCACTGTAGCACCAATCAGGACGGGTTGCCAATTCCAGACGTTCCAGGCCCCTTCCCACCAGGTGGCGCCCAGCCCCAGGTTGAGTGTCCGGTCGAGAAGAACTGAAGCGAGAAGGGCGAACAGGAACCCGCCCGCGGCGCCCTCCCAGGTCTTGTTGGGGCTGGTGACCGGGGCCATCCTGTGCCGGCCGAGGGCCCTTCCCACCAGGAAGGCGCCGGTATCGGTGGCGAAGTTGGCCAGGAGAGCGAAGAGAAGCCAGTTTCGCCCCACTTCATAGATGGTTGGCCCGGTATCGGGGGAGAAATAGAGGGGGTCCAGGAAGAAAAAGACCTCGCCCACCTGGGCCAGGGCCATAACGTGGGCCAGCAGGAAGCCGGTGTAAACGGGGCCACCCAGAAGGTAGGCCAGGGCCGCCGGCCAGCGGGGGTCGCGGTAGAAGGCAATAAGCCACAGGAGGGACAGGAAGCCGCCGGCAATGAAAACGCCCAGGGAAATGGCCCACAGGTGCAGAACTCCCTCGGCTGCCGCGCCGCCGATGACGAAGGCGGCGGCCCAAACCGCGCCCAGCAGGGTGGGCAGGGGTGCGGGCTGGGCCGGGGATTGCTCCGGAGATGGCGCGTCCCCAGGCGCTGGCGCAAAGGAGTCTGCCTCGGGCCCAACGCCAGGGGGAGCGGACTGCGGGTTGGCCTGGGGCGGGTAACCCGGCTGCGGGGCTGGCGGGCCCGGATGGGGCGCGTCCAAAGGGACCGAGAGGGAAGGCGATGTGCCGGTTGCGTCCCCGGAACCGGGGTTGCCGGTCCGGACCGGCGGGAGGCCGGCTTCGACCGGTCCGCGCTCGGGACGCCAAGGGGCCGGCGGGTGAAACCGGTAAAACTCCCGGAGGGCCAGAATGGCGGCGATAAGGGTGACGAGGAACACCCAGAAGAGGCCAGCCCAAAGGGCGCCAAGCAGGACGGCCAGGCCGATCAGACCGGTAATGGTCCGAAGCAGCAAGGGGACTAACCCCCGGTATCGGGGACGACGTTTCCGAAACGGCGCTGGCGTTGACTGTAGGCGGCAAGGGCGCGGTCGACTTCCTGGGCGTCCAGGTCGGGCCACAGGACGGGGGTATGGTAATACTCGCTGTAGGCGGACTGCCAGAGGAGAAAGTTGCTGATTCGCAGCTCGCCGCCGGTGCGGATAATCAGGTCGGGGTCGGGACAATGGGCGGTGAAGAGCTTTCGGCTGAAGAGTTCTTCGGTAACCTCGTCGGGAGAGACGCCCTCCCGAATCAACTGGCGGACCGCGGCGAGGATTTCCTGCCGTCCTCCGTAGTCGAAGGCGACGTTGAGGACAATGCCGGTGTTGTTGCGGGTCTGGAGCTGGATTCGTTCCACTGCGTGGCGAATGGCTGGCGAGAGGCGTACAGCATTGCCGATGTGGATGACGCGGACGTTCTTCTCGTTGAACCGGTCTGCTTCCCGCTGCAGGGCTTCGTGCAGCAGGTCGATGATGCCCTCGACCTCGGAGGAGGGACGGGACCAGTTTTCGGTGGAAAAGGCGTAGATGGTGAGGTACCGGACGCCGCGCCGGGCCAGCAAGTCCACCACGCGGGGGATGGCGTTGACGCCCTCGCGGTGGCCGGCGAGACGGGGAAGGCCCTGCTGTTCAGCCCAGCGGCCGTTGCCGTCCATGATTATGGCAACGTGGCGAGGCACCCCATCCGGCGGTTGGACAGCGGCGGTCGCGTCCTCTTTCCCGGGGCGCCCGGCCGCCCGGAAAACAGGGGTATCAGGTAGGTTGGCCGGGCCGGTATGGGCTTCCATCTCCTGATCCGGGGCTAGACCTGCATAATCTCCGCTTCTTTAGCGGTGGAGACCTGGTCTATGCTTTTGATGAAGGTATCGGTGGTCTTTTGCAGCTGGTCCTGGCTGCGGCGGTTTTCGTCCTGGGAAATGGCCTTGTCGCGTTCCAGCTTGCGCAGGGATTCCAGACCGTCGCGGCGCACGTTGCGGACCGACACTTTGCCGTCTTCGATCTTGCGCTTGAGCAGCCGCACCAGCTCCTGACGCCGCTCCTGATTGAGCGGGGGGATGGGGACGGTAATGATGTTGCCGTCGTTGGAAGGGTTGAAACCCATTTCGGACTGCATCAGGCTGCGCTCAATGTCCCGCAGGGCCTGCCGGTCCCAGGGCTGGATCATAATTGCCCTGGCATCGGGGGCGGAGATGGAGGCTATCTGCTTCAGTGGGGTGGGAGACCCGTAGTAGTCCACGTTGACGTTTTCGACTAGGGACGGAGTGGCGCGACCGGTGCGCAGGGTGGCCAGCTCCCTTTCCAGGGCTTCCATGGTCCGGCCCATCTTGCGTTCCACCTCGGTTAAAACGGCTTCCGGGGTGAGCTGGTTTTCGAGGTTGTTGTCCTGTTCTGGCATTTACTATTCCTCCCGTTGTATTGCCTGAGTGGGGGATAACGGGGTTCGGGCGAGGGTGGGCCAATGCGCCAGCGACCCTGCCTCGGGCTGTCCTCCTCCCTTCAGTCGGAAGCGGTAATGGTGGTGCCCACCGGATCCCCGCTGAGAATGCTCTGCATGCTGTCCTGCTCGAAGATGTTGAATACAACGATGGGAAGCTTGTTTTCCATGCAAAGGGAAACGGCGGTGGAGTCCATAACTTCGAGCCGCCGGTTCAGGGCTTCCAGGTAGTCCAGGCTGGCGAAGCGCTTGGCGTCGGGATTGATATGGGGGTTTGAGTCATAGACGCCGTCCACGTTGTTCTTGGCCATAAGGAGGACCTCGGCGCCGATTTCCAGCGCCCGAAGGGCGGAAGCCGTGTCGGTGGTCATAAACGGGTTGCCGGTACCGGCGGAGAAGATGACCACGCGACCCTTTTCCAGGTGCCTCATAGCCCGGCGGCGAATGTAAGGCTCGGCCACCGCCTGGATTTGCAGCGCGCTCTGGGTACGGGTAATTATGCCCCGCTTTTCCAGGGCGTCCTGCAGGGCCAGGGCGTTGATGATAGTGGCGAGCATGCCGGAATAGTCGGCAGTAGCCCGATCCATGCCCCAGCGTTCGGCCTGGCCTCCCCGCCAGATGTTGCCCCCGCCGATAACAATGGCAAGCTGGATTCCCATCCGGTGGACCTGGCCGATCTGCTGGGCCATGTAATTGACCGCTTCGGGGTCGATACCGGTGGTGGCGGACCCCTTCAGGGATTCGCCGCTGATCTTGAGCAATACCCGCTGGTACTTGGGAGCAACCATAGACAGGTGAAAATTACTCTTCGAGGGCCAGGCGGCTGAATCGCACCACCCGGACGTTTTCGCCAACCTTGGCGGCCAGTTCCTGAACGATGTCGCCCACGACCTTGGAGCTGTCCTTGATGAAGGTCTGCTGCATCAGGCAGACCTCGCTGGCGGGCCGGCTGTCGCCGTCCTCCTGGTCTCCGTCGGCGACGTAGGCGGGACCCATGGCAGCCACCTGCATGGCGATGTCGTGGGCTACCTGCTTGAATTCTTCGTTGCGGGCCACAAAGTCGGTCTCGCAGCCCAGTTCCACCAGGGCGCCAACGCGACCGCCGGTGTGGATGTAGGCTTCGATGACGCCCTCGGTGGTTTCCCGGTCGGCCCGACGGGCGGCGCGGGCGAAACCCTTTTGACGCAGGGCTTCGGCGGCCTTGTTCATATCGTTGTCGTTGTCTTCCAGGGCTTGTTTACAGTCCATAATGCCGGCCCCGGTCTGTTCACGCAGGGTCCGGATTTCTTCAACGCTAGCTGGCAAGAATGTCCTCCGTGTCTTGTTTAGTCGTTCTCTCTTTCTGAGCAGTAAAAGTCGCAGGGTGGTGTCCCGTTGATTAGCCCACCGGTGGGGGGAAGCTGAACCGGGGCTGACAAAAACGCAGCCGAACGGATTATTCGGAAGCTTCCGCTGTGGGCGCTTCTCCGTTAAGAAATGCTTCTACTTCGGCGGAATTCGGAAGCATAAGCACACCATTAACTTCCACGCCAAAACGTTCATATGCCTCTTTCCGGCGCTTCCGCTGGGCCCTCTTTTCCTTTTCCCTTATGTTCTTTATGGCGTCGGGAATCAGCAATACCATTCGTCCCACCACTTCGACTACGATAGTCGCGCAATGGATATGCCCATTGCCACACTAAGTATATCGGCTAGCAAGGCCAGCCAGTCATCATTCCACCTGGGAGAGTACCAGTGCCCTTCAGTCAGGATAGCGATGCCCACCAGATAGGATATGTAGTACGCTATCCAGTACTTGCCGATAAATCTGCTGATTAGCTGCCCTCCAGATGGGCGGCACGTCTAATTCGGCGTCTTTCTTATGCCTCGCTGCCTTCCTCTTCGCCGCGGTTGGACTGTTCCATCAGCTGGGCCAGGTCGTCCAGGGGCATGGAGGCGAGGGCTACGTGCTCCGCCTCTTCGTCGGAGAGTTCCTCGCCGGCCTCGGCGGCCAGGGCATCGGCTTCAGCCTGGGCCGCGGCCTCGGCCTGGGCCTGCTGCTCGGCGAGCATGGCTTCCCGTTCAGCCTTGCCTTCCAGGATGGCGTTGGCCAGGCGACCGGTGACCAGCCGGATGGAGCGCACCGCATCGTCGTTGCCGGGGATGGGGTGGCTGACCAGTTCCGGGTTGGTGTCGGTGTCAACGATGGCGAATATGGGAATTCCCATGCGCCGGGCCTCGGCCACGCAGATATCTTCCTTGCAGATATCAATGATGAACATGGCCTGGGGCAGGGTGGTCATATTACGGATGCCAAGGAAGTACTTTTCCAGCTTGGCCAGGTTCTCTTCCAGCTTGAGGCCCTCCTTTTTGGGAAGGAGGCGGAAGTAGCCCTGGTCGCGCTTCTGCTGCAACTCGATCATGTAGTTGATGCGAGTGCGGATGGTCTGGAAGTTGGTGAGAGTTCCGCCGAGCCAGCGCTGGTTCACGTACCACATGCCGCAGCGCTCGGCCTCGCTCTGCATAACCTCCTGGGCCTGCTTCTTGGTGCCGACGAAGAGGACGTTGCCGCCTTCGGCCGCCACCTGGACCATGGCCCGGTAGGCTTCGTTCATCAGACCGAGGGTCTGCTGCAGGTCGATGATGTGAATGCCGTTGCGCTGGGTGAAGATGTAGCGCTTCATGCGCGGGTTCCAGCGGCGAGTCTGGTGGCCGAAGTGGACACCGGCCTCGAGCAGGGACTTCATGGTGAGGGGTTCGCGCGGGGGAGCGGGAGGGGGAGCCGGTACGGGGGCCTGTTCGGCAGGACGCTCAGCTGACTGTACCATATACACTGTCCTTATAACTGCTATTGCAGAATTTCCAGAAGTATAACACGGAGGCTGTTGGCCCGGCAATTGAGATTGAAGCTGGGGTGTCCGTCAAATTTTTGGGGAATGCCTGGTGGGGCCCCGTTGCAGGCCGTCGCTGTAGGGGCGCAGGGCCCTGCGCCCCTACCTTAGCTTTCGATATCTGCCCCTATCCAGTTGCTCTACCAAAATCTTGACGGACACCCTTGAAGCTGGGGGTGTCCGTCAAATTTTTGGGGAATGCCTGGTGGGGCCCCGTTGCAGGCCGT
>JAPPGG010000020.1 GCA_028875055.1 Chloroflexota bacterium
CCTTCCCAAGGTTCATTCAGGGCCAATTTGAGCAGTTACATACCCCTTTCAGCCCTACCTCCCCCTCTTCGACTCATACTCCTTAATCGCCGGAATCACTTCCTGACCCAGCAGGTCTATGCACCGCGTCGCCGTCTCGTGGGTCATGGGACCCTCCCGGCCCCATAGCACCATGTAGCTGGGGTCCACCACGTCAATGACGTGTTTCAGCCTTTCAATCACCGTATCCGGATTCCCCGTCACTATCTGGTAGGTAGCGTGGGCCTCCTCGTAGCTCAGGGGCGGGCCCCCCGGTGCCACCGGCCGCTTGTCCTCATTGCTCTCGGCATTCACGTACCGCGTAGTCGCCCTTCGCTGCTGCCGCTGTCCCTGCGTTGCGGCCCGGCTCAGGTACCCCGGCGGCGCCTGCCATTCCCGGGGCGCCACGCCAAAGGACGTCCCAAGCTGCCAGAAGAACTTCTTGCCCTCCTCGTAGGCCCGCTCGTCGCTGTCCGACACGTTCACCCGGATGGCGTATCCCCGGTTGTCCGAGGTGGCGGTGTATCCTTCTTCCCTGGCCGTCCGGTCGTACAGATCGTAAATCTCCTCCATCAGGTCCAGCGGCGGCGCCAGGGCAATGTATGGATACTTGTGCCGCGCGGCGAAGATCACCGATTCCGGGCTGGCCACCCCTGGAATCCAGACCGGCGGATGCGGTTTCTGCAGCGGCATTGCCCACGGATTAACCGCTCTGAAGTGGAAGTGCTTACCCTCCCAGCGAAAAGGCCCTGGCGTGGTCCAGGTCTTTACAATAAGATCGTGGGCCTCTTCGAACCGTTCCCGGTTGTAGATGGGATTGGTGTTCGTGGCCCAGCTTTCCTGCCCCAGTCCCCGCACAAACCCGCACACCACGCGCCCGCCGGAGATGCAGTCAATCATCGCTATCTCTTCCGCCACCCGCAGCGGGTTCTCGTGGATGGGCAGCACGTTCCCCAGGAAGACTATCTTCCCCTTCCTGGTTAGCTTGGACAGCACAGCGCCGATGACATTGACCGATGGCATCATGCACAGCGGATTGTTGTGGTGCTCGTTGATCATCACCCCGTCAAAGCCGTTCTCGGTGCAGTACTGCAGCTCCTCGAAGTACATGCTGTATAGTTCCGACGCCTTTTCCGGGACAAAGTTCTCATTGGGGAACATCAGGTTGGTGTACCCGTAGCTGGCAGCCGTTTCCTGGGAGTAGGCGGTGTAACCCATTTCGGTGAAGAAATAGACCTCTTTTACCATGGTCTCCCTCCTTTATGGGCCTTCCAGAATAACGCTTAGAGTTGTAGCTCAATTTGGCACAAGTATGCAGTCACCCTCGGGACCGGTCAATCCCTGGAAAACCGAAGCTATCTCTGCGATTCAGGTGGTCTATAGCAAGTTGGAACAGAGGGCTAGAAAGCCGCCCAGACTACACTTCGACCCTTCTGCCTGTCCAATACCACCTGAATTGGAACCCTGCAGAAGGCGGCGTATAATGACCTTTATGGACGAGAAGCAATTGCTGGAGAGAATTACCTTTAACTCCGAAATATTCGGCGGAAAACCAATTATCCGAGGCCGCCGGCTGGCTGTAGAGCACGTCCTGACCATGCTGGCAGCGGGAGACTCCCCGGAAACAATAGTCAGCGGCTATCCCTGGCTGGAAGTGGAAGATGTCCAGGCTTGCTTGCTCTACGCCCGTAAAGTGATTGGCAGCGAACGGATTGAAGCCCTTAACCTGGATTCCAGGAATTGAGGCTGCTACTCGATTCCTGTGTGTGGGGCGGTGTTATTTCCGTTTTGGAAGCTGCGGGGCACGATGTGGACTGGGTTGGGAATTGGGAAGAAGACCCCGGCGACGACAATATTCTCGCCCACGCCCTTGCTTTTGGCCAAATTCTGGTAACCCTTGATAAGGACTTCGGCAACTGGCCGTATCTCGTGAAAAACCTCACTCAGGAATACTTCGCTTGGTGAATTGGTCCGCCAGGATGCAGGCTGAAGCCTGCCTAACGGCGCTGGAAAGATACGAGCGTGAGTTGCTTCACGGGGCCCTGGTTACTTTTGAACCCTGCCGCGTCCGGGTTCGCCTCTAGTTCCTGATCACTCCTCTACCCGCAAACGGCAATCCCCCGCGCCTTGATCACCATCCGGTAAATGGTGGTGCGGCACGCGAAGAAAATCGTGCTCAGGTCCTCTCCGCCAATGGTAAAGTTGTGGCACGGCTCCGGCGTCCGGATCAACCCCAGGTGGTTCCCCTCCGGATCCATCACCCACACCCCTCCGGGGCCGGTGCAGTACACGTTCCCTTCCGTATCCACCTTGATTCCATCCGGATGCCCCACGTCCGCGCCATGCAGGTCGGCAAAATGCCGGGGATTTCCCACCGTCCCGTCTTCCAGCACGTCAAACACCCGAATGTAGTGCTGCGTCGTGTCGTTCACGTACAGCCTCGACTCATCCGGCGAAAAGCACAGCCCGTTGGGGAACACCATGTCGTCATTGAGCAGAGTCAATTCCCCCGACTCCGGGTTCAGCCGGTAAACCCCCTCGTAGTCCAGGTATTTCTGCAGGTCCTCTCCCTGGTGCCCCACCAGGTGGCAGCCGTTTGAAGGGTCGGTGAAGTAGATGTGGCCGTCCGACTTGATGACGATGTCGTTGGGCGTGTTCAGCTTGACCCCATTGTATTGAGAGGCCAGCGTTGTGGGCGTCCCGTACTGCTCAATCCGCCAGACCGTCCGCCCGCTCCACCCCGCGATGACCAGCCGTCCTTCGCTGTCAAAGGTCATCCCGTTGGCGTGGGCCGAGGGACGCATGACAATGCTCTTCCCTACCCCGGGCTTCCACTTCCAGATGGTGTCCCCGATTATGTCCACCCAGGCCAGGTACCCTTCCCGGTAGTTCCAGACCGGACCCTCGGTAAACGTCAGGCCCGTAGCCACCTTGGAAAAGGCTGCATCTTCCGGCACCAGCCTGCGAAACCCGGAACTGAACGCCTCGGTTACCATCAAAAACTCCTGTGTTTAAACGCCGCTGCCAGTCCTCTCTACCGTTGGTGGCGGGCCTGCCCAACCATCCGCCTATCCCACCCTGGGGTAAAGCAAGTGCCCCTTCCGTCCGGTATTCCCCACCCGGTAAAGGTGCCCCTCGGTGGTCGTAACGTACAGCTCTGTCAGATCCGGCCCCCCAAAGGCGCAGTTGGTTGGTTCCGCCGGAACCGGGTGGGTCTCCAGCACCTGTCCCGCATGCGAAAACACATAAATCATCGGGCCGGGGCCGCTCTGTTCCCAACCGGCGCAGGCCAAAATGTTGCCTTCCGTATCCAGGCACATCCCGCTGATTCCCCGGTGAATGCCCCGGTAATCGGCCCCAAAGCTGTGCAGTGTCTTGTATTCCCCCAGGCTGCCATCCCCGTTGATCGGATAGGCCCGCAGCTCCCGTTTCCCTTCCGGCTCTTCGCTGCTCTCCGCCACGTACAGCACGTCCTCGTCCCTCGACAGCGCCACGTCCAGGGGCGTCGTCGTGTCAAAGGTCATCCGGGTCAGGGGCGCATCCTTGTTGGGCGTCTCGATTCGCAGCACCGCCCGGTAGTCAATGGAGTAGGGCGCCAGCTCGTAGTCCCGCAGCCCGCCCACCACCGGCGGACCCCACACCGGGTCGGCAAACCAGATGCGGCCCTTGCTGTCTATCGCCAGGTCCTTGGGCTGATTGTGATACTTGCCGTCCACCTTGTACGCCATCACCGAGGCGGAACCATCCCCGTTGTACCTCAATATCCTCCGCGCCCCGCTCTGGCAGCCGTACAGAGTCCCATCGGCCGAGAAGGTCAGCCCCACAACCCGGTTGGTCCACCGCCTGTAGTCCGACACCTCGCCCGTTCCGGGGTCGTACCGCAGTATCTTGTTGTGGATGGTGTTGGACGGCACCGACACCGTGGTGAACAGCAGCCCTTCCCCATCCCAGGCAGGCCCGTCTGCTCTATTGCCGTCCGGACCGGCCAGTAGTTCAAACTCCCAGGTCATCAACCCCTCCTCTTCGGGACATAAGTGAATATTCGTGCCTGCTCGTGGACCAGAGACTAGTCGCTGACGCCCGGAATCGGGTACGTCGGCAGCCCCGGTATCTCAACCCTCATTCGGTAGATGGATGTGCGCGCCGTGAAATAAATGGTCTGATAGTCCGGGTCCCCGAATCCAAAGTTGGCGCAGTCCTCGGGTATCAGCAACCGGCCCAGGTGGTTGCCCTGCGGGTCCGTCACCCACACCCCTCCGGGACCCGTGCAGTACACGTTGCCCTCCACGTCCACCTTCATCCCGTCGGGCGCCCCGTGGTCGTCGTGGAACAGCTCCGCGAACAGCCGGCCATTGCCGATGTTTCCGTCCTCCAGCACGTCATAAACCCGTATGTGCCGCCGGGCCGTGTCGTTTATGTAAAGCAACGACTCATCCGGCGAGAAGCACAGGCCATTACAGTTGACGTAGTCGTCCGCCAGCAGGGTCAGACTGCCGTCCCCCAAGTCCAGCTTGTACACCGCCTCGTAGTCCACGTACTTCTGCACGTCTTCGCTTTCCATTCCCACGTTGCGGATGCCGTTGGACGGGTCCGTAAAATAGACCATCCCATCTGACTTCATGATGATGTCGTTGGGTGTGTTCAGCTTCTTCCCGTCCACGTGCGACGCCAGCACCGTGGTGGAACCGTCATGCTCCCACCGCCACACGGTCCGGCTGCTCCACCCCGCCACCAGCAGCCTACCCTCATGGTCGTAGCACATCCCGTCGGCCTTTCCCGAGGGATGCATGATGACCTCCGACCCCTTTCCCGGCGTCCATTTCCAGATCTTGTTATCGATAATATCGGTCCACACGAAGAACTGTTCCTTGTTGTTCCACACCGGACCTTCGGTAAAAATATGGCCCCCGGAAATCTTTTCCAGCGTGGCGTCAGGCTTCACGATTCGGCTGAATCCGGGGGAAAACATCTCTGAGGACATTCGTGGCTCCTTGTGCCCGACTCATGGGCGGACGGGTTGCGCCGCTTCCGGCTGCCGGCAAGAATTGCTTATGCCTGGAGGGGGCTGTCGGATTACCGGATTGTAGGTAGGCCCCCATACCTTGTCAAGAAAACCAGGCCCCTTCAACAGGGCTACCGCATATCACATTTGGGGGATACCCCGTCGTTCCCGCGCAGGCGCGAACCTCGACCCTGAGGAGGCAACCCAATTTGACACAACGGACGCCTATTACCTAGACTGCTACAACTTCAACCCCGGAGGATTTCAATGGACCGAGGAATCTGGGCCACCTGGTACGACCTGCCGGAAGAGGGGAAGGATGAATTCCTGACCTGGATGCACGAGGAATACATGCCCAGGGCCCTGCAGCGCCCCGGCTATTTGTGGGGCTGCCACCAGCAGAACATTATGACTCCGGAGCGGGAGGCGCAGACCTACTCCCGGCTGGTCCACGTGGACGACCCAGGCGTGGCCGACCCCGGTGTCCCCGGCGGCAACCAGTACCTGATGCTGTTCGGCGCCGAGTCGCCCCACACCTTCGTGGACCCCAGCATCCCCGAGCTGCGGGCTCGCGCCGATGCCAGGACCCTGGAGATGATGGGCCGTCGCCAGAACGTTCGCTACTGCATTTTCCTTGAGGAAGAGCGCGTCAACGGCCCCAAGTACAGGGCCCGCCAGCCCGGCCTTACCCCCGGCCCCGTAATCCAGTTCGGCAGCTTCAACATCAACGCCCTGGAGAATGAGGACGAGATGGGGACCTGGTATTCCCGTTCCCGGCTGCCCCTTATGCGGCCCATGCCCGGCTGCGTCGGCGCCCGCAAGCTGGTGTCCATCGTCGGCTGGGCCAAGCACGCCATCATCTACGAGTTCCTTACCCTGGAGGACGTGGACAACCACTTCATCGACACCGACGCCGAGTTCTCTCACCGTGTAGTCGCCAACCTGGTCCACGCCCCCCACTCGCCCAGCCTCGGCACCCGTATCTGGCCAGCCTAGCCACTCCTGCAACCCGTTGGAGCGGCGTGAATGCCGCTCCTCCCCGGTTAAACTCCCCACAATAGCAAAGGGGGCAGACACCCTTGGCCTGCCCCCAAAGATTGACCAACTTCCTGTCAGTCCCGTTCATCCACGCTAGGAGCTGTCGTCAAATTGAAAGTGGAAGTATCTCAGCGTCCCATTCCGTCGTTCCCGCGAAGGCGGGAACCTCGCTGACTGAAATCAGCATTCCTGCCTTTACAGGAATGACGGGGCAATTTGACGACAGTTCCTAAGGCCCCTACCCCTCCATCTCCAGCACTTCCAGGCACACCCCCTCCGGCCCTTCAAAGAAACAGACCCGACGCCCATTGCCCACCTGTACCTCCTCGGTGATCTTCGCCCCGCCGGCCTTCAATGCCTCCACCGTCCCGTCAAGGTCGCCAGTGTCAAGGGCAATGTGCTCGATGCCGAAAACCTGGTCGTGGGTCTGCGAATCAATCTTGCCGGTCACGTTCAATGGCAGCCCGTGCAGGTCCAGCCGGAACCCGCCGTTGGCCGTCTCCGCCACCACTGTCGCTCCCAGGTTATTCACGTAAAAGTCGGCGGTCTCCTTCGGGTTTGGTGTCTTCAAATGCAAATGGTTAAGCTTGAACGCCATGGTGTGACCCCCTTCAATTTCGATTTCCCTTACTCTGCCACCTATATGGCCTTACTGAAGAATCCACTAAAGAACGTCATAACGATGCCGGGCGAAAAGCGTTCCTCATCCTTTACAGTGGTTTCGGTGTGCGTAGTCAAGCGGTCCTGATCAGCTGTTCAAATTCATCGGGACGGGACCACCGGGCGATTTCCGAGTACTCGCTTACCAAACCAAAGTCCTCTGCCCGCCAAACGTCTTCAGTATCGTCAAACAGCGAAACGAAGTACAAACCTTGTTGGGTAGTCTTGAGGTGGTTTAGGTCAACACAGCAGGCCAATATATGCTCGGCCAGCCGGTGGACAGCCCCACGAGTCCCTGTGCTCAGTAGAAAGACCAGAGCGGTACGCTGGTCGGCGTAGGTCTCAAAATCAACCGTCCAGGTTCGCGTTGACCTGCCCTGTCTTTGCACGGCGCGGTCGTAGGGAATTTGCTTCTCTCGCAGCCACTCATCCACCTCGTCCGCCGTGGTCTGCAGTGACTGACTGCGCAAAGTGAACCACAAGTCGGAAACCCGCACGGCGGCTTGGGCAACTCGCAGCACCGACTCGGCCAGGCCCTCTCGTGGCACTTGGCGTAGTACAAGTTGGTCTTGAACTAACTCAATGCGCAAGGTCTGGCACACATCCCGTGCCAGCGCCTCTTGTCTGGGCGAACGGCGACGGCTTACCGACTGCAGCCCAAGCCAGCCCAGCGCATCGCCAAAGTCGGTAACCGTGTAGGTTTCACCCCGTTCCAGGACGAATACGTCCACAACGTCGCCGTCGGGATACAGTATCGGAGTGCGCACCCGCACTCCCTCTTGCGGCGCCGGAGAGCAGTTGAACAAAGGTGGCAGCGAACGCCCAATAGCTGCGCAAAGTTCGTTGTCGTTCATAGCGGCAATGCCCTTTGGGTTGCCGGCGGAGTCATGACACCCGAATGGGTCAGATTTGCCTCAGCGCAGAACTGGCGCCAAACCTAAACCGGCCGGTTCCAGGTCCCGGTAATATCCGGTGGCACGTAGGCCCACTTATCCCGAGAGCCCGGCACCCAGTAATTCTCGTGCTTCTCGCCCACCCACTGCCCGTCCGGGTTCTGGTGGTCTGCCCCCAGGGCCAAGTCCGTAGATACGTCCAACAGAGCGATGTATAACGGCATATGACAATTTACCGGAAGAGGAATTGTACCAGCCCTTCAGGAAAATGGGATAACTTTCGCCCGATTCGATTTCTTTTCTGAATTCCCGCCTGCTGGAATTGGAGTGGCCTTCCCAAAAAATGTCCTCACGGATAATTTTGTTGGGGTCGTTGATAATGATGTCGTATTCCTGTTGACTCAAGGTCATGGTCGAAGTTTACCCTTCCCGTTCATCTACCATTACTCCCGACAATTATACGCCGCCCCGCCATCAGCCCACGATTCATCACTCCGGCGCAAGACCGGAGTGCCGTTCTTCAGAAGTTCAATAGAATTCTGCCCCCGCAATACCCAGAACCAAGCAAGCGGAGGCAATCCTGTCTATCTCGTCAGTACCTAGGGAAGAAGGGTTAATTCGGCGTCAACGCCACCGACCTTATCTCTCCGAACTCCTTTTGCAACTTCTCCCAGTTCTGGCCGCCGTCCTCGCTGACATAGACGTACCCGTAGAGGCTTGCCCCTACCACCACGTCCCTGACTTCCGGATGGACGCCGAACCAGTAAACCACCGAGTTCGGTTCCTGGGGCAGGTTTGCCACCTGCCATGAAGCGCCCCCGTCCGTCGTGCGCTGGATGGCTCCCGTAACCCCGGGGATGGAGTCGCCGTTGCCCACGAACATCACCTGCGGATCGTCCGGCTTGATGGCCATGCCCCGGCAGTAGGACCGCATGTCGGCCTCGTGGAACCTGGGAAACTCGTGCAGATCCCAGCTCTCGCCCTCATCGGTGCTGGTGGATATGCCGAATGGCGTGGTGGCGTGGACCGACGTCCCGCTGTCGCTGATCCGCAGAGTCATCCCGTGAATGTCGCCGTGGAACGGGTCAGGACCCAGGTCCGGCAGGTGTATCCAGCTGTCTCCGCCGTCCAGGCTCTTGTAGATGCCGTCCACCTCGATGCCCGCCCACACCGTGCGGTGGTCCCGCGGGTCAACGATCATGTTCGTGGTGCGCGGAATGCCTACCGGACAGGGCAGCGTCACTCCCAGGGCCAGCTGGTCCCAGGTCTTGCCGCCGTCCCGTGACCTGAATGCGTCAGGGCGGGTTCCGGCAAAGATAATGTCCGAGTCCTCAGGGTCCACCGTAACCGACCACACCTGCAGGTCGCCCACCGGCGCTTCCAGGTCAAACCAGGTCATCCCGTTGTCGTCGCTCCGGTAAATGCCCACGTCGGTGCCGGCTATCAATCGGTGCGGATTATCCGGATAGACGGTCAGGGCGCGGACGTTGCACTCCGAGGGGATGGGGTTGCGAATTCGGTTCCAGCTTTCGCCACCATCGGGACTGCACGACAGGCCGCCGCCCACCGTGCCAATGGAGATCGTGTAGTTTCCGGCCATGCTCTTCCCTCCTCTTAAGGAAATGCGTTACGCCAACAAGTATGGCCGTATAATAATATCTACAGTAACGAATTTCCATAGCCGGATTCCGCCAGGGTTGCGTTGCGATATACGTGGTTGATGGCAGGTAGGGGCGGGTTTGAAACCCGTCCTGACTGCTATTCGATCGTTCTCCCTGTGCAATGCCACCTGAAATGGAACCCTTCCTTCCGCCAACCAGCAACCCGTCCCGGCATCTCCCCAAAGCAATCGCGTCTCGAACGGAGGCTGATACCCCGAACAGCGGTCATGTCGCCCTAAGCCTGCCGAAGGGTCTGAAAGCCTTCTCCTCATCCCCGTTGCGGGTCCTGAAGTTGGCTCCAGGGCTGGATTTAGTTGCTTAGGCGCAGCTTATCCTTTGCCTGCCGCAGGGCTCAGCATGACATTCAACTAAAGCGCCATTGCCCTGGGACGGCCATCTTTCACCCCGAGGCGCTGCCCTCCCGTCCTGCCTCCCCGCAGTGGCCCGACCCCTGGTCCGTCGCCTCCAGCAGCACACCCAGGTTCCTCCACCCATAGGAAACCACCGGCACATCGGTCCCGTCCAGGTCCATCACACCCCGCACCACGTATGCGCCCCCCAGCGCCTCGTAAAACTCCCGCGCCGCCCAGTTGTCCCTCAGTACCCACACGATCATCGACTCGAACCCCAGGCTCATCAGTCCTCTGGCCACCGCGTTCATCAGCATCCGGCCAATGCCCCGTCTCTCGTAACCCGGCAAAAGGTAAATCGTGAAGAGTTCGGCCGAATAGATCATCCGTTGATCTCGGTTGGGACCGCCCAGCGCCCAGCCCACAATCTCGCCTTCTTCCTCCGCCATGTAGGAGACAAAACCCTCCGGCTCCTCCAGCATGTGGCCTCTGTGACGCTCTGCCCAGGCGTCCACGTCAATGGCATCCAGATAATCTTGCGGAATCATTCCGCGGTAGGTGGCCTGCCAGCTCAACGCCTGCACCCGCGCGATGGCCCCGGCATCATCCACCGTGGAGTGTCGCAGTTTAATCATCCCGCAATCCCTGACCCCAACAAAAAACTTCAGGGCAGACCTGCGTGTCTGCCCCTTGACCACGTTGGTGCATCTTGCGTTCCCGGACTAAACTTGCCCCAGTTTAATCCCCACGACGCTCTGCGCCCCTTGGCGCTAAACCCCAGGAATCACCCGCGTCGCCAGTTCCTCCAGGTGCCCCAGCACGTCGTCCACGTCCCTGCTGATGCGTCCCAGGTCAATCACCAGCCCCGACACGCCCAGCTCTTCATAGGTGTGGATATCCGCGGCAATCTGCTCCACGCTGCCCGAGAAATACGCCCGCTCACCCGAAATCCCTTCCCGCTCCAGCCTGTAGTCGTGGGTGCGGAAGACCGTAGCCACCTCCGACGGGTCTCTGCCCGCCCGTTCCGCCTGCCCCGCCAGTCGGCGCATCCCGGCCGCCAGCGACTCCGGGTCGCCCATGGGAAACTGGGGATTTGAGCCGATGGGATACCACGCGTTCCCCACCTGCCCGGCCCTTCTCACCGCCGCCCGGCTCTCACCTCCAACCCATATGGGCGGGTGCGGTTCCTGTACCGGCTTGGGCAGAAAAGTAACGTCCGAAAAGCTCAGGTACTTGCCGTCAAAGCTCGGACTGTCGCTGGTCCACAGTTCCTTGAAGGCCCGAATATACTCATCGGTCACCGCTCCCCGTTCTTCAAATGGCGGCAACCCCAGCGCCTCAAACTCTTCCCGCATCCATCCGGCGCCAATTCCCACCACCAGTCGTCCCTTGGACAGCACGTCCAGCGTGGACAGCGCCTTTGCCGCCACCATCGGGTTCCGGTGCGGCACAATCATCACGCTGGTAACCAGCCTGATGTTGCTGGTCTGCCCCGCCAGGAAGGACAGCACCGTCAGCTGCTCCATCGCCACTCCCGACGCCGAACCCGGAAACTCGCCTCCTTCCGTGTAGGGGTAGGTGGAGTCAATGCTGTTCGGCACGACGATATGGTCGCCGGTCAACAGCCACTCAAACCCCAGTTCGTCACCCTTCCCGGCAATCGCCGACAAAGCATCCGGCTCTGCCAGCGGCCCTCGCCCCGAAAGCGCAAATCCAAACTTCATTCCACCTGCTCCTACCTGAATCTGCTGTCACAAAGGATAAATCCACTGCCCGATGGTTTGCCCAGGGCTCCCCGGGGTCAGCCCCTGTGGTCACTCCTTCCTTACCGGCTACCCCGTTGGTTCCGCTGCCCCCTGCCATAATCGGGCCCTGATTGATACGGCCTACAACCCCTCATCGGAGAAGAATTCCTTCTCCCAATCCGTATGGGGCCGGTCATACTCCAGGCTCGTGTAGAGGTCACACGCCCGGAACCACAGCAAAATAACTCCCCGCGCCACCCGCTCGGGGTCAAAGTCAACCCGGAATCCATGGGTCTTCTGGTGCCACTGGTTGTACCCCGTGGCAAAAAACTCAAACAGGAAGGCCGTGGGCTCATCCCCCGAATAGGAGGATGCCTGCAGAATCTCCGGCGGCGCCTCCGAACAAAGCATATTGGGGTTGTCCGTGGCCAGCTGCAGGTACCTGGCTTCGTCTTCGGGAAGTATGTTGGGAATTTCCACGGGTATTGGTCCTGGCACGTTGGATTTGGGATTCGCGGTGTATAGCAAAAGAGGCTGGGTTGCCCCGGCCTCTTCTTGGAAACTCGCTCGGACTCTTGCAGCTACAGGTTCTTCTGCGCCGAGGTGTAATTGTCCAGCTTGCTGTATATCTGGATCCGGTTGCGCTGGGTGTCCGCGATCAGCAGCCGGTTGCGGGAATGGTCGTACTCCACCGCCTGGGGCATGGCCAGCCGCCATTCCACCGACAGGTCCTTGACCTCCCGGCGGCGCAGCAGGGCCTGCGGACTGGCATTGACCGCCGGCCTGGCCCACTTGGAAAACTCCCGGGCATCGCCGGCAAAACTGGTCAGGAACCTGCCGTCCGGGCCAAACACCTGCACCCGGCTGTTCCCCCAGTCGCACACGTAAACGTCGCCTTCCGCATCAACCGCAACGTCCGAGGGCCTGTTGAGCTGCCCCCGGCCCGTCCCGTAAGCCCCAAACTCGCCTTCGTACTTGCCATCGGTGGTCAGCTTCTGCACCCGGTTGTTCTTGGTGTCGGCAACGTAAACGTAGCCGTCCGGCCCAATGGTCAGTCCCCAGGGACTGTTGAACTGCCCGTCACCATCCCCAAAGCCGCCAAACTCCGCCTTGAAGCTGCCGTCCAGGCCCAGCTTCTGGACCCGATGGTTCCGGCCGTCAACTACGTACACCGTGTCTTCGCCGTCTATCACTATGCGGTTGGGGCCCAGGAACTGACCCGGACCGCTGCCCTCTGTGCCCCAATGGGACACGTACTTACCATCCGGGCCGTAGATGTTCACCCGGTTCAACCACTCATCGGTGACGTAGGCGTTGCCCCTGGAATCCAGGGCCACCCCCGCCGGCCAGATGAACTCCCCGACCCCATCGCCATAGCCCCCAAACTCGGAGACCCACTCCTCGTCCTCGTTCTCTCCGCCAATGGTGAAAACTCCGATTCGGGAGCCGTGGGCCATCTTGTTCCACGGGGCTCCGGGGACGTATTCAGCTCCCCGGTTTACCACGAGCACCTTGTCGCCGCCGGCCAGGCACATGGCTATCGGTGTATTGAACCCGGCGCCGCTGACAGCGCCCCTGCCTATCACGCGGCTGAAATCAAAAACTCTGCCAGCCACCAACTGGGTTACCATTCTGAAGTCCTCCCGGCGGGCTCTCCTCTGGAAAACCGCCGCCCTCTAAAAGCCTGTCTCAAAATTCTCTTCCCCCTTGACGGGGGAAGGCCAGGATACGGGGGTTGACGGGCCTCCCCAAAAGTCCCGTCACCTCCGGTTCACATTCCCTGTAACGTCTAATCGCAGTTACTAGGCGTACTGGTACTCCCTCAGCGAAACCACCAGCTGCAGCATTTCCGCCACCCGCTCCTCGGCGTCGGCGTCGCCCCAGCCCAGGTTGCCCGACTCGCTGGCGTGGTTGATCATTTCCTGCCGGTTCTCCGCCTGCACCGTCAGCGGGCCCATCAGGTCCAGGCAGCCGTCCACCAGCTGCTCCGGTGTGAGGTCTCCCTGGCTCCGCAGGCGATTCACCATGCTGCGTATGCCCGGCCGGTCCGTCTGGGCTACCATGTCCGCCGAGAAGTTGATCCGCTTCATCAGCGAGCCGCTGTTGATCCACTCGGCGCCGGTGTGCCACCCTTCAACGCTGGGCGGATTCATCAGCTCCTGCCCCATGTACCCCGATTCCTTGGTAAGGATGCCGATGCCCGGGGCCGGGAACTCATAGTCACCCACCATCCTTAGTGTCCCGACCACCACTTCCACCGGACTCTTGATCTTGGCGAAGCGGGCATTCTTGAAGAAGTCGGAATTGAACAGAACCCTTAGCACCGGGGTCATCTCGTACCCCGAGTCCACGAAGGTCTGGGCCAGCAGTTCAATGGCCTCCGGGTCATTGGGCGGCGTCACCGACCATGCCGGTACCTGCGCCTCGTCAGCCACAAAGAAATTGTATAGGTGACGGGCAATGAACCGCGCCGTCGCGGGATGAGCGCAGACAATGTCTATGATCTCTTCGCCGTTGAAGTTGCCCGAGTGGCCCAGGAAGTTCTTTTCCTCGTTGTCGTGGTCCTCTTCCTGGTACTCAAACTCCCAGTCAAACCGGCCGTAGGCCTGGCGGGGAATCATCGGGGAGATGGTCCAGCCGGTGAAGGCCCGTGAGCACTCGCGGACGTCCACTTCGGTGTAGTTGCCCACGCCCATGCTGAACAGCTCCAGCAGCTCGCGGCCCCAATTCTCGTTGACCGCATAGACGTGGTTGTCGCAGTTATCCAGCCAGTAAATCATCGCCGGGTCCTTGGCCAGGGCCACCAGCAGCTCGCGGTAGTTGCCCATGCCCTGGTCCCGGAACATGTCAATCTGCTTGAACACCTCGTGAAAATGGTCAATCTTGGAATAGCCGGTGGCAAACACCTGGTGCCAGAACAGCACCATCTTCTCCTGCAGCACCCGCTGGCTGTTTACCATATCGTTCAGCCATACCGCGCCGCCCATTCCGGCTGATGTAGGGGGCTTCCAGTAACCGGGCTGGTACCGCAGAAAGTCCAGCCGGTCCGAACCTTCCACCGTGTCGGGATTCAGCAGTTCTTCCACCGTGGCCTCGTAGCCCTTGGCGACCCGCGCTTCCAGTTCATCGCGGGTGGCGCCAAAGCCGGCGCGGCGCATCAGGTGGGCCATAAGTTCAATATCCTGGTTAGACACCTGTCTTACCTCCGTTTCGGGGATACTTTGGTCAGCCTTGCCCTTCGCCGGCGCGTCACCACACTTTCACGCAGGGCAAGGGTCAATGCGCGAGTCATAGACCAAGGGGAATTATCGGTTTGATTGGATTCCCCTGTCAAGGTTGCGGTGAATTGTGTAACAGTTCAGAGTTGGTATTCACGAAGGCTTGGAACTCGTCATTCCGGCGCAGGCCGGAAGGTGGATTCACATTTCAAGTGCAAC
>JAPPGG010000040.1:0-4119 GCA_028875055.1 Chloroflexota bacterium
GCACTTCGTTTGTGAGTTTAGCGAATCCAGCAAGGCTGACAGTGAATACAGGTCAACCGTAGCAAGGAGTCCTGGATACCGGCTTTCGCCGGTATGACGGGGCTGGCTGACCGGGAAATCCCGCCAACTCTGAACTCTTACGTGGCTATACCAGTATGTGCAAATCCGGGCCGTATGGAGGATAATTGACCCAGGTCCCAGGGAGCGACTGCTTGGCCCCGCCAGGCCTGCTGCCGGCATACCGTCCGGCTCCCGGCCCCAATCATGTGCTTGGGCCCGGCGCTGCGCTCCTTGGCAACAAGGTAACTCCCTCGCCTTTGAACAATCAGCAGATAGCATCCATGCAAATCCTGGCCCAACACGCGCCAGACCTGGGCGTGTCCCTTGATTCCGCCCAGCTTGACCAGTTTGAGACGTACTACCGCGAACTGGCAGACTGGAACGGCCGCATGAACCTGACCTCGATTATCGACTACCCCGAGGTACAGGTGAAACACTTCCTGGACTCGCTGACCCTGCTGCCGGCCCTGGGTGTTCCCCTTCCGGCCAACGCCCGGGTGGTGGACGTGGGCGCCGGCGCCGGCTTTCCTGGTCTGCCCCTGAAACTGGTACGGCCTGACCTGGGCCTGACCCTGGTAGAGTCCACCGGCAAGAAGGCAGGCTTTCTCCAGCACGTGGTGGACGTTCTCAACGTGGAAGGGGTTGAAGTCTTGACTGGAAGGGCCGAAGCGCTGGCCCACCAACCGGAACTGCGGGAGGACCACGACGCGGCCCTGGCCCGGGGGCTGGCCCGCCTGCCCACGCTGCTGGAATATACCCTGCCCTTCATTCGACCGGGCGGCGTAGTTGCCGCGTGGAAGCACGGCGGTGAGAGCCTGCGGGAGGAAATGGCCTCGGCCCGGAAGGCATTGCAGGTACTGGGTGGGCGAATCAGGTCGATATATCCCGTCAAGGTAGCCGGCCTGGAAGACAGCCGGGTGGTAGTAGTGGTGGAGAAAGTCAGGCCAACGCCGGAAGATTATCCGCGCAGGAACGGGGCGCCCCGGAAGCAGCCCCTGTAGCATTGTGGTTTTTCGTGCTTATTCGTGGATAACACAAGGGAGGAACAACAATGACAGTTATGGTGACCGGGGGCAACGGCCTTATCGGTTCCCGCATCATTCGCAAGCTGCAGGAAAGGGGCGAGGAGGTGATGTCCTTTGACCTGGCGCCGCCCCGCAGCAATCTGCCCCTGCACCGGCACCTGGCCGATGTCCCCTTCTACCGGGGCGACATTACCCAGATTCCCCATTTGCTGGAAGCGGTGAACCTGCACGGGGTGACGCGGATAGTCCACATGGCGGCCCTGCTGCCGCCCGACACCGAGGACCGGCCCCACTTCGGGATGCAGGTTAACATCGTCGGCACCAACAATGTTTTCGAGGTGGCTCGCTGGACCGGCGTGGAGAGGGTGGTGTACGCCAGTTCCATTGCGGTGTACGGGGTGCAGGAGACTTTTGGAGAGCGGCCCCTGGTTGAAGATGACCTGACCGCGCCCATCAACGTCTATGGCATGACCAAGGCGGCTAACGACTTTTCAGCCTGGAAGTATCGGGACCGGTACGGGCTGGACCTGCGGGGCATTCGCATTGGCACGGTCTTCGGACACGGCCGCACCACCGGCATGACGGGAATGATCGGAGGGCTGATGGTGTCGCTGCCGGCCCTGGGGCAGCCAGTGGCCATGCCCTTCAATCCCGACGAGGCTTCGCCCATGATTCATGCGGAGGACGCGGCGGAAGTCTTTGTGCAGGTGGCGCTGTCCGGCGCCCTGAACCACCACGTTTACCTGACGGGCGGTCACCTGGCCACCATCGGCGACATGGCCGACATGGTGCGCCGATTCATTCCCGACGCGCAGATTACCACGGGTCAACAGGCCGTACCCCACGTTTACCTGGTGGACAACAGCCGCATGCTGGCCGACGTGGGCTACGAAATGGCCCCCCTCGAGGTGCGGGTGCTGGAACACATCAACGACGCGCGGGAAGAGGCGGGGCTGGAGCCGATTGGGGGCTAGGGAAGCAAACACGGATGCGCAGACGGGACAGGCCTGGCAAAAGGCCTCAATCTGTAAATTCAATACTCCATCAGCCTCCAAATGACCTTAAGAGCAAATGAACAGAGACCTGGACCTTTTGCGGACCATACTGGCAGGCAGGTCCGATGCGAATATACGATTTCATGACCTGCGAATCTTACTGCTGGGGCTGGGTTTTACCGAGCGCACAAGGTCGAGTCACCACATATTCCGAAGAGAGGGTATTCCCGACCTGATTAACTTGCAGCGCGACGGTAGCCATGCCAAAGCTTATCAAGTGCGGCAGGTTCGAAGGATTCTATTGAGGTATAATTTAGTCGGTGACGACGATGCATAAGTATGGCATTGTGATTAACTGGTGCGCAGAAGATGGCGTGTTTATCGCTGAGGCCCCGGAGTTGCCCGGCTGCATGGCCCACGGCGACACCCAGCAAGAGGCCCTGGTTGAAATCCACCAGGCTATCAACCTGTGGATTGAAACTGCCCTGGAGTTTGGTGACCCCGTCCCTGAACCAATGGGCTACGTTTCGGCAGTAGATTAGGGAGTGTTGTCAAACTGGCCAGTCATCCTTGAAACAGGAGAGATCTTGGTTACAGCTGGCGAGGTTCCCGCGAAGGCGGGAACGACGAAATGGTTCGCTGGAAAGCCCCGAGCTTTAATTTGACGACACCACCCAGCGTTCCTCTACCTACCCACTTTTGCGCTACTCCACCGGCCGCGCTGCCCCGCCCAATTCCCGAATCCTGCCGTTAAAGGCCCCGGTAGCCAGGGCGAACAGGACCACCGCGGCCCCGCCGATGGCCACGGCGAAGGGGGCGCCAATCCACGATACGCTGGCCAGGGCGCCGGCCTGCAGGCCGCCCAGGGGCATTATGCTCCAGGTCATGGAATAGAAACCCATAACCCGGCCGCGTACGTTGTCGGGCACCAGCATTTGCAGCGAACTCTGGATGGAGATCATGTAGATGGAGTTGCTGCAGCCGACCAGCCCCATCAGGGCCAGCGCCAGGGCATACCAGCCCAGGAAGTGGGAGGTTATTCCGAAGGCGATTACTCCCAGGCCGAAAACAATGGCCCCGCCCACTATGGCCAGCCCCCGTCGCTGGAACCCGCCCCTGGCTCCCAGCCAGATGGTCGTAACCAGGGAGCCCACGCCGCCCACTCCCAGTAGGAAGCCCTGCCCCCGGGCGCCCACCTCCAGCACATCCACCGCGAACACGGGCATCAGCAGCACGTAGGACAATCCAAAGAAGCTGTTAAAGAAGGTCATACCTATCAGGAAGGCGAAGATGCCGTTCTTTCCGATGAAGGTCATTCCTTCCCACATGGCCCTGGCCGGGTTGGCCGGCGCCCCCTGCGGTATGGGCGGAACGCGCAGGAAAACCATTACCACGGCCATAACGAAGAACCCAAGGCCGGACACAAACAGGGCCGTACCCGTGTTGACCAGGTCTATAATAAACCCGGCAATTGCCGGACCTACGATGCGGGTACCCTGCCAGATGCTGGAGTTCAGGGCTACCGCGCTGGTCATCGCGGAGCGGTCTATCAGGTGTGGAAAGAAGGCCTGGCGGGCCGGATTGTCGAAGGCCTCCACCGCCCCGACCAGGAAGGCGATAACGAGGATGTGCCAGACCTCGATGGCGTTGAACAGCGTCAGCACTCCCATGACGAGGATGAGCACGCCCGTCACACCCTGGGTGCACAGGACCAGCAGGCGCTTGTTCATCCGGTCGGCAAAGACGCCGCCCACCAGGTTGAAGAAAATACCGGGCACTGCGTTGGCGGCCAGGGCATAACCCAGGTAGAGAGGCGAACCGGTCAGTTCGTAAACCAGCCAGCTCTGGGCCACCCGGAACATCTGGAAGCCTGTTACGGCGCACAGCAGGCCGGACCAGTAGGCGCGAAAAGCGGGATAACGGAAGGGCCGCGGCCATAGCCCCCCCGCCCCCGGGGGGGCCCCCATAAATGTATGTGTATGGTGCAAGCCATGGCGTGTTACTTATTAACCACCAATGGTCACGAAGCGACACCACGG
>JAPPGG010000040.1:4129-14325 GCA_028875055.1 Chloroflexota bacterium
CGCGCCCCCCCCGGCGGGCCGTGTTGCGCCGCATTTTGGGTCTTGCGCGCGGGGGGGGGGCCCGGCCCCGCCCCCCACGCTGGGGGCCCCGATTAACTGTAGGTGTCTGCTGCAAGCCTTGCCGTCTTACTGATTCCCCACGATGGGACACGAAGCGACACGAGGGGAAGGACCTCTAGCCTTCGTTATTCTCCATGTGCCTTCGTGGACTGGATGGAACGAATTACTTGTGGAAGCGGGGCAGGATTTGCTCGCCCATGATGTCCAGCTGTTCCACCGATTCCTCGCCGGCGCAGAGGGGGCGCACCACGAACTTGGAGGCCCCGGCATCCACGTAGCGCTGGATGACTTCGCTGACCTCGTCGGCGTCTCCCAGCGCGCTGTACTCGGTAAAGTTGACGTCGGGCCGGTGGCGGGTAACGTACTGGTGGGTCTGGGCAACGGCCCTGTCCCGGTCGGGGCAGATGTAATAGCCCAGCAGCATGCCGATGTGGTCTTCCTCGATTTCCCGTTCGTACTTGTCGGCCGTTTCGAAAACTATGTCGCGGCCGTGGCTGATTTCCCCGGTGGTGGCGCCGGAGACCAGCCAGCCGTCGCCAACCCGACCCACGCGGCGGGCTGCGGCGGGGCTGCGGCCGCCAATCCACACCGGTGGCGAGGGCTTGAAGCAGGTCTTGGGGGTGATGCTGACGTTGTGGCAGGTGAAGAACTGTCCCTCGTGGGTGACATTGTCCTCCTCCCACAGGCGACGCATGAGGGTGATTGCTTCGTCGGTGCGCTTGCTGCGGTCTTCCTTGGGCACGCCGCATGCCTCGTATTCCTCGATCTCCTCGCCACCCAGGCCCACGGCGGGGAAGCAACGTCCCTGGGACAGGAAGTCCAGGGTGGCAATCTGCTTGGCCAGCACCACGGGGTTGCGCAACGGCAGGGCCAGGACGCTGGTGCCGAACTTCATCCGGTCGGACCAGGCGGCCACCATGGAGAGAGCCACCATGGGCTCCAGGCTGAAGCGGTCGCTGACGATGCGGTCGCTGAGCCAGATGGAGTCGTAACCGTACTTGTCGCCCAGTTCCACCAGGCGGCGCAGGAAGTCGGGGTCGTCTCCCCCCTGTCCATAGGCGCCCGGCACGTATCCGATGGCAACGCTCATACTGCCTCCCAAGGTGGGCCGAATTGGGCTAATTTTAGCACAAGAGACCCGGAACCCAGAGAGCGGGCATGGATACTGGCAGATGGAACGAATTTGGCAACGTCCCGGGAAGCCGGGCCGAGGTTCCGGTTGAATTAACAGCTATGGGAGCTATGGGCCGGTGGCAGCCTCAGCCCCCCAGGAACCTGGCGCCGAAGCCCAGGGCCAGCCGCTCATCTCCTTCCCAGTCGAGGTCGCCGGAAACGATGGCCTCATCGGGGGTTATGCGGCCGTACATGACCATGACATAGGTCTCGCCGTTACAGATGAACTCCACGTCGGCTTCCTCGTCGCCGGAGCCCGGCCGCAGGGTTACCTCTTCGTTGGCGATGACGAGTTCGAAGCTGGCCTCCACCGGTTCTCCTATGATGAAACGGTACACCTGGGGGGCCGGTATGGTGGGGTCGGGCCGGAAGGCGCGGCGGGCGGCGCGATTCACAGTGTCCATCAGCACCGACACGCTGCCATCGGACAGGCGGTAGTCGGAGTCGAAGCAGGAACAGATGTCCCAGGCATGCATGGTCAGTTCGCTGATGCGCATGTCGAGCATGGTCCGGACCGGTTCGGGACCGGGCGGCCAGTAGCACGGGCTGTCCCACTGCTCCTCCTCAACTCCCGCAAAAACGTCAACCGATTCATCGAGCCGCTGGAAGAGAATTTCCTGCAGCCGGTCGCCGGCCTCGTCCCTGGTGTTGAAGGCCCGTTGGAAAATATTGCGGGCGAACTGGTCCTCGTCGTGCTCGGTGACCGGCGCGGCGCCGGCGGGCGGGGAAGAGTCCCCCTGCAAGCCTCGGCTGACGTTCAGGGCAAAGGCCTGCCCCGCCAAATGGGCTGCCACGTCGGCTACCGTCCAGCCATCGCAGGCGCTGGGCTTTTCCCAGTCCTCGGGTGACAGGGAGGCCAGCCGCTCTTTGAAGGCTGCCACCTCTTGCCGCAAGATTTCCACTCGGTCGGACGGGCTTTGCATCAGGGACTCCTTGCTGAAGGGATAATCAGGTTAAGACAGGGTGTAGATGATAGCAGGGGTTAGAAGGTGCGGGCAAAGTCCTGGGCGAGAGCTTCATCGCCGGTCAATGATCCCCGACCGCCGTCGAGAATGTGGGCCAGGTTCAGCCGCCGGTACAGCATGAGGATGAAGGTCTCCGTGTCGCAGGAAACTGCAGCTCTGGCGGAAGAATTTCCGGAAGGTTGAATGGTGGTGGAGTCGGCGGAAAGGATGATGTCGTAAGCCCGGTCGGACGCGCCGGAAAGCTGGAACCTGAGGGTGGCCGGGCCAGAGGCCGTGGCTTCGATGGGCAGCGCGGGCTGGAGCCGCTGCACCACCCGGTCCAGCAGCGCCGGCTGGCTTTCGGGGGACAGGGGTGTACCGGGTTCGGTGTGGGACTGGATATCCCAGGCGTGGACGGCCAGTTCCTGGATGGTGAGGTCGGCCAGGGTCCAAAGCGGCCGGTTGCTCGAGTGGTAGAAGCAGACCTTGTCGTAGTCGTCGGGGGTGAGGGAGTCGAGGAGGGCGTTGAGTTCCTGAAAGTGGCTGACGAAGGCCGGCAGCAGGTCATTGCCCAGGTTCTGGCGGTACTCCCTCGCCGTAAGGTCGTAGAAGGCTTCGGGCGGCAGGTCGCCGAATCGGGGGTCCCTGGGAGAGCCCGGAGGGGGCGTAATGTCCCCGGCCAGGGATCGGGTGACGAATTTTACGTAGAACTCCCCAATCCACACCATGTGGCCCACCAGGTCCCCCACCTGCCACAGGTCGCAGGCGGTGGGGTGGTTCCAGCCTTCGGGGGACAGGCCCCCAAGGTACGACGCCAGCCGCTCGGCCTCAAAGCGGGCCAGGCGGGTACGGGTCTGCATTTCGGTGGGGGTAGGCATGGGGAGTTGCCTCCTCAGGAGGTTAGCAGTTCCTGGAGTTTGAGGATGCGGGGGGATTTGGCGGCGAGGAGGTCGGCAATCAAGTGTCGAAAGCTCGGCAACCTGTCGTTGATTATGTTGTGTAGTGAACGAGCGGCCTCAGGAAGTCGGTAAGGTGGCCGATGGTGGAGTATATGTGATTCCTGGGCCGATCTAATCACCCAGCCTTCCAGATTGGGGCAAAGCACAATTACCTGATTGTTCCGCCTACGGTCCAAATAGAGCAGTATTCCCTGTGCCAACGAATCCTCCTGCCGCAATAACTGACCAAAAAGCGGCGGTGGTAAAGAGTTGGGGTCTTCATCCACCAAGGCAATGCAGTTCGTTACGCGGGTAATCGTTTTCAGTACTTGCTCCTTGTTCCGCTGGTGGCTTATATCCCTTCTCCGGACTCCCAAGCTCCTCGCCAGAGCTTCGTCAGGTTTGCATTCCAGGTAAACCACTACTCGTTATCTTCCAAGTAGCGTTCCAAATTAAACAACAGGTCAAGTTCCCACAACTCCTGCAATTCAGCGGGCCCCAGGGACCTTATCCTGGTGTCGTAATCCTCTCGATAGACAATGTTAATGGCAATAGCGTCTATGGGGGCCTTGCAGAACAATGACATCACGAATGCGTTGTCCTGGGTTCCGATAAAGTACTGATTGTCGGATTCGTCCAGGGCAATTTGCTCAGCCAATATCTTTGCATCTTCTGGGAAAATGCCAGCTTCCGGGTTTTCCAGAACCAGTGCAGTATTCCGGTTGCTTTCCAGCATCGCGGAAAAGAAAATCAAGCGCTGAATGCTTTCCGAGGTCATAGAGTAAGGCAAAGTGAATTCCCTGCCATCTGCAACCTTCCTGGTCAAACTTATTTGACCCTTGGCGGACTCCACCGATAGCCGGTAGCCAGGCAAACCATTGGGCGCCATTAGCAACTCACCGTAGCTCCGCAATTCACTGTCTTTCGCCATCAAGGCTGGCAGATTTCGACCATCCGGAGGTAAGAGGCATGGCCCAGGATGGTAAATAAAGCCGTCCACCGCCGGGCCTCTATAAAAGCTTACAGGCGGGTCAAATCTGATGGGACGGTCAGAAGTGTTCACCGCTTTAAGCTGGTCTCCAACCAGGGTTGTGACTATCTCCCCGACGGGATCGAGCAGAGTACAGCAGTACTGGCCATCCCTGTAAGCCAGTTCTACCTCATTTTGGTCAACCCGAACGGTCAAGGGCCAGTCTATCTTTTGGTCGTGGAAGATGCTGACCAATTGCCGGTGCCGCACAAACCCGTCCAGCTTGGCGTCAGGGTCATACTGCCGTACCCCGATGAACGAAACCAGCCCCAGCGCCTCCAGAATGTTGGATTTGCCGGTGTTAGGTTCGCCGATGAAGAGGTTGAACCGCTTGCAGGGCAGGGTCAGGTCCTTGATTGATTTGAAATTGTGGATTTCCAGCTCGTTTATCATGCCGTCAATCCTCCTGGGCCTGCTGCGGTTGAGTGAGGCCCCTCTAGGTATGTAGAGGGGCCTTGTGTCAGTAATTACTTTACCTGCTCGTCCTGAGCTTGTCGAAGGGCTGCGCTAAATATCCTTCAGCAAGTTAGCGTCCTGGCCGGCGCTGGTGCCGGAGAGCTTGCCGAAGACCATGCCCGCTGAGAGGCCGGAGCCGCCGGGGTAGTTGTAGTAGAAAAGCCCGCCCACCATTTCGCCGGCGGCGTAGAGGCCGGGGATGGGTTCCTGGGCGTTGGTTACCACCTGGCCCCGGTTGTTGATCTTGACGCCCCCGAAGGTGAAGCTGATGCCCGTGGTTACCGCAAAGCCCAGGTAGGGCGGCGTGTCAATGGTCTCGGCCCAGTTGGTCTTGTCCACCGCCAGGCCCTCCGTGCGGCGGCCGTCCTTGATGGTGGGGTTGTAGGGAATGTCCTGCCGGACGGCGGCGTTGTATTCGCGCACAGTCTGGGCCAGGCCCTGGGGGTCAATGTCCAGGCGGGCGGCCAGTTCCTCGATGGTGTCGGCCTGGGCCATGGTCACCTGGGGAATCCAGTACTCGTCGCGCAGCAGGTGCTTGACCTTGTCGTCGAAAATCTGGAAGGCCAGGCCCTGGGGCTGGCTCAGGAGGGCGCGGCCGTAGGTGACGTAGGTATAGTTGCGGAAGTCGTACCCCTCGTCCAGGAATCGCTCGCCGTTGATGTTGCTGATGATTCCGAAGGGGTAGGAGTGCTTCTGGAACAGCTCGGTGATGGTGCGGTCGCCGAAGGGCGGGGCGTTCATGTCCCAGGCCACGGCGTGGCAGCTGCTCCAGTGGCCGTGGGACTGGGCGCCCACATCCAGGGCCATGCGGATGCCGTCGCCGGTGTTGTAGGGGATGCCGCGGACCTTGACCATTTCCCAGCCGGGGCCCAGGTAACGGCAGCGCATTTCGGCGTTGGCTTCAAAGCCGCCGGCGGCCAGCACGACCGAGCGAGCGGGAATGTCTTCAAACCCGTCGGGGCCAAGGACCTGGAGGCCGTTGACGCGGCCCTTCTCGTCCTGCAGCAGCCTGGTCCCCTGGGTGGCGTAGCGGACCTCGATGCCCATGCGGTCGGCCACGTCGAACTGCTGGTCGGAAAGGCCCTTGCCCGCGCCTACTGCCTCTACCACCAGGCCACCCCAGAACCGGTACTTGTCGCCGTCCAGGAAGGCCTGGCGACCGAAGGAGAGGACAAAGCGGACGCCGTGTTCCTGCAGCCATTTCATGGTGGGGTGGGAATTGCTGACCAGGATCTGGGCCAGTTCGGGATCGGAAAGACCGTGAGTGACGCGCATCATGTCGTCGTAATACTGGTCTTCGGTGTACTGGCCCACCTCGATGGAGTTCTCCTCGGTTTCGGACATATCGGGAATAAGGGCCTTGATGTCGTCAATGCCGTCAAAAGCGAAGCGGATGATGCCGCCGGTGAAGTAGGTATTGCCGCCGCGGAAGTATTCGGGGGCCTTTTCGACCACCAGCACGGACTCGCACTGTTCCCTGGCCGCGATGGCGGCGCTGAGAGCGGCGTTGCCTGCTCCCACCACAATTACGTCGTATTCCTGAGCCAAGACACACCTCCAATGGGTTAACAAAATTAGAAGGGAAGGTTCTTCGACACGCGGGGCGCCGGAACCGCCACTAATGATAACCGGAAGGTGTGTGGTGGGCAAGGAAAGCAGGGGTTAAAAGCAGCGTTTCGGACCGTGTGACCAGGCTAGAAACCTGGCAGGTTCGCACCTGCCCGTCTCTCCTGTTTTGGTGGCAATACGCCCTGAATTGCAGCCCTAAGGGGGGTTGAATTCGGCGGGTCGCGCCAGGGAATCAGGAAGCCCCCCGTTGGCGAGCGGAGTATTAAGTCAACACCCAGCCAGCGGGGGGCTTGCCCGGGCTCAGGGGAAGGCCGGTCTATTACCTCAGCTGGTTAGGTTAAAGCCGTGCCCTCCCCATTTGGTCTGCCCGCAATCGAAGTTTCGATTCGGCAGGAAGACCCGTCGCGATGGCGCTTACTTCATCAGGGACCAGGTCTTTATGGTCATGCGGGCCACCGGATTATGCCAGTCGTGGGTGGCCGGATTCAGGCCGGACTCCTGTCCGCCGTGGATGCCGTTATGGACGTAAACGTAGCCTTCGGCTATGGCATCGTCCTTGGCGCGGCTCCCGCAGGGAGGGCCGGGAATGTAGGCGCAGCTTTCGCTGTTGGCTTCGGAGCCCGCGTCGTAGGCGGTCAGGTTGACGGTCCGGGAATGTGAAAGATCCAGGCCGCTGGCGCCGACGAAGGCGTCGTTGGTAGTTACCAGCATGCTGATGAATGACAGGTAAGTATCGTCATCGTCTATCTGGAACTGGGTGGTGACCGTGTGGCCCGGCGGTATGGGGCCGTCGTCCAGGGTCAACAGCATGGACTCGCTGACGTATGCGTTGGTTGACGGGTGGTAGTCTGCCAGCAGGCCGCTGGCGTCGGCGTCCTCAGCCATTAGGGCCAGCTCTTCGCTGGCTGGCAATCCCAGGGTGTAGAGGGGCGCCATTTCCCCATCGTGCCTGGCCATGAAAATGGGGGACAGTATCTGGCCGGGCGTCAGGTTGGTGAGTGAAATCTCTACCAACAGTTGTTCGTCGCCGCTGTCGGCGCTGAGTACCCCTGCGGCCATAATGCCCATAATTGCCAGCAGGGAGACCAACAGTCCTGAACCCAGGACAAAGGATGCCCTTTTAATCATCGTGTAATCTCCTGAAACGGTTAGGAAGGAGTTCCCGGTCACTCCGGACTTGGGGCTGTAAAGCAGTCTTGCCTCCACGTGGAAGGAACGCCTGATGAACCATGGGTTCTCGGCACCTCCTTGAGATATTGAGAAATAATAAATAAGTATGATTAATCTGTTATTAGTATATCATAAATTTATTCTATTATTGCCTGGCGGGATAGTCAATACACGGTTCCCTGAATGACAGGCCATTACCCTCTTCAGCGCGCGTCTTGCCACGGGGAAAAATCCGTAAAAGCCGGGCAGATTACGGGCTGAATCTTGATTACGAAAACTGGCTAAAATTAGCCAGGAATACTTTGTATTGACATTAGTATCAGGCAAGATATAACATTAGCGAATTATTCAGGCGTTGCTGGTAGCTGTTTGTCGTTCAGATATGCCTGAACCTGCGGGAGGTGTTGCAAGATGGCGATAAGGCATTGAATTACCGGCGCATCGGCGCCGCGGTATTTACTCTCTTACTGATTATGGCGGTGGCCTGCGGCTCTACCGACAGTCCTGCCGAGGCGCCCGCGGCCGCAGCCCCCGAACCGCAGGCGCAGCCCCAGGCCCAGCCCACGGCCGCCGCCGAGGCCATGGGGATCGCGCCAACCCAGGCGCCGGCGGCCCAGGCCGCTTCCCAGTCCTCTGCGGCTCCCGCAGCGCCCTCGCCCACTGCGACACCGGTCCCCGCGGCTATGCCCGAGACGGAGAGCAGCGGCAAGGACTCCATTATCGTGGTGATTCCCACGGAGCCGGACGCCCTGTCGCCCTGGAGCACGGGCAGCGCCGAGACCAGTTCTATAGTCAGCTACAACTGGGGCGAACCCCTGGTGTGGCTGAATACCACCACCCTGCAGCTTGGCCCCACCACCTCCACCACCGGCTGGGAGCAGGTGGCGCCGGATCGGTGGCGGTTCAGCCTGCGCAAGGGGGTCAAGTTCGCGAACGGCGAGCCCTGGAACGCGGAGACGGCCGCCTGGAACATCAACCATAACGGCGATCCGCAGATAGGACTGGGCTTCGGGGTTCACGGCCCGATGACGGGTACGGTAGTGGACGACTACACCATTGACATTACCTGCGGCCACGCCAATTACAACGAGGGCGCAACGCAAAGCTGTCCCATTCTGCCGGGCGACATTACCGGCGTGGCTTTCCAGGCCCCGGCCTGGTGGCAATCTACGGAAGAGGACGTGCGGGACAGGACGACGGTGGGGTTCGGGGCCTACAGATTTGACGGGTATGTGCCCGGGGTATCGGTGGAATCGGTGGCCTACGAGGACTACCTGCCCTCCGGACGGGACGACCTGCCCGCGCCGGCAATCCCCAACGTCCAGTACGTGTGGAGGCTGGAGACCACGGTGCGTTCGGCCATGATCCAGGCCGGCGAGGCCGACCATACTTACCTGCTCAATGTGGAAGACATTCCCAACGTCCCCAAGTCCATTTCCATGCCCCAGTGGGAAGTTGAGGGATTCTACATAGATACCCTTTGGCACCCCATGCTGCGGCAGACCGGGTTCCGGCAGGCGCTGGTGCACGCCATCAACTGCCAGGAAATTGTGGAGGAGATTTTCAATTCGGCCACTACCTGCACTCCCCTGCCAGGGGTTATTGGAATGCCGGGCATTACGGAACATAACGGCAGCTACTGGGAATTCGACCCCGACAAGTCGCGGCAACTGCTGGAGCAAGCCGGATATGACGGCGAGGAAATCCGGATCATAGGCAGGGAAGGCCGGGTGCCCAAGCAGCCCGAGGTTTACGAGGCCATGGCAGGCTACTGGGAGGCCGTGGGAATCAAGGGCAAGGTGGAGGTAACGGAACGCAGCCTGTGGCGCAGCATCCGCAACTGCGGTGTGGGCAACGCAGTTTCCGAGGCCGGCGAAATTACGGCCCAGAACCTGGCCGAGCCGCCCACCAACTGCGAAGGGTCGTCAGGTTCCGGCCACCTGATCGAGTTCACGCCCGAGTGGCCCAGCCTGGACTTCGGCCGCCCCGCCGGACGGCTGCTGAACTGCTACTACTTCCAGTCCCGGGTCTGCGATGCCGATATGCAGGTGCTGCTGGAGCAGGCCAGGGCCGCCACGCTGGAGGAAGGCCGCGCCGACCTGCTAGAGCAGCTGGCCGACCGGATGAAGGAGGACGTTCTCTTCATTGGCGTGTTCCAGGCTTTTGAAATTCACGGACTGGCGGAGGACCTGGAGTTCGAGCCGCGTCCCGACCAGCGCCTGAGGGTGGCGGAGATGTGGTGGAATTAGCGGATTAACGCCTTTGTATGGATGGTCTGGGCATTTACCGGCTTTCCGTAGTTCGCCGGAATCCTGCCCCTTTCCGGCAACGTGTTTTTGAACTCGGCAAGACTTTACCCCAACCTTGAACCTTTCCGGGAGGGAATTATATCGAACTTACCCCGCCAGATTCGAAAAGCCCTGACCCACTGTCAACGCCTCTACGCTATTTAAACTGACATATTTGCAGACTGCCCACCGAAATACTGACGAAAATGAGAACCCCGGATTTCAACCAAAGAGTCCGGGGTTGATAAGTCAGTTAATTGAGAGAATCGGGTTAGGCCCTGTCGAAATCCCCTTTATCGATGCCAAGATCTCTGATTACTCCACTAATTGTTGCTGGCGCCAAATCTTTACGCCGTGATCTGGAATGCTTGCTCGATTACCGTTTATGCGATTGCGCCATATCCTGTGAGAACCTTTGGCAGACCTTACACATTCCCCGCCACACTTGGCGAGTTTTCTGGCAACATCGTCATATTTCATTATGCGGCAGGAACTAAAACCTTCTTATCCTCCACTAGGGCGTGTGGACAAAATGGTAACATAGGGGGAGTCAAGGATACGGGTATGG
>JAPPGG010000031.1 GCA_028875055.1 Chloroflexota bacterium
CCCATACCCGTATCCTTGACTCCCCCTATGTTACCATTTTGTCCACACGCCCTAAGATAAGGGTACCGGTTATTGAAGAAGTTCCTAAAGGAATATTCTCTATTCTCGCCTAATAGGGCTCTTTGGATATCATCTTCCCTAAAGCCTTCTAGCCTTCCCGTTATTGCTACAATGCAGTGGTCCCCTGACTTCCTTACCTGGGAGAATTTCTCCTTCAACTTGGATTTAAGGCGCTCGGCGGGAATATCTGACCAGCCTCCTGAAAACCCCGCCAGTTTCACGGCTTGTGCCCCCAATCTGTCCCTATCTTCGGGGGACTTTGGCTCCAGTTCAACCGCAACACTCCAGTTCTCAAACTGGAATGTCTTGAATGGCATGACATTGTGACAATAGTACTGTATTAATACTTCTTTAACGTCCAGTTGGTCAATCCATAGCTGGATTTCATGTCTTACTAACCTTGGACTGGCATTGCCAGGGTTTCCTGAACAAGAAGCGTCTCGTACAGTGAAGTCATGGGATTGAAGTCCCTTAAACGCTTCCCAGATTTGCACACTCTTTGATGCATGGGACAGTTCTGTTTCGAGTGGGTGATTGAACATTGCCCCAGCCTCTACGTAAGCACCAAATCGACGCTCATCTGAAATGTAAAAGTCTGGATTAGCACCATTCACCTCAGGTTGGAAGACAACTTCTAGCCCCATTTTATTGAAAGTCGAGAAAAGAAATAGCTCAAACGCAGCGCTATAAGACTGCTCACCTCCTCGATTACCGAGGAGATGACCATGAAGGTGCCGTTTGTGCTCACTATCGGGAACGGCCCCGTTCCACTCTTGGTACCACATCTGCCAATGTTCAGGCAGTTCTGTTATAGACTCCACGCTCGTGCTTAAACCTCACACTTGACGCGGTTCTTACATTCAATAACGCCATCAAAGGCTCACCGAGATCAGGTTATGCTCCAAAACGGTCATGAACTCGGTTTCGTCTATGGGCTTCCCTTCCTCCTGAAATTCCTCAATTATCATTTCGAGGACTTCCTGGATGTTCTTCATGGCCTCTTCCCTGGTCTTACCCCACGTTGAGGCGCCAATTTTTCTCCAGGGCGAGTAAAGGACGTGCCAGCCATCTTCATCAGGTTCCAGTTTTACCTTGAAGACGTAACTTTTCATTTCATCACCATTGTCAAAGCAACCCCAGCCGCCGCAGGTCCTCTTCCATCCAAAGGGCTTGCCCTTCTATTATGCTTCTAAGGGTGTCCATCTTGAAGACTTCTCCGCCCCGATGAAAGGATAGCGTTACCCTCCTGCCGTCAGGGTGGCGGTAAATTTGGTGGCTGCCGGACTGTCTTTGTATGTAAAACCCATCTCTCACGAGAGCGCTGACTATTTGGCGGGCGGTGACACTACGAACTCTACTCCAGTCTATGGGCATATCAAATGGTAACCGCTACTTGCGGTTCTATTGAAACAAACCCCTCACCCTCGGGTATCTCAGGAATAGGGTCATTCATCTCAGCCATGTCTTCCAGGACCATCTGAAGGACTTCCTGGATGTTTTTCAATGCCTCTTCCTGGGTGCATCCCCAAGTGGATGCTCCAATGTGCTCCCACGCCGGATAAAATGCTCTCCACACGTCCTCATCGGGCTCTATTCGCACCTTTAGCACGTAGGTTTTCATGAGATCACCTATTCGACCACTCAATTTGTAGAAAACTCGTAGGACCAGAAATCGTACTTCGCTTCAACCATTCTATCACCCGCCCTTTCCCAGCAACGCCTCCGGCACCCCTGCCAGCAATGTCTCTACCCTTGGCAGCATTTCCTGGTGGGAGAGGTTCAGGTGGAGGGGGGTTATGGAGATGCGGTTGTTTTTGGCGGCGTTCATATCGGTGCCCTCGCCGTTGTCGGCCATTACCGGGCGGTTGCGGGCAATCCAGTACCGCTTCTGGTGGCCTGTGCCCTCTTCCCGCACCGACTCCCCGTAGGAGCGTCCCCCGGAACGGGTTATCTCCACCCCCGTTATCTGGTCCGGAGCCAGGCTGGGCACGTTGACGTTGAGCAGGAAGGCGTCCTTTTTGCCGTCCTGGTCCAGTTTCTGAGCCAGCAGGCGCAGCAGGGAGGCGGCGCCGTCAAAGCGGGGGTTCTGCACCGACCCCACCGATATGGCAATGGTGGGGTAGCCCCGGAAGTAGCCCTGGAAGGCCGCGCCCACAGTGCCCGAAACCATTACGTCCCAGCCCAGGTTGGACCCCCGGTTGATGCCAGAGACCACCAGGTCCACCGGCCCCACCAGCTTTTCCAGGCCCAGAATGCAGCTGTCGCCGGGGGTGCCCTCCACCGAGAAGGCGGTAACCCGGTGGCGTATCTCCGCCTGCTGCCCGTCGGGAGACCCGGCCTCCTCGTTGGCGGCGGCGCTCAACCGTTCCAGGGCGGGAATTTCCAGGGAACGGGCCACCACCGGCGCATGCAGGGTCAGCGACGCGCCCACGCCGCTCTGCTCCCGGTCCGGCGCCACCACGCAGACCTCGCCCACCTGGGACAGGGCCTGGGCCGCCGCCCACAGCCCCGGGGCATGAATTCCATCGTCGTTAGTAAGCAATATCTTCAGGGTGATTTCTCCTTTAGCTTTCTAGGCCTGCTTCACCTGCAGCCACAGGGTTTCCAGGCCGCGCAGGGTTACCTGGTTGCGGTAGCGGGGCTCTTCAGCCAGGGACAGCGACCGGTAACGGGACAACATGGCCTCGAAGGCGATGCGGCCCTCCATCCGGGCCAGGGGCGCGCCCAGGCAATAGTGGATGCCCCGGCCAAAGGCCAGGTGGTTTCCTGCTGCCCGCCCGATATCCAGGGTATCAGGATCAGGAAAGGCCGCCGGGTCCCGGTTGGCCGCCCCCAGGATGCACAGGACCCGCTGCCCCGGTTTGATTTTCTTGCCCCCTATTTCCAGCGGTTCCCGTGCTATCCGGCTGTCCAGTTGCACCGGGCTGTCGTAGCGCAGCAACTCGTCAGTGGCCGTTTCCAGCAGGCCAGGATTGTCCCGCAGCCTTTGCAGTTGCTCCGGGTGGCGCAGCAGGGCCAGCATGCCGTTGCCGATAAGGTTGCGGGTGGTCTCGTTTCCCGCCGTCAGGAAAAGGACCAGGTTAATCAGCAGGTCCTCCCGGCTCAGACGCTCCCCGTCCTCCTCGGCGTTGGCCAGTACGCTGACCAGGTCATCCTGGGGGTTCTTCCGCCGGGCCGCCGCCACACCGTCGAAGTAGTCGAACAGTTCCTCGATAGCCTGCCGCACCTGCCGTACCTGGGCCTCATTGAGCAGGGGGTCAACGGTCAAGGCAACTACGTTGGACCATTCGTTGAACTGCTCCCGGTCTCCCGGGGGCACCCCCAGCAGTTCGGCGATGACCATTACCGGCAGGGGAAAGGCAAATTCCCGGATCAGGTCAATGCGGTCGCGGCCTTCCAGGGCGTCCAGCAACTCGTCCACCCGCCGGCGGATTTGGGGTTCCAGGGCGGCCACCGACCGGGGCGTAAACCCCTGGGACGCGAGGCTCCGTATTCGGGTATGGACCGGCGGATCCAGGTCCAGCATGCTGATGTAGGGGATGTATCCGAAGTCGCGGCCCTCGTTGCCGAAGCGGCGGTGGTCCCGCAGGACCAGGTCTATATCCTCGTAGTTGGTCAGGACCCAGCTGTCTATCAGGCGCATCCGATGGACCGGGTCCTTGCGCCGCAGCTCTTCATATAAGGGATACGGATGGGCCCGCAGTTGGGCCGACAGAGGGTTGTAGGCGACTCCCGATTCCAACCGCTCCCAGGCCAGCAGCGACTTCATCGCCAGAGGTTTCACGGCCTTTTCGAGTATCTGGGCAACGGCATTCACGGTGGCTTTCCCCCATTGGTGTCGGGCTATTGTTCACAAAGAGAGCCGGAGACGCAGGGATTTTCTCATTTGCCCCGCTTCTCCGGCTTACTGGGTCCCTGGATAAGGACTACAGGCTAGTGGTGGGCCAGGCCGATGGCGTGGAGCATGGCGTGCTTGACCTCCACCGGGGCGATGGCCCGGCGGTAGTCCGCCGACGCGAAGATGTCGCCTATGATTTCGTCGCCCAGGTCGCTGGCAAGCTGATTGGCCGCCGCTTCCAGGTTGCCGGCGGTCAGTTCCTGGCCGGCCAGGGCCGCTTCCACCGAGGGAGCGCGCCGGGGGGTGGGCACCAGGCCGCCGACGGCCACCCGGGCCGATACGCACCGACCGCCCTCGGCGTTGATGACCACCGCGCCGCCGATTACCGGGTAGAAGGACGCGGGGTGTGACATCTTGGCATACTCGCCGACCTCGCCACTGATGCTCTCCGCGCCGTGGCCGTGGTCATGCCCATGATCATGGCCGTGGTCGTGCCCGTGCCCGTGGCCCTGTCGGACCAGGGTGGGCACCCGAATTCCGGTGACGATTTCATCGTCGGCCACGGCGGTGCTGAAGGCGCCCTGGAAGAAGTCGGCGATGTCGATGGAGCGGGAACCGCTGGGGCCCTGCACCTCCACGCTGCCCTCCATCACCGTGATGATGGTGCCCCAGTCGGAGGCGGGGTCGGCGTGGGCCAGGTTGCCGCCGATGGTGCCCCGGTTTCGCACCTGCGGGTCGCCAATGCCTCCGGCAACCTCCGCCACCAGGGGGTTGGCGTGCTGCACGTCGTGGGAACGGGCAATCTCGCCATGAGTGGTCAGCGCGCCGATATGGATATGGCCGTCATGGACACGGATGCCCCGCAGTTCGTCCAGCCCGCCGATGTCGATCAGGGTGGCGGGACGGGCCAGGCGCAGGCGCATCAGGGGCAGCAGGCTGTGTCCGCCAGCCAATAGCCGGGAATCCTCGTGGTGGCCGAGCATCTCGATAGCCTCGGCCACCGACCCGGCCTTATGGTAGTGAAAATCAGGCGTGTACATATTGTATTTCCTCCCTTTGGGGGCCCTCACCCCCGGCCCCTCTCCCTCAGGGAGAGGGGAGAAGTAGGGGCGGTTCGCGAACCGCCCTTACGGGAAGTTGATTATTGTCCGTCCCCGTCTCCGCTGTTAAAGTCATCAGCGCCAAGGGCGTTCCCCCAGCCAAAAGAATCGGGGGTGCGAATTTCTTTGTGCAGAAGTAGAGACGCAAAGAGCCAGATTACGAAGAGTACAAGGAGCATCCCTACTGCCATTCCGACCACAAACGATGGCCAATGGAAGGGCAAGCCCAATGGATAGGACAACCGCGATCGAAACTTCTCACGTTCTTCCAGTCCCAGCATTCGGTGAAGATTGTTCTTCCCAGGGTTGGCTTTTCGCCACGTCCAGTATTCCAGCGGGTCAATTTTGTTCTTCCTGCGCATTGCAACTCTGCCCTTACACCAGAAACCAGAATGCCCAGAACAGCAGTATCGCTCCAATGACAAATCCAAGCAGAAACGACGGCAAGTGCATCGGCAACAATGATGGCGATGGGGACTTATTCGCCTTGCCTGAATTGCATCCGATACAGGTGACACCCAAGTTGCTGACGTCATCACTGCCGCCTTGACTCCTGGGTTGAAAGTAGCCGATGTTCCAGTGGTGGTTATACCAGTTAAGGTTATGCTCACGCTTACAAATTACGCAGCGCCCTTCAGAACGTTCAAAGACCTGCCTTATTTCATGCGTCGGACCTCTTTGCACACTAAGCCCCCCGACCCAATTATGAAGAACCTCCGACTTAACGTTTTTCCTCACCTCGGTCCCGCTAATGTCCATGTCCGTGATCGTGCCCATGGTCATGCCCGTGACTGTGGCTGTGGCCGTGGCCGTGGTGGCCGCCGGCTTCCTGGATGGCCCGCCAGACCCGCTCGGGGGTGAGGGGCATTTCCAGCCTGGTCACGCCCAGGGGCCGCAGAGCATCAATGACGGCGTTGTAAATGGTCACGGTGGAAGCGATGGTGCCGGTCTCGCCGATACCCTTGACGCCCAGGGGATTGTGGGGCGACGGCGTCACCGTGGACAGCGTCTCGATGTCGGGCACCAGGTGGGCCCGGGGCAGGGCGTAGTCCAGCATGGACCCCGTCAGCAGCTGCCCGTTGTCGTCATAGACCGCCCCTTCCCACAGGGCCTGTCCCGCGCCCTGGACTACGCCGCCGTGGACCTGGCCCTCAACGATCATGGGATTAATCTGGGGGCCGCAGTCGTCCACCGCCACGTAGCGCTCCAGGACGATATGGCCGTTATCCGGGTCCACGTTGACCACCGCCACGTGGGCGCCGAAGGGGTAGGAGAAATTGGGCGGGTCGTAGAAGGTGGTGGCCTCCAGGCCCGGCTCCATGCCCTCGGGCATATTCCAGGCAACGTTGGCCATCAGGGCAATTTCCTGGATGGTCTTGCCGTTGTCGGGAGCCCCGCGAACGAAAAAGTTGCCGTCCTCGTACTCGATATCCGCTTCCGCAGCCTCCAGCAGGTGGGCGGCCAGGGTAATGGCCTTGTCCTTGATCTTGCGGGCGCTCAGGGCCAGCGCGCCGCCGCCCACTACCGTGGTGCGGCTGCCGTAGGTGCCCCAGCCCATGGGAGTGGTGTCGGTGTCGCCGTGAATAACCTCCACGTCGTCCACCGGAACGCCCAGCTCCTCGGACATAATCTGGGCGAAGGTGGTTTCCTCGCCCTGCCCGTGGGGAGACGTGCCGATGAAGACGTTGACCTTGCCGGTGGCGTAGAAGCGCACCGTGGCGCTCTCCCACAGGCCGCCGCCGAAGCCCACGGCGCCGGCCACCTGGGAAGGGCCAAGACCGCAGATTTCGCAGTAGCAGCTTACGCCAATGCCGGTCAGGCGGCCGTGTTCCCGTCCGTGGGCCTGGTCGTGGCGCAGCTGGTCGTAGTTGACGTGTTCCAGGGCGACGTTCAGGACGCCCTCGTAGTCGCCGCTATCGTAGGTCAGGCCGATGGCGACATCGTGGCCGTTCTCGAACTTGGGAATCAGGTTCATCCGGCGCACTTCCACCGGGTCCTTCCCCACCTCTGCCGCCACCAGGTCCATCAGCCTTTCCAGCAGGAAGGTGGCCTCGGGACGGCCGGCGCCGCGGTAGGCCTCCACGGGCGTGGAGTTGGTGAAAACGCCGTAGATATCGGCCTTGATGTTGGCGATGTCGTAGGGGCCGGAATACATCAGGCCGTGCAGGATGGTGGGGATACCCGGGGCCGCGGTGGACAGGTATGCGCCCATGCCGGCGTAAACCACGCTGCGGACGCCGGTAACCCGGCCGTCGCTGTTGGCGGCCATCTCCACGTACTCAACGTGGTCCCGGCCGTGGGTGGTAGATACAAAGTTCTCGGAGCGGGTCTCGGTCCACTTGACCGGCCTGCCCAGCTTCATGGCGCAGAAGGCGGTGACCATGTCCCAGGCATAGACGGCGATCTTGGCGCCGAACCCGCCACCCACCTCAGGAGCGATCACCCGTATTTTATGCTCGGGAATGCCCGTCACCAGGCAGGTGACGAAGCGGGCAATGTGGGGATTCTGGGTGGTGTTCCAGATGGTCAGTTCGCCCATGGCCGGAACGTAGGTGGCGATGGCGGAGCGTGGCTCCATGGGGTTGGGAATCAGCTTCTGCTGGATGATGGTGTCCCGCACCACCACGTCGGCATTGGCAAAGGCATCGTCGGTGTCTCCGCCGGCGGCCACCCAGTGGAAGGCCTGGTTGCTGGGGGCGTCCTCGTGCAATTGGGGCGCGCCCTCCTGCATCGCCGCCTCCGGGTTGATTACCGTGGGCAATGGCTCATAGTCCACGGTAATGAGTTCCAGGGCGTCCTCGGCCTGGTAGCGGTCCTCAGCGACCACCACGGCCACGGCGTCGCCCACGTACCGGACAACGTCCCTGGCGATGGGCGGATAGGCCACGGCCTTGACGTCGGAGTCGGGGATGACCCAGGCGCAGGGCATGGGATTCAGGACACCCTCCGTGTCGGCGCCGGTATAGACGGCGATTACGCCGGGAGCGGCCGCCGCTGCGGAGGTGTCAATGCTGTTGATGCGGGCGTGGCCGTGGGGGCTGCGCAGAATGGCAGCGTGGACCAGGCCGGCCAGCTTGATGTCATCGGTGTATGAGGCTTGTCCGGTAATGAGCCGGGGGTCTTCCCGACGGCGAATACCGGAGCCGAATAGTCGAGTGGTCATACTCTAACCTCCCCCTGCTCCAGTTGAAATGGCCTCAGCGGCGGCCAGGGCTGCCTTGACGATGTTGTGGTAGCCGGTGCAGCGGCAGATGTTGCCCTCCAGCCCGGCCCGCACCTCATCGGCGCTGGGGTTGGGGTTGCGTTCCAGCAGCTCGGTGATAGTCATAATCATGCCGGCGGTGCAGTAGCCGCACTGGAGGCCGTGGTTGTCCCAGAAGGCTTCCTGCACCGGATGCAGGTTGCCGTCCTGGGCCAGGCCCTCGATGGTAACAACGTCGGCGCCGTCGGCCTGGACGGCCAGGCAGGTACATGATTTTACGGTGGAGCCGTTGATACGAACGACGCAGGCGCCGCACTGGCTGGTATCGCAGCCGATCTTGGTGCCGGTGAGCCCCAGGTCGTCCCTGAGGTAGTGCACCAGGAGCTGGCGCGCTGGGACTTCCGACTCGTGACTTTTACCATTAACGGTTAACTTTATCGGAACTTTCACTTCACGCCTCCCGTCGTGTCAATTTTTGCTTCCCTTGGGGGTGCCCAAAAACCAGACCCCGATAGACGGAAAAGGGGCCCGGCCAGCTATGCCGGGCAGTATATATGGGGGTTAGGGGGGAGTCAACGGATGGGGGAGGCCGCAGCCAGGGCAATCGCGCCTTAACTGGCTGTCACTCTGAGTTCTTCGGCAGGCGCAGGATAGTCTATGCCGAAGCATCCGGAGTCTATCCCTGGAACCGGCTTCACCACCCGCAACGGAGCTGATGAGAAGGACTTCAGGCCCTGTGGAATGCTCGGGGCTGCATGACCTTTGCCTGCCGCATTTGTGCCTCCAACAGCCTGAATCTATGCCCGTCTCCAGGCCCACCGCCGAGTAGCAGTTGGCCTTCCCACCAATCCGTGGGCTGGTCGAGTCCACCCGAGCCCGCCCCGCGAGAACGGGGGGCAGGTTGGTACTCAAAGGAGAACCTGTCCCGCGGCTCGGCTACGGCCCTACGTCGCACCCCGCGAGAACAATTTACGCACAACATACACAATATCTTCACATTGAATACTGCCCACCGAGGACGGAGGGTGATATCATATGTATGGATAGTCATTATTAGTTCTTGAGGTGGGCTCTATGAGAGTTTACTTGGACCGCATTGCTCAAACTGCGGGTTCTCCCATGAAGGGACGAACGGCCGTGAAGATGGCGAGTCTCCTGGGCGTCATAACTGTATTGGCTGCACTGATTTTTCTGAATATCGGAACGAACTCGGCCCAGGCCCATTCACAGCCATCAGAGTCATCCCAGTCTGTTGACGCCCGGAACTCCATTACAGCAGGCCCTGGGCCCGCAAATGAGGCTGCTCTGCAGGCATCGGTCGGCAATACCGCAGCCTTCGGCTACGCTTCCGGCGCTTCGCCAATGGTTGGCGAATTGCACACAGGCTCATTCTTCTCCCAGGATGAGGAGAATGTCACAGACAACAAGGTCGTACAGCTGGTTCCGGATATGACCGGGCGACTGCCAGGCGCCTCGCACTTCCAGGCTGTTTCGGGAGGCCACGCAGCTGGCGATGACCCTGAACCGGGCGCTGGTCCGGATATCCACACCTGGGAGGCGGAGCCCCGGCCCGACAGGACGGAAGGTGAGACACTTGAGATTGGGGATTGGCAGAAGTGGGGCGCCCAAGCCCAGGAGACCGAGCCCTATGTTGGACCGAGCCCCGCTGACAGGCTGCCAGCCGGCACTTGGATATCCGGCGAATTGAGGCCAGGGGATACGTTGACGGGCGAGATCACGACCCGCGGGCAGTTTCTGCCTTACAAGCTTGTCGTAGAGCCGGGGCGCAAGTACCGAATCGACATGAGGGGAGCCGACACCGGTGACGGCACGCTCTCTGACCCGTGGATTTCCGGGATAAAGGGAGCTTTTGATACTGTTCACGGTGTTCAGATGCAGCCGGTCTGGTACGACGAACAGGGCAGGTTCTCGACCAAAATCACCTGGCCCGGAGGCCAGGATTTCGTATTGGACCAACTTGGTCGATTTTTCACCATATCCACCGGCTCGAACGGAGAAACCGTCCATTCGCCACCCATGGGCGCCAACGATGACGGGGGAGAGGGATTCAACGCACAGCTGTTTATGGTCAATTTCCCGGCAATAGAATACCTGATCGCGGTCTCCGGGGCTCCAAATCCAACGGCGACAGGCACTTTTGCCATCAGCCTTACTGACGTAACCGAAGACGATTATTCCGCCGGCGTGAATGACGCGGGCATGCTCTTCTTGGATGAACCTTCGTGCGGCGCCCTGGAGGCGCCGGGGGACGAGGACTGGTTTGCCGTGACACTGGACGCAAGTGTGACTTACGTGGTGGAGGCCCGGGGGTGTGAGGGCCCGGATTCCCTCCGGCACCCGCACCTGGCAGGCATCTACGATCAGGAAGGCGCTCTTGTGGACGGGACCCTGGCGCCCGCGGACGGCTCTCCCAGGTCTCAGCTGAGCTTTACGCCCGCAGGAAGCGGAGTTTTCTACTTCGCTGTTGTCGGTACGAGTCCATATATGCCGAACCTGTCCGTACTACCCGTAGGGAAATACGGTGTGAGGCTCTCCGCTGAATCCTGACATTGCAACGACTTTTGGGGTGACCGGATGGACAGGTAGCCAGGGAAGCTACAGGCAGGCGATTGGAGGAAGTGGACTGGCGGCTTTCCAGCAGATATGCGAAGTATTTCAGGGTCTTACAATCGTGCTTCAGTTCGCTGTCCGCACTGTGGGAGACCCGAGGCCACAGCCGGTGTAATCTCCGGACCCTGGTGGCGAAGCGCGGAGAGTGACGCAACGCAAAGAATCTGTGGGCAAAAGGTACTGGGACGGCCAGGGCGAAGCAGCGGTTCCCCACGGAGCGCCGGTGAGCCCCGGGTCGTCCCAGAGGTAATTCACCAGGAGCGTCCGGGCCGCCACTTCCGACTCGTGACTTCTACCGTTGACGGTTAACTTTATCGGAACTTTCACTTCACGCCTCCCGTCGCGTCAATTTTTGCTTCCCTTGGGGGTGCCCAAGACCAGACCCCGATAGACGGAAAAGGGGCCCGGCCAGCTATGCCGGGCAGTATATATGGGGTTAGGGGGGAGTCAACGGATGGGAATTCCTGTCGCTTTATCGTCCAGTACCAAAGTCAACGGAGATCTGAACAATAGAGTAAAATATTTTCGCAAAAAGATTTAGCGAGGCTTACATGGCATTGTTACCGCCAAATTACATGGACGCAGTAGTGGCGCTAGGAACAGAAAAAGAGAAAGGAGAATTTCTGGGTACTGCGACGGGATTCCTATATGGGGCACCGACAGGGGCTCAAAATGAAGAGGGCAATCCATTTTACAGGATATTCCTAGTAACCAATCGGCACGTGGTTGAGGGTATCGACCAGCTGACAACTCGATTCAACCGCTCAGAAACGTTGGAGACAAGAATGTATAACATTCCTCTTCGCAACCCTGATGGTTCGATTCGCTGGACCCTGCATCCCGACCCAAAATGCGACGTGGCTGTGATTCCAATTCTTGTGGACAAGCTTAAAGAGGACGGAATTCAGTTTTACTTCTTTCCAGGAGATTCTGATACCACGATTACCGTAGAACTTGCAAGGGAAAGAGGGACAAGTGAAGGCGATGGCGTATTTGTACTGGGATTTCCTCTTGGGATGTCTGGAGGAGAATACAATTACACGATCGTGAGACAAGGAAACATCGCTCGCATCAGGGACTGGTTGAATGGCAGGTCAAATACTTTTCTCATAGATGCTTCGGTGTTTCCAGGAAATAGTGGAGGGCCAGTAATCATTAAGCCTGAGGCCGTTTCGATCAGGGGGACCACTGCCAATAAGCGAGCATACCTAATGGGCATGGTGTCCGCATATATACCTTACGAAGACGTAGCTGTAAGTCAGCAGTCAGGAAAGGCACGCGCGGTATTCGTCGAGAATTCAGGCTTGGGGATAGTAGTCCCAATGAATATCATCAAAGAAACAGTTTCACTAGCTGTGGAAACATCAAAGTCTCGCGATGGCTCAAATCAATTTGATGAGGAGTTGCCAGAGCAACCACTTGAGCCCGTCAGGATAAAATCAAACAAAGAGAGCCCAGCGACCCGCAAACCCCTGGGCCAATGGCTGGTTGATAACATGCCCCGTGGCACAAACCTGGAGCCGCCCATCAGAGACGACTATGGTCGCCCGAATCCCTTCCTTGAAGGGGATGTTCGGTGACCGGTTACCTCCTTGACACCAATGTAATTTCAGAACTCACAAAGCCAGCCCCGGAAGCGCAAGTCATCGAATTCCTGACTGCCAATGATGACCTTTGGCTGCCTTCCATTGTCATGTACGAATTGGAACTTGGGCTGCAAATCCTGCCCGATGGCGGGCGGCGTGAACGGTTAAGGTCAGTTCAATCATCGCTTCTCGAGGAATACAAAGACCGCATCATTCCTATAGGGCAGCGGGAAGCGGAAATGACTGCTATCCTGCAGGCAGACGCGAGGAAAGCCGGGCAAACAGTTGCATTAGCTGATGCATTAGTAGCCGGAACTGCAAGAGTTCACGACCTGATTGTTGTTTCCAGAAACGTAAGAGACTTTGCTCCCCTATCCGTCACCATCCACAACCCGTGGCTTAAATAGCCAGTCCACACCCACTCACCCCACCGGTTGCGCCCAACCCCCTGCCGCCCTATCATACCCCCAGCCAACGCATTCCAATTTTGAGGTTTAGTCCCCATGTTTCCCCAGAATGTTTTTCCTGATACTGCAGAAATTGACGGGCAGGGGCGGCTGGTTATTGGCGGCTGCTCTGCCCTGGACCTGGCCGAGGAATACGGCACCCCCGTTTACGTGCTGGACGAGGCCACCCTGCGCAACCGCTGCCGCAGCTACCGCGCCGAGTTTGAACAACGGTGCTCCGGCGCGCAGGTCCTCTACGCCTCAAAGGCCTACATCAACCCAGCCCTGGCCCGTATTTTTGACGAGGAGGGCCTGGGCCTGGACGTGGTGTCCGGCGGCGAACTGGCCGTCGCCGCGGCCGCCCAGTTCCCCCTGGAGAAGGTCTATTTCCACGGCAACAACAAGAGCCCGGAGGAACTGGCCTACTCCGTGGAACAGGGCATCGGCCGGATAGTCGTGGACAGCTTCCACGAGCTGGAAGCGCTGGACCGCATCGCGGGAGAGGCGGGCAAGGTGCAGGACATCCTCATCCGCGTCTCCCCGGGCATCGACCCCCACACCCACGCCTACACCACCACCGGCATCATTGACTCCAAGTTTGGATTCTCAATTCAGACGGGCCACGCCGCCGACGCCATCCGGCAGGCCCTGGCCGCGCCCAACCTGAACCTGAAAGGGCTGCACTTCCACCTGGGTTCGCCCATCTTTGAGCTGGAACCCTACGCCGCCGCCACCGACCTGGTGCTGCGCTTCGCCGCCGGTTTCCGCGAGGAGGGCCTGGACCTGCAGGAGTTCAGCCCCGGCGGCGGCTTTGCCATCGCCTACACCCGCGACCAGGAGCCCCCGGCCATCGGCGAGTACGCAGAGACCATTGTTTCCACCCTGAAGGCTACCTGCGACGAACTGGGCCTGGCCATCCCCACCCTGCTCATCGAGCCGGGACGCTCCATAGTGGGGCCTGCCGGGGTGGCGCTATACCGCATCGGGGCCATCAAGGACATCCCCGGGGTGCGCACCTACGTCAGCGTGGACGGCGGCATGGGCGACAACATTCGCCCCGCCCTGTACCAGGCTTCCTACGAGGTGCTGTCGGCGGGCAAGGCCAACGCCACCGGCGAAGAGCTGGTCACCATCGCCGGCAAGTATTGTGAATCGGGCGACGTGCTGGCCTCGGACATCATGCTGCCCAATCCAGAGTCGGGAGACATCATCGCCATTCCTGCCTCGGGGGCCTACTGTCCGTCCATGGCCAGCAATTACAACCTGAACCCGCGCCCGCCCATGGTCCTGGTCAACGAGGGACGGAGCCGCATCATCCGCCGCCGCGAAAGCTACGCGGATATGATGCTGTGCGACGTATAGGGCCCTCACCCCCGGCCCCTCTCCCTCAGGGAGAGGGGAGGACTTTAGCATGTGGCAAATCTACGGGCAGGACCACATAGTCCGGCAACTGGACGCCGCCGTCAGGGCCGACCGGCTGTCCCACGCCTACCTGCTGGTGGGCCCGCCTCACATTGGCAAAATGGCCCTGGCCATCGACATGGCTCAGGCGGTTAACTGCCTTTCACGACAGCGGCGCAGCACAGGCCGCCCCCCCGGTGGAGGAGGGGCCGCCGAGTCCGAAGCCCTATCCGGGTTTTTCGATTTTGGCCAGGGTTCGGAGGAAGACTCGCGGGAAAACCCGCCTGGCGAAACCGATGGGAGTGAGACCAAGCCGCCGGCCCCCATTGCGGAAAATACCGAATCCGTCCCCTGCGGCCAGTGCCGCCAGTGTATACGGGTAGCTGAAGGCATCCATCCGGACGTACGAGTTATTGGAGTTGGTACGGGAGACGCCGAGGATGTCAACCGGCGGGATATCCGGATCGAACAAGTACGGGAGATCGAGTCATTCCTCAACCTAACTCCCTACGAAGGCGCCAGCAAGGTGGTTATAGTTGACGGGGCCGAGCTGATGAATACGGCAGCCGCCAACGCGCTTCTCAAGACGCTGGAAGAACCGCCTCCCGACTCCTTACTTCTGCTCCTGACTGCCAGCGAAGACGCTCTGCTGCCTACCATACGCTCCCGTTGCAGCGCACTTTATTTGAAACCCGTGGCCAAGGCCGCGCTGCAAGACAAGCTGGCCCAGGATTACGCCGCCGACCCTGAAACGGCCGAGCGAGTTGCCCGCCTTTCCAGGGGTTGCTTTGGCCAGGCAGTCACCGCTCTGCAGGACTCCCAGCCCCTGGAGCAGCGCGAGGCCGACCTGGAACGCCTGCAGGAAATCTGCGAGAGCGGCCTGGACGTGCGGTTTGAATATGCCGCAGAGGTGGCCAACCGGTTCAGCCGGGACCGGGATGCTGCCCGGGAACTGCTCTACCTGTGGCTGCGCTGGTGGCGCGACCTGCTCCTGGTCAAGGAAGGCGCCGAAGAGTACCTGCATAACGCGGATCGGTCCATGCCCCTGCGTCTCCAGGCCTCCCGGTTGTCCACGGGCCAGGTGGTGGAGTATATCAAGCGGATTAACCGGACTCTGGAAGCCCTGGACGCAAACGCCAACCCGCGCCTGACCCTTGAGACGTTGATGCTGGGTTTGCCCTGAACCCGGGTGTAAAATAGAAGTTGATGCTGGGTTTGCCCTGAACCCGGGTGTAAAATAGAAAGAGAAGCTCCAAACTGGCGTGGCGAGGTATTTGCTCCTGCCGGGCGGCCGTTTAGAATGTTCGCTGGATGGAGAATGAGCGAACAACGTGGTGGTTCTGGATACCAGCCCTGCCCAAACCTTTAATCGTGGCCGCGTGGGCGGTTTTCTGGTCTCTGGCCACGGGCGCGCCCTACATGAGGGATCTGGCTGTTCCCCACCAGCCCTGGTGGCTGGACATATGGCACGGGGTTGGCGGCAATGCCATCGGAGTCTTCACCTGGACGGTAATTGCTGTTCAGCTCACCTCGGAGGTTGTTTATATGATTTTCACCTTCAGGGCCAACAAACGTCAGGTAGAAGAAGCCGCGATCAGGAACCGCGATCAGGAACCGCGAAGAGGGACGGGAAGAGGGACGGGAAGAGATGCGCCTGGAATGGCAGGCGTGGCTGGACCAAATTCAAGACAGGCCACCGGAGGACTGGCCCCCGCCGCCAAGTTCTGGCAACGGCGCCAGCAATGACCACAAGGGGAAGTAAAGGGGCCCTCTGCTTCCCACGCACATAAGTGTGCGTCTTTCGAGGTACACACCCTGCATCCCGGCACGACAGAGAGGGCAGGTCTAGTCCTGCCCTTGGCACGTCACGGATCTTTTCCGGTCCCCCACGTTACCTCTTCAGTCATCCCCCTCAAAACTCCAGGGCAAGTAAGGGCGCCACTCGTCCAGAATGGCGCGGTTCTGCAGAATGCGGTAGGGGTTGGGCTGCGGTACCCTGGGCTCCGTCTTCAGGCGCATGTTGGCCTCTTCGGGGGTGCGACCAGCCTTCCGCAGGTTGCACCGGCTGCAGGCGGCCACGACATTCTCCCAGGTGTGCGCCCCCTTCTGCCGACGGGGCACCACGTGGTCCAGGGTCAGTTCCTGGTTCTTCTTGCCGCAATACTGACAGGTGTACTGGTCGCGCAGGAAGATCTCCTTCTTGGAGAGCTTGCGCGGAGCGAAGGGACGCTTGACCAGGTAAACCAGCCTGATGATGGACGGGGCGTCAACGGTGGCGGTTACGGTGCGTACTTCTCCCCGATGATTCTCCAGCAACTCGGCTTTACCCTTGCTCAGGAGAATGATGGCGCGGCGGACTGTGGAAACATTGATGGGAACGTAGTTGAGGTTCAGCACCAGCACCGGAGAACTCAAGACACGGTCAGTTGCCAGTTCCGGAGCGTGGCCGTTGCCGATTAGGCCACCTATGTCCGTCGCCTTTTGCCCGTTCTGGTCCTGTCCAGCCACCGTCACCTCGCTCATATTGGCTTCCGCCAAGAATGCCAAGTCGGGGAACCGGTTCGGAGGTCAAGGGGATGTTAATGACTTTCCGGTATTATATACCAACTTTTGGAAATGTGGTGTCCTCGCCGGAGGACCGTCCCAGCCTGCTCAACAGGTAACTCCTCAGCAAGCCGAGGGGCAACAGGACCGACGCGCCGAACAGATAACCGCCCAAAACATCGCTGGGCCAGTGGACGCCCAAATAGACCCTGGACAACCCAACTCCCACAATCAACAGGACCAGCGCTACAGTGAATCCCCAGCGAAGCCGTCGGTCCTCAACATGCTGCCAGGTGAGGAAAATTAACGCCCCGCACAGCAATATCGCGAAGGCGGCGTGGCCGCTGGGGAACCCCATGTCGTGGGGCACGGGTTCCACAATCGCCATGTCGGGTCGTGGTCGGCCGACGAGGGCCTTGAGGGGATGGGTCAGCAGGGCCGAGGCAACAGCCAGGCCGAACAGCAAGGCATCCACTCTCAACTTTCGCCACAAGAGGACGGCCACCACGGCCAGCGACACCGCCGCCGAAACCGGATACCAGCCCAAACGGGTCAGCGTCGCCAGCGCCGCCGTAAGCGGCGGACTTTGCCAGCCTTGAACCGCCGTTAACAGCGCCTCATCGCCTGGCCAGCGGGGGAAGGCCCAGGCCAGCGCTAAGGCGGCCACCGCGACCGGAATTGTGCAGACCGTCGCTGCGCCATAGAAGCGTGCCTGGCGAAAGGCATATTCAATGAGGACCCCGGTGAGGGCAATCACAGACAGAACCTGATTAGTGATTTCTGCCAGTGTAGCAGGTTGACCAGCGTCCGCGGGACAGGCTGGCAGGGCGGATCCCTGCCTGTGCTATACTCGAGAGACCGGCAAGTCTGTATCTGTTAGGGCCCGCTAAACGCGCTTCCCGTCACCCTGGAGGGTATCTATTGTTCGGTAGGGTTGGAGCCATTGCCATTGACGGCCAGGCCGCCGCCGGTAAGACGGTGGTGGGAAGGGAGTTGGCCCTTCGGCTGGGCTGCCCCTTTCTGGATACCGGCATTATGTACCGCGCCGTCACCTGGCTGGCCCTCAATGAAGGTGTGTCCATGGAAGACGAAGCGGCTCTCCGCGAGCTGGCCAGCGGCTCCGCCATGCGGCCCGGCGACCGGGCAGACAACGGGATTCTCCTGGGTGACCGAATGCTGGGACCGGAGCTGAGAACGGCAGAGGTTGACCAGCACGTATCTCTGGTGGCCAGGGTCTCCGGCGTGCGGCGGGAGATGGTCAGCCAGCAAAGGGACATCGCCGCCAGGGCTTGCCAGGAGTCGGGGGGCATTGTAATGGTGGGTCGGGACATTGGCACAGTGGTCCTGCCCGACGCCGACCTGAAGGTATTTATGGTTGCCTCTCCCGAGGTACGGGCCCAGCGTCGCTACAACGAACTCACTTCCCAGGGACAGGCCGCCGACTACCAGGAAATCCTGGACAATGCCCTGTCCAGGGACCGGATAGACTCGCAGAGGACCGATTCTCCCCTGGCCCAGGCGGCGGATGCCCTGCTGGTAGATACCAGTGACCTGACCATCGAACAGGTGGTGGGGAAGATCCTGGAAGGACTGGAATCTTCCACGGAGCGGACACCCCGGTGACGGTACTTTACGGCCCGGGCAGAACTCTGGCCCGCATCTGCTTCAACGCCTTCGGCCGCATGGAAGTCACCGGCCGGGAGAACGTCCCTCCCTACGGACCGCTGATCGTGGTGGCCAACCACATCTCCTACAACGACCCCCCGTCCCTAGCCGCCGCCCTGCCCAGGCCTCTGTCCTTTCTGGGCAAGCAGGAGCTTTTTGTTCCCCAGGCCAAGGGGTGGCTGTTTAACTCGCTGCGGGTATATCCCGTGGACCGCAGCTTTGGGGTCAGCGCCCTGCGCGCTGCCCTTGACCTGCTGTCTCGGGACGAAGCGGTGGTCGTTTTTCCCGAAGGGCAGCGCAGCCCCGAAATGAAGCTGATCAAGGGCATGGCTGGCGCGGCCTATCTCGCCATGAAGTCCCAGGCGCCGATTCTGCCCGTCGGGATTACCGGCACGGAAAAGTTCCCCCACCAGCGGATGCCCTTCCCGATGTGCCGCTTCCAGGTAAATATTGGGCTGCCCTTCACCCCGCCGGTACTGGAAGGCGGTCAGACCCGGGTAGCCGCCGAGGCGGTGCTGGAAATGATTATGCAGCGGATTGCCATGCAGCTGCCGGAGGAGTATCGGGGGGAGTATGGGTATCCGCCGATAGGCACGACCATTGGGGAAGGAACCTCTGATTAGAGGAGATGGGCCAACCATTTTCTTACTTCGTGGCCATGTCCTCGGCATCGTGAATGTAGTCCATTGTTTCCTGAACGTCAGCGATGATGTCTTCTTCCGGCTCCAGAATTCCGTCGTTGAAGCAGGCTCCGTGCAGGAAGGACTGACGATAGCCGTAACGGGCGCGCAACGGCTCAAGAGAAGGGTCCTGTCGTCGCAGCTGCCGAATCATGCGCATAGTCTGTCCGGAGGTCCGCGGCACTTCGCCGGTGCGCGCCAGAATCAGGGCATCGGTGGCGCGCTTGGTAGCGCACCAAGCCTTGTCTGCCGCGTTTCGCAACTTGCCCAAGGCCAGCATTTCCATGGCGTCTTCATACAGGTTCCGCGCGTCGGCAAAGAGAAAGTTTACACGGTCTTTTTCAAGCATATAGCCCCGTACCACCAGTGATCATAGCGAGGGACAAAATCAAAAACTCATAAGTTATTTTTGGATGTAGGTTTACTTTCTGTGTAAGTCGCTAGGAGGAGCAGGAAATTCGGGGTGCCCCTCCTTAAACCATCCAAAACAAACTTCGGCAAGATATTGTATTTGCTGCTTCACTATGGGGTCTGGATGTTCTGTCCCTAACCTCCGAGACCGGATTCCTGCTTCGGGCTCAGGGAGGCACAACTCCCACATCAAATCGTTGAAATACGCAGGGTCTTCAAGATGTCTCCCATACGGACTACACGAAAGCCTGCTTGCAACAGGAGGGAGGAGCAAGATTCCCATTAGAAGAAACTTGCACAAAATTCGGCATCCATTGTACGACAGAGCCCGGTGGTGAGCTACTCAACCGCCGGGCTCTTCTCGTGTTTCCAACACTAGCTACGCTTTCCCTCCCCGTTGTCTCTACTTTCCGTATTCCTGCCACGCACCGTACATTTCTTGAAAGATTCCGGCGCATTCCCTGCACCGCTTACCGGAATCCCAACCTGCGAAAATCCTAGGGTCTTCAGTGTAACCCTCCGGGTCTTCCTTCAATGTACCCAATCGGGCGAGCCCTCCCCTTTTACACAAGGTAGTGATTCCGACCATATTCCCCGGCCTTGGTGTGTATGGTCGGGGATGCTGTTGAGTCACAAAACAAAGGGGTTTCTGATACAGAACGGCCATCTTGACCTTGCCTCAATGGTCATCACATTTTAATTCTGCAGTACGCAGGAAAATAATGACGACAAAGGGGCAGAGATTTTGCCTTTCCCTGCACCTCGCCAGACACTCATACCAAGATGCTCTACGCCGGCGCCACTATATCCATTTCGTACCGTGCCAGCACCTCTTCTATCTGGGCAGCCGATTTTTCGTCGGCCGGTATCAGCGGCAGGCGGGGGTTGCCCACGTTGAAGCCCACGTGGTTCAGCGAGTGCTTCACGGGGATGGGGTTGGAGACGATGAACAGCACCTTGAAGATCTCCAGCAGGCGGCGGTGCTCGGCGGCGGCTCCCTCCACGTCGCCCTCCAGCAGCAGGCCCATCATCTGCTTGATCTGGTTGCCCACCAGGTGCGAGGCCACGCTGACCACGCCGTAGCCGCCGGTGGCCATGATGTAGAAGGTCTCGTTGTCGTTGCCGCTCCAGACGCGGAACCCGTCCCGCGACCCCTCGATGATGCGGGTAATCTGGTCCATGTCGCTTCCGGCTTCCTTGACCCCGACGATGTTGTCCACGTGGCTCAGGCGGATGGTGGTGTCGTGGGTCATGTTCAGGCTGGTACGGCTGGTGACGTTGTAAAGCATGCAGGGCAGGTTGACGTGGGCGGCAATAGTCTTGAAGTGCTGGTACAGACCCTCCTGGGGCGGCTTGTTGTAGTAGGGGACCACCAGCAGCAGGCCGTCCACACCGGCCTTCTCCGCCTCCATGCTCAGCTCGATGCTTTCGGAGGTACTGTAGTTGCCCGTGCCGGCTATCACGGCGCCCCGGTCGCCCACGGCGTCCTTGATTTCCCCGTAGAGCCGGATTTTCTCTTCGGTGGTGAGGGTAGGGGACTCGCCGGTGGTACCGGACACGATGACGCCGTCACTGCCCGAATCCAGCAGAGCGTTGGCAAGACGCTTGGCCTGGTCATAGTCCACTCGCCCCTCGTCATCAAAGGGAGTTACCATAGCCGTTATCAGTCTGCCTATCTCCGTCATGCTGACCCTCCTCGTAAGATTTTGCGGCCATTATACACGGTGGGGGCAAATTCTGCTTGGCGTGACCAGGGCCTGCCAGGGCAAGCGCCTCATAGATTCGGGCTATGGGAGCACAAATTTGGTAGCCAAAGGTCATGTCGCCCTGAGCATGCCGAAGGGCCAAAAGTCCCTATCCTCGGCCCGGCTGCGGGTAGTGAAGGCGGTTGCAGGGCTAGATTCTAGATGCTTCGGCTTCGCTCAGCATGACATTCAATTGAAGCGCAATCGCACTGCAAAGCCGACTACCGTTCAGAGCCAAGGAGTCGCGGCGGACTGGAAGGCGTTATTCCGGCGCTGGCCAGAGTCCAGTATGCCTGACGGCGCTTACAGGTCAAGCGTAGCAAGGAGTCCTGGATACAGGCTTTCACCGGTATGACGGGACTGTCGGGCGCGGAAGCGCCGCCAACCGCGAACTCTTACTGGGAAGGGGGGGTGGCGCCAGGGGTTAAATTAAGGACCCCCCTCCGGGCAGGAGAGAGGGTCCTTTGACTCAACCGGCGCAGGAACTGAGGATCAGGTTTCCTTGTTCAGGTTGGCGAGGAATTCCTCGTTGTTGGGGTACTTGGACAGGCGCTCCAGAACCCGCTCGGTGGCGTTGGTGGAGCCGTCGTTGGAAATAAGGGAAATCATCCGGCGCAGCAGCCAGATCTGCTTCATGGTGTTGTCTGAGTAGAGCAACTCTTCCCGGCGGGTGCCGCTGCGGACAATGTCCACGGCGGGGAAGAAACGGCGGTCGGCCAGCTTGCGGTCCAGGTGCAGTTCCATGTTGCCGGTACCCTTGAACTCTTCGTAGATGACCTCGTCCATCCGGCTGCCGGTGTCCACCAGGCAGGTACCGATGATGGTGAGGCTGCCACCCTCCTCGATGTTGCGGGCGGCGCCAAAGAATTTCTTGGGCGGATAGAGGGCCGCGGGGTCGATGCCGCCGGAGAGGGTGCGTCCGCTGGTGGGGACGGCCAGGTTGTAGGCGCGGGTAAGGCGGGTGACGCTGTCCAGCAGGATGATGACATCCTGGCCGTTTTCCACCAACCGCTTGGACCGCTCCAGGGCCAGTTCGGCCACGCGGCACTGCTCTTCCACCGACTCGTCGAAGGTGGAGGCGAAAACGTCGCCGTGTACGGCCCGCCGCATGTCGGTGACCTCTTCAGGGCGTTCGCCGATGAGGACCACCATCAGAACCGCCTCGGGCATGTTCTCGGCGACGCTGTGGGCGATCTGCTTCAGGATGGTGGTCTTGCCAGCCTTGGGGGGCGAGACGATGAGGCCGCGCTGGCCCAGGCCGATGGGCGCGAAGAGGTCCACCATGCGGGTGGACAGGTTGACGCTGTCGGTTTCCAGCACAACCTGCCGCTCCGGGAATATGGGGGTCAGGTATTCGAACTGGGCCCGGTAGCGGGAGTTGATCTGGTCCGTTTCCTGGCCGTTGACCCTTTCTACCCGGACCAGGCCAAAGTAGCGTTCACCCTCCTTGGGGGGGCGAACCTGGCCGGTAACGGTGTCGCCGGTCCGCAGGCCGAAGCGGCGAATCTGGGACTGGGAAATGTACACGTCGCCGGTGGCTGGCAGGTAGTTAATCTGGCGGAGAAAGCCGTAGCCCTCGTCCATGATTTCCAGGATGCCCGAGGATAACAGGGACTGCTGGGCGGAAACGGCGTGGAGCACGCGGTTGAGCAGGTCTTCCCGGCGCACGGAAGCCAGGGCGGCGCTATCTTCCAGGCCGAAGTCTTCGGCCATGTCCAGGAGCTGTTCCTTGGTCATAGCTCCCAGTTCAGCTACGTCCATCATCCTCGGCTTGGTTGTTGTCGTCATCATTACCTCAATTTCTGTCCGGACCTGCGGCGGTGCGCTGTGGCCGGTGGGCCGCTGCCGGCCCAATATGGGAGTATGGGGAATTAACCCCGAATCGGGTAGCCATCCAACTGTTAACTGGTCTGATAGTCTGGGGTAGCGGCCAGAACGGTCTGCCCTGGCCGACGTGCCAACTGTCATCCGGGCCGTATTTTGTGGTACTTACTGCAGAAGCCGGTCCTGCAGGGGAAGTGGCGGATGCCGGTCGAAAGGAGGACTGGTTGGATTTAAAGCAAGCAGCGCGTCTGTATCTATGTAGATGGGCCTCGAAACTCTAGAATTATTGTTCCCTGGATAATCATTTGGCCATTGTGCCATCCTTTATGTCAAGGTAAATGGCCGCAATATTTCAGGCGTTGCCGGCTTTCTCCCAGTCCTGAAGGAACCGGGCCAGACCGGCGTCGGTCAGGGGGTGCTGCACCATCTGCTTGAGAACGCCGTAGGGGACCGTGGAGATGTCGGCGCCAACCTTGGCGGCCTGGGTGCAGTGCAGGGTGTGGCGGATGCTGGCGGCCATTACCAGGGTGGGAAGCTGGTACCGCCGGTAGATGGCGACTATGTCTTCCACAAGGGTCATACCCTCCTGGCCGATGTCGTCCAGGCGGCCGATGAAGGGGCTGACCACGGTGGAGCCGGCCTGGGCCCCCAGGATGGCCTGGTTTACGGAAAAGCACAGGGTCTGATTAATCTTGATGCCGTCGCGGGACAGGACGGAAATGGCCTTGAGGCCCTCGGCGGTGCTGGGAATCTTGACCCAGGGGTTGGGAATCCACTCGGCGATGTCCCGGCCCTCATCAATCATGCCGGCGGCGTCGGTGCTGACCACCTCTACGGAGATGGGGCCGTCAATTAGGTCGGCGATTTCCTGCACTGCCGCGCGATAGCCGGCCTTGCCCCCAATTCCTTCCTTGGCGGCCAGGGAAGGGTTGGTGGTGACGCCCGTCACGATGCCCAGCTCGGACCCTTCGCGGATTTCGTCTATGTTTGCGGTATCAAGAAAAATTTTCACGGCTGCACCGTACTCTTGCCAGTAGCTGTATCAAGAATTGCCAGGCGGGCTGGCGTTTGTTTCCCGAAGGGGACTGCCGTAAGGGCGTTACCCCCATCTTGACCTTCCTCTCAACGGGGGAAGGGATTTTTGATTGTCCCGGTTTACAGAGTTTCCAGGGGCAGGGGCTGCTGGTTGCCCTCGCGAATAACGTTCAATGAATGGGCGATGAACTGGCAGAACAACGGGTGGGGCCGGTTGGGCCGGGACTGGAACTCGGGGTGGAACTGCACACCCACCATGAATGGATGTTCTGCCACCTCGGCCGTTTCCACCAGTTTGCCGTCGGGAGAAAGGCCGCCCACGATCATGCCGGACTCCTCCAGGCATTCCCGGTACAGGTTGTTGACCTCGAACCGGTGGCGGTGGCGTTCTTCAATCTCCTGGTTGCCGTAGGTGGAGAAAGTAAGAGTGTTCTTCTGCGGCTGGCAGGGATAACCTCCCAGCCTCATGGTGCCGCCCAGGTCGGTTACGGCTTCCTGCTCGGGCATGATGTGGATAACCGGGTGGGGCGTTTCGGGGTCCAGTTCCGAGGAATTGGCTCCGGCCAGCCCAAGGATATGGCGCGCCCAGTCGATTACCATCACCTGCAGGCCCAGGCACAAGCCCAGGTAGGGAATGCCGTTCTCCCGGGCGTACCGGACGGTGTCGATCATGCCCTCTACGCCCCTGGGACCGAAGCCGCCGGGGACGACAATGCCCATCACGTCGCCCAGGTAGGCATCGGGACCGTAACGTTCGATATCCTCCGAGTGGACCCACTTAATTTCCACGTCGTGGTCGTGGGCGGCGCCGGCGTGGCGGAGAGCCTCCCTGACCGAGAGGTAGGAGTCGGGGTACTCCACGTACTTGCCGACAATGGCGATGGGGAGCTTGCCCGAGGGACGCCGCATTCTTTCCACCATCTGGGTCCATTCCGACAGGTCCCGGGGCTGTCCCTGCAGGGACAGCAGGTTCACCAGGAAGTCGCCCAGGCCGGCCCGCTCCAGAATCAGGGGAACCTCGTAAACGTTGTCCACCGTTTCCAGCGGAATGACCGCCTCGCCGTCCACATCGCAGAAGAGGGACAGCTTGTCCCTGATGGAGTCGGATATGGGGTTATCGCTGCGGCAGATCAGCGCGTCGGGCTGTATGCCGATCCCCCTCAACTCCTTGACGCTGTGCTGGGTGGGTTTGGTCTTAAGTTCCTCGGCGCCGGATATGTAGGGCAGGAGGGTAAGGTGAACGTAGCAGACATTGTTGCGGCCTACATCCTTGCGCATCTGGCGGATGGCCTCGAGGAAGGGAAGTCCCTCGATATCGCCTACGGTGCCGCCTACTTCCACGACCAGGACATCCACCTGGGACTCGGAGGCCAGTTCGGTAAGCCTGGCCTTGATTTCGTTGGTAACGTGGGGCACCGTCTGAATGGTGCCTCCCAGGAAATCGCCGCGGCGCTCCCTGGCGATAAGGGTCATATAGACCTGGCCGGCGGTCAGGTTGGAGGAGCGGGTCAGTTCTACGTCGATGAACCGCTCGTAGTGGCCCAGGTCCAGGTCGGTTTCGCCGCCATCCCGGGTGACGAAAACCTCGCCGTGCTGATAGGGAGACATGGTGCCAGGGTCGACGTTAAGGTAGGGATCGAGCTTTGCTACCGAAACGGACAACCCCCTGCTTTTGAGGAGGCGGCCGATGGAGGCAACGCAGATTCCCTTACCGATGGAACTGACTACTCCGCCGGTGACAAAAATATACTTGGTGGTCATGCCTCAGCCATAAATAACAGTTGAGAGGCGAACAAACTTACGTCTGGAGAAAGTGCTGTCCGGGCTGGGTAAGAGAGACGGCCTGCGCCGAGGGGTCGTGATAGCGAGCCGTGGTACTTGCTGATTATATTCACGGGAATTTGGCTGTGTCAAGCAACCAGCTTTTGGGCCCAGGGCAATCGCGTTTTAATTGAATGTCATGCTGAGCGAAGCCGAAGCATCTAAGATCTATCCCTGGAACCACCTTCACTACCCGCAGCCGGGCTGAGGATGAGGACTTCAGGCCCTTCGGCAAGCTCAGGGCGACATGACTTCTGCCCACCGAATTGTGCCCCCTGTAGCCTGATTCTATAGTGCAATTGCCCTGCTTTTGGGCCAGGTTCCATTTTAGATGGTATTGCACAGGGAGAACGGTCGAATAGCAGTCAGGGCGGGTTTCAAACCCGCTCCTACCCCTATAGACCACCTCAATCGCAACGCAACCCAGCCGTGGGGGCATGGCTGCCGGATTTCAGAAAAGGTCATGCGGAGCCCTTCGGCAAGCCCGGGATGACGGGACTTCTTGCTGCCGGTCCTGGCGCAATTTGAGCGGACCCTGAAGCCCGATTGCCCAGGGGAACGGGGTCTATTCCTGGCTTTCTTCCGGCCAGTCTTCGTCCGTGTCGGGCTCCCGCGCGGCGGTTGCTGCTTGCTCCATGGCTGCTGCTTCCGCCTGCTGCTGGCGGGCGATCCAGTTCTGGATCCAGCGCCGGTACTCGTCCAGCGCTGGCGGGGCCACGTAAAACACCTCGATGTCGGGAGGGAACTGGACCTGGTGTCGCTCGTTGATCAGCAGTAACCCGGTCTCGTCGGGCTGGAGGGTCCGCTCAATCTGTTCGGCGATGTATTCGTAGCGGGCCCTGGTACTTTCGGTCAGCCAGTCCTGGATGCGGGCGGCCACCTGGTCGTTGGTAAAGGGAATCATCAGGCAGCGCTGGAGGTCCAGGGCTTCGGTAATCAGGTCAATGCTCTCGGTGGCCTCCAGGGTGGCCCCGGCGTGGAACCGGACCTGGATGAAGGAGTGGGCGTGGCGGTAGGCCATCTGCAGGTAGTCCAAGCCCTCCTGGCCGCCATCCACCAGGCTTTCGTGATAAATGCGGTGCAGACCGCCCAGCCCGGAAGCCAGCGCGTCTATCTGCGTGCGGACCTGGTCCCAGTACCGGTCGTAAATGGCCTGGCCGTCGGAAGCGCCGGCTTCAGTCTCTGCGGGGGGAGCGAACATCAGTGGTACCAGCAGCAGCCTGCGCTTGCCCTGGAACTGTTCGGCCAGGGGGCGTTCCACCCGGCCCAGTTCCTGCGCTGCCGGCTGGGCTTCGTCCTGGGTTACCGTGTCTGCGCCGGATTCGGTGGGCTGCGGCTCGCTGGCCGGCGATTCCTGTTCCGGGTCCATGGTTACATCCCGAAGGCCTTCTTGTAGCTGAGGCTCATTCGGCGCTTTACCGGGTCAATATCCATAATCAGGACGCGGATCTGCTGGTTGACGTACACGCACTCGCTGGGGTTCTTGACCTGGCGGGGAGAAAGCTCGGAGATGTGAACCAGGCCCTCGACCCAGTCTTCCAGGCGGACGAAGGCCCCGAAATCGGCCAGCCGGGTTACCGTGCCTTCGACAATGTCGCCCACGTTGTAGCGCTCGGGGACGGATTCCCAGGGCTCGGGCTGGGTGCGCTTGAGGCTGAGGCTGATGCGCTTGGTTTCGGGGTCCACCTTGAGGATCTGGACCTCCAGTTCCTGGCCGACGCTGACCACCTCTTCCGGTCCCTTGATGCGGCTCCAGGCGAGTTCGGAGATATGGACGAGTCCTTCGGCCTTGCCCAGATTCACGAAGGCGCCAAAGCCTCGCAGGGAGGTTACCTTGCCAGTGACGCGAGCGCCCTCTTCCAGGGTGGCGAGGAACTGGTCCCGCTCCGCTTCCTGCTGTTTCTGCCAGATGGCGCGCTCGGACAGCACCAGCCGCTCCCGGGCCTGGTCAACTTCGAGAATCTGGAAAGGGTATTCCTGGCCCATGCGTTCGGCGATGGCCTGTTCCCGGGTATCGCTGGGCGTGGGCGCCAGCTGGGAGAAGGGCACGAACCCGCGGATGCCCAGGTAATTGACCACCACGCCGCCCCGGTTCTGCTCCACAACGCGGGCGGTGATGGTGTCGCCATCCTTGGAGTGCTGGAGCAGTTCCAGCCAGCCCTGCTCTTCCTTGGCGGCATCCAGGGAAAGGAGGGCCATGTCGCCGGGGCCCCGGCCGCCCTTGACGGTGACCATAACGCTGTCCCCGGACTGCATGCCGTCCCGTTCTTCCTGGGATAGAGTCCTCATTTCATGGGGAGGGACAATCCCCTCGGTCTTGAGGCCGATACTGACGACGATGCCGTCGTCGTCCACCCGCACCACTTCACCCTCTACAATTTCGCCCCGCTGATAACGACGGGGTGACAAGTCCTGCTCGGACAGGTCTGCCATAGTTGAAACGTCTTCGTAATTGCTGCTTACCATAGGTGGGGTAATCTCCTGCCGCAGTTGAAAGGGGACGTGAGCGGTCGCCCTGAAATTAAATTTTTCCGACCTAACTTAAACTGGGCCGTGCAGATTTTAGACGGGAAGGGCTGGGTTTTCAATATGTTGGGGCGGCCAGAAAGAAATCTATCTCGGTGCAATAAGGAGAATTGCAGGTTTGCGCGTGCAGCAAGAGCGGAAGCTGTCCTTCAGCAGAAGGAAGTCGAACAGGTTGAGGAAAGGGATGGAGCCTGGTCGGGCCGGCGGTCCTAGCCCCCCGCTTCTTCGCCCACCAACGGCCCCGGAATCTGTTCCAGGCGGGCCAGGTAGCGGATGCCCTTGCGGGTGTCGCTGGCTACCCGGGCCGGGTCCCAGAGGTTGAAGCGGAGCTTGGACAGCCAGTAGGTGAATTCCTTGCAGTCGGCCAGGGAGAGGGGTGAGAACTCGGGAAGGCGGGCTTCCTTGCGGAACTCCTTGAGCAGGACGGAGCGGGTATTGCCGTAAAGGTGGGTAAATGCCTCTTCCACCATGTCCTCGTTGTCGGGGTAGCAGCGGGCCTTTTCCCGTTTGCGGACATCGTCCTCCGCCGACTGCTGCAGGGCTTCCTCCACCACCACGCCGTACCAGTAGTTCAGGTAGGCCCGGTGCTTGTTGCCGCCCATCCAGGTCTTGAACTCCTCGGGAGTGACGTCGTCGGGGAGGGCGCCTTCGAAGAGCAGCCTTTCCAGGTCGGCAGGGGGAATGAAGTCCTCGATTTCGGGGTAGAGTCGTTCCACCAGGGCAAGCCAGTCCAGGGCCTCGCCGGCGATGAGGTAACGGTAGGCGCGGTCCTGCCAGGTTTCGTGGGGAACGGTCCAGAGGGAAACGGCTTCCAGCAGGGCGCGGGGCCAGGCCATACCCGACCGGGCAGCCGCCCGCAGGTGAATCACGGCGTCGGGGGCCGTGGCAGCCAGGACACCGACCGTTTCAACCACCGGGTCCACAGAATCGACGCCGACCTCACCGTTATGCCACGGCTGCTGGGTCACGGCGTCACCAGCGGGCTGGGTGGAGTGGAGGTCGCGGGAGGAACGTCGGTGCGGGAGTCGAACACTTCCAGCCGGTGGGGCTTGGGAGTACGGATGTAGGCGAGAAACCGGTCCAGGGGCAGGGTGTTCAGGATGTGCCTTGACTCGCACCAGGCCCGGCGGGCGACGGCCACGCCGAAGCGGCTCTGGCCCAGGCTGGTGTAGTGGTGCGAATCGGTGTTGATGGCCAGGGGGACTCCCAGTTCGCGGGCGCGGTGGGCGTGGGTATCCTTCAGGTCCAGGCGTTCCGGCGCGGAGTTGACCTCCATGGCGGTGCCGGTTTCCCGGGCGGCGCGCAACAGGGCCTCGATGTCAAACTGCACGGGCTGGCGGCGACTCAACAGGCGGGTGGAGGGGTGGCCGATGATGGTGACCGAGGGATGCTCCATGGCCCGAATGATCCGCTGGGTCATGGTGTCGCTGTCCTGGCCCATGGCCGAATGGACCGAAGCCACCACCACGTCCAGCTCCGCCAGCAGTTCGTCCGGGTAGTCCAGGGCGCCGTCGGCGCGGATGTCCACCTCGGTGCCGCAGAGGATGGTAATGGGATATTGGGACTGGAGGTCCCGCAGAATTCCGATCTGCTCGACCAGGCTGTCGTTGGAGAGCCCGTTGGCAACGCCCCGTCCGGAGGAGTGGTCGGTCAGAGCCATGTACTGGTAACCCTGCTCCACCGCAGCCTCTATCATTCGCTCGATGGGGTCGCGTCCGTCGCTCCATTCGCTGTGCAGGTGCAGGTCGCCCTTCAGGTCGCCCACGGTCACCAGGTTGGGAAGAGCGTTGACCTGGGCGGCTTCCAGTTCGTTGAAGCCAATGCGCAGCTCGGGGGCGATGTAGGGAAGGCCCAGGAAGGCGTAGAAAGAGTCCTCGTCAGGGAAACTGGAGACCTCGCCGTTGGCCAGGTTGGTTATGCCGTATTCGTTGAGGGAATAGCCCCGGCGGTTGGCGTAGTCGCGCAGGCGAATGTTGTGCTGCTGGCTGCCGGAGAAGTACTGGAGCATGGCGCCGAAGGAGCCGGCCTCGCCCAGCCTCAGGTCAACCTGAATTCCCTCTTCCAGGATTACGCTGGTCTTCTTTGGCCCGTGAACCAGGACCTCCTTAACGGAGGGAAGGGCTGCCAGGACATCGCCGGCGCCGGCCTGGAGTTCCTCGGGGGCCACGCCCACCAGGTCGATGTCGCCGATGGTCTCCTCCCAGCGGCGCAGGCTGCCGGCGGGGTACAGCTGCTCCACGCCGGGGCATTCGGCCCGCAGGGCGGCTACCGTCTCCTCGGCCACGGCCAGGGCCATGCCGATGGGCGTCCGGCCGTCCTTGGTTCGCATGGACTGAATGTGGCGGAGGATGTTGCCGGCAGTGCGACGGCCCATTCTCGGGAGGGAGGCCAGGGAGCCATCGAGGATGGACTTTTCGATGCCCTCAATGGTGCTGATGCCCAGTTCCTGGGTGATCAGCATGGCCGACTTGGGGCCGATACCGGGGATGGTCATCAGGGTCAGGACGCCGTCGGGCAGCTCCCCTACCAGTTCGTCGTAGGCCCGGACTCTGCCGGTGTCCAGGTATTCCTGGGTTTTTTCGCTGATGGCCTTGCCGATGCCCGGGATTTTCTTCAGGTCCACCTCGTCGCGTACCGCCTGCTCCAGGGAAAAGGAGAGGTGGCCGATGGTGCGGGCGGCCCGCTGGTAGGCCCGGATTTTGAAGACGGTGTCTCCCTTCATTTCCAGAAGGGTGGCCATGCTCTCAAAGAGTTCCGCTATTTCTTCATTGCTTACAGCCATAATCCAGCTTCCTGACCGGCCGGTTCAGCCTATATGTTGTCGGGCGTCCAGCTCAGATGTTGCCTCTTTCACCGCGGTCCAGGCGTTTTTCCACGTATTGGGTGGCGCGGAGCATTCGGCGGCACTTGCGCAGGATCTGCCAGTTGCCCAGCAGGGGTTCGCCAAAAGCCACAAGCATGGCAGCAAGGGTGAAGCCGGCGCCGGCCGCCAGGACCGTCATGGGGTAGCCGATGCCGACGAACTCGAAGACCAGGGCGGCGCAGCCAGTGATGAGGGTGAACACCAGCCCAACGGGGTAGCCGTACCAGCAGACCTTCCAGGCGGTTCTTCGGGCTGACTGGACCAGCGGGTTCCTGGGAACGAACCTGGGGAATGCCTGGAAGTCGGAGTAACCGAACCTGGGGTCCCTCTCGGACAAGCGGATAATGTCATCCACCTTCTTTTCCGTGAGGGAGACCGCGTTTTCCACGGCGTTCTGCTGAATTTCGTGCACGGCTACGAAGAACCGGGTAAGGCCCACCACTATTTCCACGGCCAGCCGACCGCCCAGGGTGGATATGAGGAAAAGGGCCAGGCCTACCGAAGTGGCCATTTCGGGCGACTGGGGCCAAAGGGCGGCGGCGCCCACAACTCCGACGATGACACCCGCAACAAGGAGGGGCAGCGTCGAAACGGCATAGGACAGCCTGGTATTTACGGGCATTTGCTCCTCAATTCCACGTACAAACGGAAAGGGTAGAGTCCCTTACATATTACCACAACGGGGTCCGACTTCAGGTTGAGGGGCGGCCGCGTGCAGGGCAACGGCGCCTTGAAAGATTGCCATTCAGGACGACCTGGACTGGCTTTCTGAACCAGGCGGAGAATCCGCGCTCCCCACGGCAGGCTCAGATCGACATGACTCCCGCTGGAGCGGACAGCGAGAAGTGAGGAGCGATTGCCCTCCGCTTGCGAAAGAGAACCCCGTAATTCCCAAGAACAAGCATGCAAAGTCTTACCTGCCAGGCCCGCGCCCAGACCGCTAGACTTTGAGCGTGAGCGGTTGCGCAAGTCGGCCAGCGGCCTGCAAGTCTCCTCCGGGGGCGCCGTCAAATGCGCCGCGTCCTTCCCGCGCCTGAGGGTATCTTGACCGGCGTTGTGGGGGTTACCTATTTCGCGGGAACGACGAAACGGAACGCCCTGAATTTCCGGGCGTGGTGGTGGTTCGGGGATGGGGCGGATGTACCGGAACTAGCGGGGTTCCGCCTGTTCCTGCCGCTGCTTTCGCCGACGTTCCCGGGTCCACGACCGGCGCGTAAAGTTTAGGCCCAGGCCTCGCTCAATTTCCTTCCACTTCCGGTCTTCATCGGGAGTGATGAAGGTGATTGCCTCGCCTGCCCGGCCCATGCGGCCGGTACGGCCCACCCGGTGGGTGAACAGCTGCTCGGAGTCCGGCAGGTCGTAATTGATGACCTGTCCTATGCCCTCAACGTCCAGACCCCGCGCCGCCACGTTGGTGGCTACCAGGATTTGCGCCGCTCCGGAGCGGAAATCCTTCATCACGCGGTCGCGGGCTGGCTGGCTGAGATCCCCCTGCAGGGCGCCTACCGGATAGCCCAGGGCATCCAGCTGTTTTGCCAGACGCTTGACCCCATGCCTGGTCTTTCCAAAGACCAGGACAGGAGAGCCTTCACTGCGGTCCAGCAGAGTTCGCAACGCTTCCATCTTGTCGGTTTTCTGGATGGAGTAAATCAGGTGCTCCACTGAGGGCAGGGTTTGCAGGTCGGCGTCAATGGCCACCTTCACCGGGTCTTTGAGGTGTTTCCTCGATGTTTTCGATACCCACTCGGGCATGGTGGCCGAGAACAGCGCCGTCTGCCGCTGTGAAGGTGTCTGGCTCAGAATGGCGTCAACGTCAGCGGCGAATCCGCGGTCCAGCATCTCGTCTGCCTCGTCCAGCACCAGGAAGCGCACCGATTTCAGGTTCAAACTGCCCTGCCGAACATGGTCCAGGGTGCGGCCGGGAGTCCCGACTATTATCTGCGCCCCCCGCTTCAAAGCCTTGTAATCGTTGCCCACGGAACGGCCGCCGTACAACAGAGTGACGTGCAGCCCTTGGGGCCGCGCCAGCTCCTCTATAACGCCGCCGACCTGAATTGCCAGTTCGCGGGTGGGTACAAGAACCAGGGCCTGGGGCTGGCGGCTGGTGGACTCGCACTGCTCGACCATCGGCACGGCAAAGGCCAGGGTCTTGCCGGAGCCCGTGCGCGCCTGGCCGATAAGGTCTCTTCCTTCCAGCAGGTGGGGTATGCACTGGTCCTGAATCGGGGTAGGCTCCGAAATTCCCATGGCCGCAATGGCGGCCCGGGTGGCCTTGTTCAGAATCATCCCGGGGAAAATGGAGTCATGCGAATCGGCCTCTTTACTTACGCTGGCCTGGACCCCATTGACGGACTCTTTCCGCGATGGGTGTTTCCCATTCGGGGAAGACTTGGCCGGAGGCTTTTGGTCAGTGGTAACGCTGTTTCGCCGGAGGTACAGGCAGTCTGAGCAATACACTGGCCTGCCCTTGACGGGGAGAAAGGGAACAGTGGTGGACGCCCGGCAGTCGGCGCAAATTACCTGGTGACGCTGGGGACGGGGAATGTCTGGGCTGTTGTTCTTCTTGGGGCCGGGTTTCGGGGAACGGGGCGACCTGGATTGCAAACGCATACAGGGACATACTCCTTGGTTACGAACAGGAAGAGCGGGAAAATCAACGCGGGACGCAAGAAAGAGGCAACAGGTGTGCAGTAAATGCGAAGACGTCGGTGAGCTGTTCCATCGGTTGAAACCATTATAACGGGTGCGGGCGGTTTGTGCTTGACCATTGAAGCGAGGTTTCCGGGGTAGTTGCCTTCCGGAGGCCGTTTCAATAATCATCCGGCGGGCTGGCATCTGGGATTGGTGGCGATTCCTCAGCTGTCGGCGCCCCCGTTCTGACCTACGCCGGATGTGCGTCATAATGGCAAATTGTCGCACTATTCGTTGACTTGATACACAATTAACGTAAACAAAGCTAGCAGCTAAGCCCCGCCAAATGGCGGGACGTTACTGTGATAGAATCTGGCCCGGTGTGCCCCAACCAAAAGCGACCCGGCGGTTGTCCGCCGGGTCTACTGCAGTAACCACTCCATCGCAAGCTAAGGATGGTACGGGCCACTCTACTTCACTTCAGTCGGTGCGCCAACTATGATTGGACGAATGATAATCTTGGCCCTGCTGTCCGCTCCTATCGGACTTTCTTGGGCGGGCATATTGGGATTCTCTCTCTTGCGATGGTCAATAGTTGCCGGAAGCATCGGAGCGGGATTAGCAGTCATTCTTGAGTTGTACAACTTCCTGCGGGTGAATGCAGAGCTATCAGACCCCACCAATAAGGAATTGCGGGCATTCGCCCTGATGTCCTACGCAATGTCTGGCCCAAGCCTGTTCGTTTCAAAGATGGCCTTCTTTCTGTCTTGGGTCAGCCTGTTGATTTGGGGCATTGTTGCGTTGGTCAGAATTTTTCTTTAACCGCCTGACTATGCCTCTTCGAAATGAAACGGGCTGACGTCAATGTTCCAATCCACGTTGCTAGATTCACAATTCTCTAATTTGTCGCACAATTCCTGCTTTTCAAGGGATTTTGACACACAGCCCGACCTGCCCCGACAAGGGGAGATGGCCTTGGAAATGTCTTCCTGTCCCTTTCATGGAGGAGCCTGCGGCAACCTCACGGCGATGTGGCTTCGGGTTTGAGGAGGAGGGTCTCCACGGTGGCATTTTCGATGGCCTGGCGGGTCCAGGGTATGGGGACGCCGGCGCCCCGCAGCCAGAAGGGCAGCAGGTCGGCGTAGTGGGGCGACAGGGGGTTGCCCGACTGTCCACCGGGCAGGGAGAACAGGGATTCGTCCCAGTTGCCGACGTCCAGAACCATGCGCAATGAGGGGACGACGCCCGGGCGGGCCAGGGGGTCTTCGCGAAAGGCCCCGGTTTGGGCTACCGTGTTGGCGTCTCCGGGGAAGGGAAAGGGGCCCAGGTTGAAGACGGAGCCCACCACGGGCAGCCGACCAAGCGGATGGGTAAGGGTAGCCGGGCTGCGGGCGCGACCCCACTGCCAGCTTTCGGAAGGCTGGCCCAGACGGCCTACAGCGGCCAGGTACGCCGAGCGGAGGGCGTCGTCAATCTCAGCCGGCCAGCCGTTGGGGAACCAGCCCTCGGGGAGGGACCTCAGCAGCCTGGAGACGCGGCCGGTCTGGCGTGCCGCAAACAGGGAACTGCCTATAACCGGGCTCAAGCTGCGTCCCAGCGCCCAGGGGTGAGAGCGGGGCGCCTTTACCCTGGCGGTCCGGCTGGAAAGTTCGGCCACAAGGATGTGGAACAGGGTGGCGCCGGGGGAACTGGCGGACATGGCGCCGTCCCAAGCCTGGAGAAGCTCCCGCGCGGCCCGGGACTCGGGACTGGCAGGGGGACAGGAAAGGATGACCTCCCGCATTTCTTCCCAGGGCATGGACTTTACATCGAGCTGCAAGGCGGACGCAGCGCTGATGTCCCAGTCCGACCGCTCATCCAGCGCCTCCAGGATGCGGCCCAGCCGGTAACCGTCAACCCAGTCCACGCCCAGGAAGGGGCCGGAGCCGTGGGGTTCGGGCTGGGTGTTGGCGGCGGCAATGAAGCCGGATGAGGGGTTCAGGACGCTGGGCATCCGGTTAAAGGGGATGCCTTCGTCGTCCCAGCCGTTGCCCCTTACCCAGCCGGGGGCCGGCAAGGTGCCGTTGCCCTGGGTGCGGCAAGGCGCCTGCCCGACCAGACGGTAGCCGATGTTGCCGCGGGTGTCGGCATAGACCATGCCGAGGGGGAGAATGGGCCACTGGGCGAAGTCCGCGAAGAACTCTTCGAAGCTGGTGGCTTCCAGGGCATCAAGGAATCCCCGCAGCGGGAGGGGGTCCAGCCAGAGGGCCCGCATGGAAATGGCGCCAAGCTCATCGCCCAGGGCGGGGCTGACCATCGGTCCCCGGGGGGTGACCAGGACCTCCTCCTCAACGGAGTCGCCGCCCCGGATACGGATTAATTCCCGGCGGACCTGGCAGGGAACGTACTGGCCGTCTTCCAGGACCGACCGACCATCGGGCCCGATCTGCTCGAGGAACAGGTCGGTGTTGTCGAGGAGACCGGCGGTCACACCCCAGGCGCAGTTGCCGTTGTGACCCAGGGCCATGGCCGGGGTTCCGGGCAGGGCGGCGCCGGCCAGGGCCCACTGGGGCGCTTGAAGCCGTGCCAGGTACCAGTGGGGAGGCAACGTGGCGCTGAGATGGGGATCGTTGGCCAGCAGCGGGCGCCCCGACAAAGTCCTGCTGCCCGAAACGGCCCAGCCGTTGGAACCGCCGCCGGTGCCCATGGTTTCCTGCAATGCCGCCAGGTCTTCGGCCAGGCGTTCGGCCGCGCTGCCGGCTACGCCAGCCGGGGGCGCGGGTACAGGGTGCCACTCGGGGTATTGGGGGTCGAGGGCCAGGAGGGACTCCGGTCCGTCCAGGTTGAAGACCATCAGCCTGGCCAGTTCCGAGTCCCAATTGGAGGGCATCACCAGGGACTGCAGCTTCATAATGGATACAACGTCGATGGCGGTGAAGTCGGTAAGTGGCGCCCGCAGCAGGACCAGCTCGTGGGGGCGACGGGGGAGGCCGAGGGAATGGCCGGCGTTAACGCCGGAGGCGAAGGCCGTGATTATGGAACTTATGCGGGGCTCCAGGATGGCGAACTGGGCCTCGGCGGCAGGGCGCAGTCCCACCCGGCGGACGAGGCGGTCCACGGGCAGGGTGGCCTTGCCGAAAAGCTCGGAAAGGGTCCCGGCGGCGGCCCGCCTGGAGAGTTCGATCTGCATCGCCCGGTCCTGGCCCTGGCAGAAGCCGAAGCCGAAAAAGACGTCCAGCTCGTCGTCGGCCTCTATCATCGGAATCCCGTAACGGTCTCGGCGTATGGTGACCGGGCCACGGAGACCCTTAACCTTCAGTTGGCCGCCAGTCAGGGGCAGGCGGGAGCCGAGCAGGAGGCGCAGCAGAGCGCGGCTGCAGGAGGAAAAGTCAGGGAGGAAGGACATCAGCCCGTCTCATTTGAGGGCAGAGTAGTGGAAAAACATCGCGGGGGAGAGCAAGGCAGTAACTGTTGCATGCTTAAATTTTACGCTGGGGCTGCGGTTTATTGAAGAGTTGCAGGTTCCGGTCGCTGCGGAGGGGAGTTTTCCTGGAGCGGCGTCCCGGCCATGACGGCGCTGTGCCCGGTATCCACCAGGGAATGTATAATGGGCCGAAACCAGATTTCGGAGGTGGTCCCGTGGCCAAGATCAAGCATGTTGCCATCACCTGCGAGGACCCGGTCGCCGTGGCCGAGTTCTACAAGAAGGGCTTTGACCTGGTGGAAGTGGCCCGCAACGAGCGACAGGTCCAGTTGACGGACGGCGACATTAACCTGACCCTGCTCAAGTGGAAGACCAATGCGGATGCCGACGTTGGCCCCAACGGCGAGAACTACAGCGGCATTCACCACATCGGGTTCCAGGTGGACAGCCTCCAGGAAACGGGGGACAAGCTGCGGGGTATTGACGGGGAAGAGATTGTCCGGCGGGACCTGGCCGGCCCCGGGGAGGTCCGCGCGCCCCGCGCCGAGGAGAAGTGGTCCGGCCCCAACGGGCAGGTGCTGGATATCTCGGAGTCTGGGTGGCTGCACAAGCCGCCCATGGACTGACGGGCGTCCTCTGTCTTTTCGGAAGCCTTGCCAGGCAACAGGGGCTGGCCGGCGGTAGTGGTTGGAGGGGGTTTGCGGAAGGACATCGCATCCCGTGCCGGCGTTGCTCGGCTATATCTCAAGAGACTCTATTGAGAGCGATTGTTGGCGCAGAATAGAGGTTCTTGAGGCAGAGTAGCTGGAGTCTGATTGAGGGGGCATAGACCAGGGATGGCCTTGAGGGAGTTTGATTGAATGTCAATTCTCGGCGGGGTCTGGTAGGATAGGGTGTGTGCCATATAGAAGCGGAACACGCCAAGGCTGACCGACAAAGATGGAGGAGCAGCGCATGATCGACAATACCAGCGAACGGATGGAGTTCCTGGCTCATGATGCAGGAGGCCGGCCGCTGGTCTTTGAGGTGACCGTGGACTATGGGCGAGAGGAGGGAGCGTGGGTCGGCGTCTGCACGGCCCTGGGCGTCTCCACTACCGCCGACAGTCCGGAGGCTGCCCGGGAAGAGATGGCGGACATGCTCCTGGTCTATTTGGATGTCCTGGCCGAAGCGGGTGATCTGCTTGCCTGTTTGAGTGAACAAGGTGTGGAGGTCCGCGCCCCTGCCGGGCCGAGCGCGCAACGCCGCGTGGACGCTCTAACCCCCGTGGCAATCGCTGCCGCCTAGGTTGACGATCACCGGCAGGGAGCTCATCGACTTGCTCCGGCGCAACGGCTGGACCGTCGTGCGTCGGTCTCGGCACGGCGTCGTGCTGGAGCGCCAATTCGAAGGCGAAACCCGCCCCAGGCGCACTGTCATCTCCCCCAAACATCAGCCCCTGGCCACCGGCACCTTGGCCCAAATCTTAGGACCCAAGCAGACCAAGTTAGGCCGGGCCGGGCTGGAAGACCTGCTACAAGATTAGCCGCACGCCGTTTTCCTACAGAGCCTCATTTTCCGGGCGCTTGGCGCAGAGTTGTTGCACAAATGCCCGCCTTGCTCCGTTGAAGGGGAAAGAGGTTTGCCGCTCGGTCCTGTCGCGCCATCAACGGCAGGGTTCTGACACGGGCCTTACATGACTTGGCTGGGTCCAGGCCGGCGCTGCCGGCTCCGGCGAGGCCATGCGTCTCCCCTCTTGCGCGGCCGGGTAACCCCAGGCGCCTTGGCGCCCCGCTCTCGGGGAACGCAAAGGGCGTTCGCCGACGTCGGAGCCGTTGTCCCCCTGAATTCCGCTCGTTCTCCCCCCACCCGCAGGTTCGGATTTTCGTTGGTGGCCTTGGCGGCGGGATACCCGACTGCTGGCGGCTGAAGCTGGCCCAGATTGGACGGGCCTGCCGCATTCCGTAACCTGAGGAGAGCATTCCACTTCAGGTGGCGTAGCGCCGGCAGAGCAGTCGAAATGTAGTCAGGGCCGGCTTCAGCCCCACCCCTAACTGCCATAAACCACCTGAATCGCAACGCTGCCCTGCCGGAACAGTCCTGTTGGAGAAACTCCAGGAATGGGAGAAGCCGGGCCGGTGAGCTATTCCGCAGAAAGCGAGTGCTTATTTGCAGTATTTGTTGAGCAATGGTTACGAAAATCGTCTGCCAGGCCATTTGCAGCGACAATAATGTATGCCTGGTGCGCATATTTGACACTGTATTCGTGCCTAGATATAATCCCGCCAATTTTCCGGGAAGCATGGGTTGCCGTGGGGCGGGTAACGGCCTGTGACCCCAGCGGGGCAGCGTGGGATTGTAACGGTCCCGCGCCAGGTTTTTGAAATTTCGCCGAAGACCGGAGTGCATTCGGCAGCGCTTCCAGATTACATTCATGGGAAAGGTGAGGAATATGAAGGTTTCACTGGTTTTATTGGGATGCCTGTTGTGCATGACGCTGCTGGTGGCTTGCGGAACTTCTGAGCCGCAAATTGTCGAGCGGACGGTAGAGGTGCCTGTGGAGGTTGAGACCATCCGCGAGGTTGAGGTGGAGAAGGAAGTGCCGGTTGAGGTGGAGCGGCAGGTCACGGTTGAGGTGGAAAGGCAGGTAGAGACAATCAAGGAAGTGGAGAAGCTGGTGGTTGCCACCCCCACTCCCGTGCAGATACCGGAGTCCGGACGGCTGCCTGGCAGAGTGGACCCCGTGGGTTCCATTATCTCGGTAAGCTCTTACCTGGGCTTCCAGGGGGTGGACACCAACATCTCGCAGGACAGCGCCACCAAGGTGTACTACGACGAGGTGTTCGACTATGCCATTGGGCAGAACCCCGACGGGACTCTGACTCCGGGGTTCGCTACCAAGTGGGAAGTCTCCCCGGACCAGCTGACCTGGACCTTTACGATTCGCGAGGGCATGAAGTTCCACAACGGCGATGACATAACGCCGGAGGATGTGGCCTGGACGTGGAATCGGGCCGTGGGAGAGGACTCGCTGGGCGGGTTCGCCCTGGAAGTGGGCCCACTGCTTACCAGCGCTTTTACAGTGTCGGGCAACACGGTAAGCGTTTCCACCGAGAGCCCCCAGTCCACGCTGCCCCTGTTCTTTGCCTCCGCGTCTCCTCCCAGGTCGGTGGTGTTCCCCCAGGCCCATTTCGAGAGCGTAGGGGGGATTGATAACTTCCGGGAAGCGCCTGTAGGGTCGGGCCCGTACAAGTGGGCCGACCGGGTCCCCGGACAGTACATCCAGATGGAAGCCTTCGAGGACCATTACGAGAAGAACCCCGGGTACCAGGTTCTGCAGATATGGGACGTGGCCGAACTGAATACCAGGATGGCGATGCTCAAGAGCGGCAACGCGGACCTGATTACGGCCTCGGTGCGCAGCGTTGATGAACTGCAGGCGGCCGACCTGCAGATCCTGCAATCGCCGGCGGCCAACATTTCGTGGATCTGGTACAACTACGCGTGGGTGCCCGGGCATCCCTTTAACGACAAGCGCATCCGGGAAGCTATTTCCATTGCCATTGACCGGGAAGCCATCGGCACCGGCCTTTATGCCGGACAGACCACGCCGGCATGCTGCTACTGGGTGGTTGAGGGCAACATCGGTTACCCCGGCGACGTGGAACCCCACCCCTATGACCCCCAGCGGGCGGCGCAGCTGATACAGGAAGCCGGCTTCGAGGGGGCTGAGATTGAGATTATTACCTTCTCCGGCGACGCGGACTTCGTGGACCAGCCCGGCCTGTCGGAGGCGGTAGCTGGCTACCTGGAAGCCATAGGCCTGAGCACTTTCGTTTCGGTGGTTGACGGGCCGGTACTGCGGGAGACCTTCGACAACGCCATCAAGACGAATGACGAGATAGAGGCCATCGTGAAGGGCCAGCCGCCTTACCAGATAGCGGTTCGGGGCAGCGACACCCGCCTGCACTCGTACCGTGGGTCTCACATCTACTACCACTCCGAGGGACGGCGGCAGATGATGCGGCTGCCCGGCATTCTGGACCCCCTGCTGGACAAGGCGGGATCGTCCTTTGACCTGCAGGACCAGCACGATGCCATGGCCGACTTCCACCGGCTTCTGAACCGGGACTTCTGGGCCGGTCCGCTGCTGGAGGCCGGAGCCGTCTTCGGCGCCAGCGACAAGGTGGGAACGTGGACTCCCATAACCGGCAAGCCCTATCCCCATAACCACTGGACGATAAGGCCGTAAAGGGGCGTCCTTCCCCGCACCTCATCCGGCATTGAATTGAGGTCACAGTCTGCCGGCGACGGCGAGAGTTGCCGGCAGACCTTCAATTCGAGGACTTTTCAATGGTCAAGTACATCGGGTTTCGCTTATTTCAAGCCTTGCTGGGTTTGTGGTTCATTGCAACCCTGGTGTTTATCCTGTCCCGTTCCATTGGCGACCCCGCCGAGGTATTTACTGCCCGAAACTCGGGGGTAGATGCCCGGGAAATAATGGCCGCCAAGCTGGGGCTGGACCGGCCGCTGCACGAACAGTACCTGAAGTTCATCGGTCAACTGGTCAGGCTGGACCTGGGCGATTCGGTGAGCAACGGCATACCCGTTACCCAGATACTGGTGGAACGGATGCCGGCCACGTTCACCCTGGGACTAATCGCACTGCTGTTCGCCCTGGCCTTCTCCTTACCACTGGGGGTGCTGGGCGCGGTTTACCGGGATACGCCGGTGGATTGGGTGGCCAAGGTGATGGCCTTCCTGGGGCAGTCCATGCCTCCCTTCTGGCTGGGGATTATGCTCATCATCCTGTTTGCCGTGGTGTGGGGGCTGCTGCCGCCGGCGGGCAAGGGGGAATGGCATTCCTACATTCTGCCCGGCTTCACCCTGGGCTGGGGAGTAATGGCGGGAATGGTGAGGCTGGTGCGTTCCAGCATGCTGGACGTGCTGGACAGCGACTACGTAGCCATGGCCCGAGCCAAGGGCCTGCCGGAGGTGGTTGTCATCGGGAAGCACGCGTTGAGGAACGCGCTGCTGCCGGTGCTGACCTACAGCAGCTTGGTGCTGGGGGCTTTCATGAACGGCTCCGTGGTGGTGGAGCAGGTATTCGCCTGGCCCGGAATCGGCACCTCGGCGGTGCAGAGCGTGGTCCGGCGCGACTTTCCCGTAATCCAGGGAGTCGTAATAGTCTTCGGCAGCTTCTTCATTCTGATTAACTTGCTGGTGGACATCATGTACGCCGTGATTGATCCGCGCATCAAGTACACCCAGTAGGGCAGGCAGCAAATGGCCAACACAAGCATGCAAATTGTGTCTCCAACCACGCTCTGGGCGGTAAGGGTCCGTTCGGTTCTTGGCGGGTTGCGGCGGGCGCCGAAGATACCGTCGCTGGTGCTGCTGGTCTTCATGATTTTTGCGGCCTTCGGGCAGTGGATCGCGCCGTACAGCCCGGTGGCGGTGGACATGGCCGCCTCTTTTTCCCCGCCCGTGTGGCATGAAGAAGGCAGCGCCGATCATCTGCTGGGCACCGACAAGCTGGGTCGGGACATACTGAGCCGGTTGATCCGGGGCGCGCGGGTCTCCCTGTCGCTGTCTCTGTTTGTTATTGGCCTGGGCGGGGGCGTCGGGGTGGTGCTGGGGCTGATATCCGGCTACTCCGGAGGCAAGGTGGACGCCGTGATGCAGCGAGGCATCGAGGTGATCCTTGCAATGCCCACGATCCTGGTGGCCCTGGTGTTTGTGTTTGCGGTGGGTCGCAGCTTTGAGAGTGTCATTCTGATCCTGTCGCCCTTCCTGGCGGCCAGGTTCGCCCGCATTGTGCGAGGAGAGACCCTGAGCGTTCGGGAGCGCGATTTCGTGGCCATTGCCAAGGTGATCGGAACGCCGACATGGATGATATTGCTGAAGCACATCCTGCCCAACGTGTTCAATACGATCATCGTGCTGGCAACGCTGGAAGTGGGGCACCTGATACTGCTGGAGTCCTCCCTCAGCTTCCTGGGGGTGGGAGTGCCGCCGCCCCAGCCGGCCTGGGGACTGATGGTGGCCGATGGTCGGGAATTCCTGACCTCCGCCTACTGGATAACCCTGTTCCCCGGCTTATGCATCCTGGCGGCGGTGCTGTCGCTGAACCTGTTTGGCGACTGGCTGCGGGACACGCTGGACCCCAGGCGCCGTCAACTATAGCCGTCAACTGTAGAGGGATAACTGCCGTTCGATAAAATACCGGCCGGCTGGCGGTTGTGGTCAGGGGTCGAAGGCCGAAAGGGCGCCGACCCGCATACCGGTCTTCCTCCGTCGAGGGGGAAGGGATTTTGAAATGGATGCCAGCCCGGGCATTGGAACAAATGCTTAGAGAAAGTAAGGAAGACGACATACTCCTGCGGGTGGAAGGGCTCAAGACCTACTTCTTCCAGCGCAGCGCGGTGCTGAAGGCGGTGGACGGCGTCAGCTTTTCCGTCGCCCAGGGAGAGGCCGTGGGGCTGGTGGGAGAGTCGGGCAGCGGAAAGACCATGACCTGCCTTTCATTGATGCGCCTGGTGCCGCAACCTGGCGCTCGCATTGTTGAAGGCGAGATCTGGTTCAAGGGCGACAACCTGCTGGAAATGACCGAGCAGGAAATGAGGGCGTACCGGGGGCACCGCATGGCCATTGTGATGCAGGACCCGCAAACGTCGCTCAACCCGGTCTATACGGTGGGGGAACAGGTGGCGGAGCCGGTGCGCTTGCATTTGAAGGAACGGGGCCAGCAGGCCATGGCGCGGGTGCTGGACTCGCTGCGGGCGGTCCGCATACCCAGGCCGGAGCTCCGGCTGGGCCAGTATCCTCACCAGTTCAGCGGCGGCATGAGGCAGCGGGTGGTGGCGGCCATGGGCCTGACCACCCAGCCGGAACTGCTCATTGCCGATGAGCCCACCACCTCGCTGGACGTTACAATCCAGGCCCAGTTCCTGCGGCTGATCCGGGAGTTGCAGCAGGACAGTGGCACCAGCGTCATCTGGGTAACCCACGACCTGGGCATAGTTGCCCAGATGTGCGACCGGGTCAACGTAATGTATGCCGGCCGCATTGTCGAGAGTGGAAGGGTGCGGCAGATTTACAAGGAACCGCAGCACCCCTACACCAGGGCCCTGCTGGACTCGGTGCCCCTGATGGGGACGCGGCGGGAAAAGCTGTACCAGATTGAAGGGCAGCCCCCCGACCTGCGAAGCATTCCCGAGGGATGCCCCTTCTGGCCCCGATGTCCGGAGGCTATGGACAAGTGCAAGGAGCAGTACCCGCCCCGGACTTCCCTGGGGGGCGAGGATTTTGTGCACTGCTGGCTGACCGAGGAGGGGAGATAACGTGGCCAACCGGTTGCTGGAAGTTGAGGGGCTGGCAAAGCATTTCCGGGGCGGCGGAAACTGGCTTAGCAGCGGAGGCGACTCCATTCGGGCCGTGGACGGCGTGAGCTTCTCGGTGGAAGAGGGGGAAACCTTTGCGCTGGTGGGTGAAAGCGGCTGCGGCAAAACGACCGTCGCCAAGATGATCCTGCTCCTGGAACGTCCTACCAGGGGGGCCATCTCCTTCCAGGGAAAGGACGTCAGCAGCTTCAGGGGCGGCAGCCTGCGAGAGTACAAGCGCCTGGTGCAGGCCGTGTTCCAGGACCCCTACAGCTCGCTGAACCCGAGAATGCAGGTGCTGGACATCATCGGGGAGCCCCTGCGCGTTCACCAGGGCATGAGGGGTCGCGACCTGCGCATGAGGGTGGGCGAGTTGCTGGAAAACGTGGGCCTGAACCCGGTTACGGCGTCTTTCTTTCCCCACCAGTTCAGCGGAGGACAGCGGCAGCGCATCGCCATAGCCCGGGCCCTGGCCCTGAGGCCCAGGCTTATCGTGCTGGACGAGCCCGTTTCCGGCCTGGATGTTTCCATACGAGCCCAGATTCTTAACCTGCTGGTGGACCTGCAGCGGGAACTGGGGCTTAGCTACCTGCTCATATCCCACGACCTGGCTATCGTTGAGCACATGAGCCACCGGGTGGGGGTTATGTACGTGGGCAAGATGGTGGAACTGGCCACCCGGGACGAGTTCTACGGCAACACGCTGCATCCCTACAGCAACGCCCTGCTGGCTTCGGTGCCCCAGCCTGACCCGGATGTTCCCATGGGCACCACCATCGGAGGCGAGGTTGCCAGCCCCATCAATCCTCCCAGCGGCTGCCGGTTTCATACCCGCTGTCCCATTTACCTGGAGACGAACATGTGCCGGGAGGTGGAGCCCGAATGGCGGGAGATTCTTTCGGAGCACCTGACCGCCTGCCACAAGGTTGAGCCGGCGGTGGTTTAGAGGCTGGACCTTTGTCGGGTCCAGGGCGAACGGGATTGCGTAAGATGAGAGCTACGCAGGGGCGCACGGCCGTGCGCCCCTGCGGGTTTGCGGGCCTGAACCGCCAGGACTCGCCTTTAAGCGGTCAGCAGGGGGCGCAGGTCGCGGATGCTGGGGAGGGTTTCCAGGCGGTTGACGGTGTCGATCAATTCCTCGGACCTGGCGCGACCCAGGACGGGCTCCATCAGGTCCAGGGCCTTTTCTCCCACTTCCTCCGTGGACAGGGGATTCTCCGCCCGGCCCCGGAAGCTGGTGACCCGCTCCTCCAGGGTGGTCCCGTCCCTGGTGGTTACCTGGACGATGGCCTGGTAGTCGGGCTGGGCGACGCTGAGTTCCGGATCGCCGATCAGGGTTACCCTGGAGCGGAGGTCCATTACGTCCGGATCCGTCATGCGCTCGACGGAATGGGCGGCCTCGAAGGAGACCCTGCCGTCGAGGAGGGCAATGGCGAAAATATACTGGAGGTTGATGTCGGGCATTTCCCGGTCGTTGACGGTGTGGGCGCCGCCTTCGGGCAGGCGTACCACTATTTTTTCAACGTCGCCGGGACCGAAGCCGTGGCGTTCCTTGAGGAGGAGCAGTCCCTCCACCGGGGACTGAATCGGAAAGCCCACGCAGAATTTCTTGATGTTGGTCAGCATGACCTCGTACCTGTTGCCCAGTTCGGCGACAAGCTGCTCGCCCCGGGGGTTGTCGGCGTAGGCCACCAGGAAGTTGCCGTCGCCGGCGAAGGTGTCGTACACGCCGGTAAACCCCATCTGGACCATCTCTGCGGCCATCACGCCGTTGCGGGCGTTCATACCACCGAAGATGAAGGCCTTTTCGATGTGTTCCACGTCTCGGGGGTAGGTCATAATGCCGGAGGCCTGCTGGGCGCCGTAGGACAGGAGGTCGCGGTACTGCTCTTCCCGCAGGTTGGCCAGGCAGCCGGCGGCCACGGTGGCGCCCATGGTGCCGCCAATGCTGAAAGGCAGGTGGTTGCGCGCCCGCATTTCCTCGCGGCCCAGGGCCTTGGTGGTGCGGCTGCCAATATCGTAGCCGAGAACCACCGCCTTGACGAACTGGGACCCGTTGACGTTTTCCCGTTCGCCCATGGCCATGGCGGCGGGCAAAACGGCGCAACCCGGGTGGATGCCGGCCGAGCCGTTGGAATCGTCGGTCTCGTCGGCGTGGGCCATCATGCCGTTGGCGATGGCGGCGTTTACTGCAGAAACTACCCGGGAACTGCCTACCACCTGGGCCTCTTCCGGCCCTCCCTGCTGCTCGGTATATTGCCTGGCCAGCTCCCCGGGCTTGAGAACCGAGCCCGAGACCATGGCTGCCAGGGTGTCGAGAATGTGGTGCTTGGCCTTTTCCAGCACGTTGGGAGGCAGTTCGGCGTCAAGGGCGCCGGAGAGGTAGTGGATGAGTTCCGGGGTAATGCTGCTGTCGCTAGCCATCGGTGAGTTCCTCCATTGCTTGCAGTTCTGGCCGTGGGGCGTTTTCCGGCTGGTCGGGTTAACGGCCTGGTGGGCAAATACGCGCCCGAATGCCGGTTTATTCCCCGGATTGCACGTATAATGTGGTCCATTCTCCAGGGTCTAACGCCGGTTTATTGCCCTTCGGTCTTAATTCCCATGCGGCAGGGAAGATTTTCGCAAAGGGGGCTTCCCAACCGGGGATTTGAACCTGAGGGGTATGGGGAGTCTACCTTAAGGGCAGGTGTGTCGCAATGTCGGGGGTTTCAGGATTCAGCGTCTTTCGATTTTGGGGAGGCATGGTCCGCTTCAATCAGTGAGACGAACCCGGTACTGGGCCACGGTGCCTGTCGCAAGAATTTCACCCCCACCCTAACCCTCCCCCGTCGAGGGGGAGGGGATAATCGAAAGCCCCTGTTTCAGGATTTTGGACATGGTGAAAATTGGTAACCGCAATTAGGCGCAGGCTGCACTATGGCTGGGTGATTTTCGCCCTTACCTTCACGAACCTGACCGTGGAGGGGGGGTCCAAGAATGTGCAGGCCGTGTTCCTGGTGGCCCTGCGGGACCACTTTCGCAGCAGCGTGGCCGTTACGGCGGCGGTGTTTTCCGCCTCGGGGCTGTTCGGCGCCTTCATGGCGCCCTTTCTGGGCGTTTTCCTGGACCGCTTCGGGCCCCGCGTCCTGTTCCCCCTTGCCGGCTGTTTGATCCTGGTGGGATGGATGGCCAGCAGCTTCGCCAGCGACATCTGGCAGCTGTTTATCTTCTACAGCGTTATCGCCACCCTGGGGCAGGTAGGCATCTCCTCCTTTTCCGCCACGGCTACCCTGTCTCCCTGGTTTCCCCGCTCCAAGGGGGTGATGCTGGGAACGGCGGACGCGGGCAATCCGACCGGCCAGGCCATTGTGGTACCGCTGGCCCAGCTGATCGTGTCAACATGGGGGTGGCAATGGGCCTACCGGGTATTCGGCGTGGCTTTCTTCCTGCTGATTGCCCTTCCGAATCTCCTGCAGAAACGTCCGCCCGCCGGGCATGGCGAGACGGATGCCGATGCCGCCGGTCCCGGGGAAGAAGCTGAGAGGCCTGCCGTAATCGGGGATGGCGGGGCAGTAGCGGAAGTCCAGTCCGGGTCTCAGATCAAGGAGACGATGAAGGAACCGGCGGTGTGGTGCCTGTGCGCAGCCCGGGCGGTGGGGGCCATCGGCAACCAGATGACCCTGGTGCATATGCTGGCCTTCCTGTTCCTGACGGGGTACGGCGAACTGCAGGCGGCCTTCGCCATAGGCATTGCGGGGTTGATGGGCATCGGCGCCCGGCCGGCCATCGGGCTGTTTTCAGACATTTTTGGACGGGAGGTCATCTATACCCTGGGGATGAGCCTGACCGTGGCCGGCGTGCTGATTGTCCTGTTCTTCAGTTCCGGAGGGGTATGGTGGGCCCTGGTGGCTTTTGTAGCCTTGACCGGACTGAGTGAAGGGGTGGGGGGGTTGTTGCTGGGGGCCAAGGCGGCCGACATTTATCCACCGCGAATGCTGGGCACGGTAATGGGCGTGCTGGAGGCCGGCCGTGGTATCGGAATCGGCACGGGTCCGATTCTGGCGGGTCTGCTGTTTGACCTGCAGGGCGACTACTTCGTCGCCTTCCTGATTTCCGCCGGCCTGACGGTGGTTTCAATCTTCCTGATGTGGGGAGCCGGGTTGGCCCACCGGAAAAAGCTGAGGGCCGTCGTGGAGCTGGCCTGAGGGCGCACGGCCAGGCACGCAGGTCTGCCCCTGCGAAGTTCAAAACCTTCGGGGTGGGTACGGGCGGCTGTCCGATAGGGGTAAAAAGGCCCGGGGCGCACGATCGTGCGCCCCGGTGTATGTAAGCTTCTGCCGCGCGTTCCTGCTTGATGGAAGGGCGGCGGGCAAGGGCCGTTGGCGGCCCCGGCGCGGACGGGCTAGCGGCTGCCGGCCATGACGGTGGCGCCGAGGTCGCGGATGGCCTGGGCAGTTTCCGGAGTGGGAGGCGTGCCCATTTCCACGTCCTTGGCGACATCGTAGGACCGGCGAATATCTTCCATGACCTGCTCGTCGGACTGGTCAATGTCGATGGGAATGCCGATCTGGGCCCAGGAGGTGTAGCCGGTAAGCCAGAACACCTCGGTGGGGTTGTTTTCGGGGTCTCGGAAGTAGCAGCCGATGGCGCTGGCGTGGGTGACGATGCGGTCCAGCTGGTAGCCCCGCTCGAGGATGCGGCGCTTGAAGTCGCGCAGGTCGTCCAGGGAGTCCACGCGCATGGATATCTGCTGGATCCACTGGGGATCTTCCATGGACTGGCGACCGTTGATGAGGGCGATTTCGTGGTCCACGCCCTCAGGGTCGGCGCTGAAGAAGGCGCCCAGCGGGCCGACCTTGGTAAGCTTCATGCCCATGAAGTTGCCATAGAATTCCTTCATGACTTCGAGGTCTTTGACGTAGAAACCAACGTGTCCAAGTCCATTGACTCTGGCTGACATATCCATCTCCTTGTTTACTCTCTTGGGTTGCCCAATTATGCCATTTTGCGGCTTGCTTTGTCGAGTCGGGGAAGAGGGTAACGGGGCAATCACGCCTTAGTGGTAGAGCCGGGAAGGATAGGGATATCGTGATGTAGAGGCGAGGTAGTGGAGTTATAGGGGAGGGTAACAGGAAGTGGTTGTTGGTTTGTCTTGAGGGATTGGGGGACCCGAGGATTGAATGAAGCAAGAGACATTTCTAGCTGGACATCATCACGATAGCCATTTGCGCGGTCGTTTGGGGAGCCGACACCCGGGTGTACGTGGCCACGTTCGGCAAGGGCAAGGAGGAATGGCTTCGTACTTTCCGGAGCTATCCAGCGGGATGCCGTCGCATTATACCCCTGCCTTCGCCGTGGCAGGCTCTCCAGGGATGTATTCTCCCGGTTGGACCCGGAGCGATTCCCGGAGCGATTCATGGAATGGAACCAGGGACTGGCGGAGTTGCTGCCGGGAGAGGTGGTGGCCATTGACGGCAATACGGCGCCTCGCTCCTGCGACCGCCATGGGGGCAAGCGAGCCCTGCACCTACAGAGAGGCCGAACGTCGGGTACGCAAGGACTACGGCCCGCAGAACATCTCCACCCTCCGAAATATATCCCAGGATATGCTCAAACGGGAAACCAGCCGGAAGGCGGGCATACAGGGTAAACGTCTGCAATCCGGTTGGAGGGTAGATTACTTGCAGTAGGTCCTCCGCAGTTAAGACGCGATTGCCCTGGGGGCTATGTCCGTGGCGTTGGTATCCGGCGCCAGGGCTCGCCGGCGCTGCATTCATCAGCCGGACTTCCTCCCCTACAATGGCCGATAATTCGCCTTTCCATCAACAGAAATCCCGCCCGTCCCGGAATTTGTCGAGGGGTCCCCCAACAAAGCCGAAACGGGCGGAACAATGCTTGACTTAAGTTGTTGGCAGCGGTCGGGACTTACCGGGTTCTGCCGCCGCTGTTGCCCAGGAAGCGCCGGTCGGAGATACTGCCACCTCCACCGCCACTGCCGCCCCGGTTGCCACCGCCCCGGGGCCCGCCGCCGCCGCGATTTCCGCCGCCGCCCTGGCCTCCCCTGGGGCCGCCGCCCCGGTTGCCACCACCGCCGCCACCGCCGCGGTTGCCGAAGCCGCCACGGGGTCGGTCACCGCCCCGGTCCTGGGGCGGGCGGGATGGACGCGGGGGCCGTTCACCGCCGTCGTCGCCGAACAAGGCGCGGCGGGAAACATTGACCCGGCCCATGGAGTCAATCTCCTGGACCATTACCGTAAGTTCCTGGCCGACCTTGAGTTCCTCTTCCATGTCGCCCAGGTCCTCGTTGCGTACCAGGCCATCCTTGCCGGGGATCAGCTCCACGAAGGCGCCGAAACTGGCCAGGCGGTTTACCTTGCCGGTGAGAATGTCACCCACCACCAGTTCCCGGGTCAGACCTTCAATTCTGCTGCGGGCCAGTTCCAGGGAGGTCTGGTCTGAGGAGCTGATGGTCACGCCACCGTCGTCGGCCACGTCAATGGAAGCGCCGGACTCCTCGATGATGCCGCGAATTACCCGGCCGCCTGGGCCGATGACCGCGCCGATCTTCTCCACTGGAATTTGGACCCGGATGGTCTTGGGAGCGTAGGGGCTCATCTCGGTACGGGCCTCGGTGATGGCCTCGGACATCTTGTCCAGGATGTGCAGCCGGCCCAGGCGGGCCTGCTCCAGCGCCTGCCGGAGGATGTCCTCGTCCAGCCCCTTCAGCTTGATGTCCATCTGCAGGGCGTTGATGCCGGCGGCCGTACCGGCCACCTTGAAGTCCATGTCGCCCAGGAAGTCCTCAATACCCTGTATATCGCTGAGGACGGCATAGCGGCCATCGTTGTCGGTTACCAGGCCCATGGCGATGCCGGCCACCGGGCTCTTCATGGGCACACCGGCGTCCATCAGGGCCATGCTGGTGCCGCAGACGCTGCCCATGGAAGTGCTGCCGTTGGAACTGAGCACCTCGGAAACCACGCGGATAGTGTAGGGAAACTCGTTCTCGGAGGGCAGAGAGGACAGGATTGCCCGCTCCGCCAGCGCGCCGTGGCCGATTTCCCGCCGGCCCGGGGAACCCACCCGACGGGCCTCGCCCACCGAGTAGGGCGGGAAGTTGTAGTGGTGCATGAACTGCTTGGTATCGTCGGGAGACAGGGTGTCCAGGGTCTGCTTCATGTTCAGGGGCCCCAGGGTGGCTGCCGACAGCACCTGGGTCTGGCCCCGGGTAAAGAGTCCCGAACCGTGGGTGCGGGGCAATACGCCTACCTCGCAGGAAATGGGCCGGATTTCCGACAGGCTGCGGCCGTCGGGCCGTACGCCCAGGTCCAGGATGCGGCGGCGTACTTCGCCCTTGACCACGTTCTTGAACCCTTCGGCCACCTTGTTCTTGCCGAATTCCTCGGTCAGCTGTTCGGCGACCTCTTCTTCAATACGGTCCAGACCCTCGTCCCGTTCCGCCTTGAAGGAGTTCTGCTCCAGGATTTCGGTCACGCGGCCGTTGACGATGGCCTTGATCTGGGCGTCCAGACTCTCTTCTGCCTCGGTGTCCTCTGAAACTTCGTGCTTGGGCTGGCCGACCTTGCTCACCAGCTCGTCTATCAGGTCAATGGTGATCAGGTTGGCCTGGAAAGCCTTCTGGATGCCCTCGAGGATGACCTCTTCGGATACCTCGTAGGAACCCGCCTCCACCATCATAATGGCATCGCGGGTGCTGGCCACTACCATGTTCAACTGGCCCTCGGCAATTTCGGCGTAGGTGGGGTTCACAATGAACCCGCCGTCGTTGTAGGAAACGCGGCAGGCGCCGATGGGACCGGCGAAGGGCAGGTGGGAAATGGACAGGGCCGTCGAGGCGCCGATCATGCCCAGGATTTCCGGGGGATTCTTCTGGTCGGCGGAGAGGACGGTGAGGATAACCTGGACCTCGTTGTGCAGTCCCTTGGGGAAGAGGGGGCGTATGGAGCGGTCGGTGAGACGGGCGGAGAGAATGGCTTCCTGGCCGGGACGTCCTTCCCGCCGGAAGAAGCTGCCCGGAATCTTGCCCGCGGAGTATAGCCGCTCTTCAAACTCCACCGTCAGGGGCAGGAAATCAATGTCGGCCCGGGGCTTGTCGGCCATCACGGCGGTGGCCAGAACCACCGTGTCGCCGTAGGTGAGGACGGCCGAACCATGGGCCTGAAAGGCCAGTTTGCCCGACTCGATCACCAGTTTCTCGTTGCCGATAACTCGTTCTACTACTGTAGCTTCAGGCATGGGGATATTACATAACCTCGCACATTAAAGATAAATGGAGAGGAGACAAACGCGAAGCTAGCACGTTGAGCAGACGGGCGGCTATTACCGGGGCAAGAAGACGGCGCGTGGAAATCTGGCCGTGCGCCAGGCCGGCGTCATCGGGACTATCGGCGCAGTCCCAGCCGACTTATCAGGGTTTGATAGCGGTTAACGTCTTCGTTACTGAGGTAATTGAGTAGCCTGCGGCGCTTTGACACCATGCTGACCAGGCCACGGCGGGAGTGGAAGTCTTTCTTGTGGCTGCGGAGGTGGTCGGTAACCTGCCGAATCCGCTCGGTCAGGATGGCGACCTGAAGCTCGGTGGACCCGGTATCGTTGGGGTGGGTCCGGTATTCCCGCGTTATTCGTTCCCGTACGTCAGCATCCAGCATTACAAATGCAGTACCTTCTATCTCATCTTCTCTAACACCGAGAGATTATAGCACGGGGCGGATTGGGGGCGCAAATGGAGGAAATTCCGCTACCAGGGCAACGCGTCTTAACTGATTGTCACTCTGAGCCCTTCGGCCTGGCTCAGGGACCATGACCTTTGTTGAAAGTATCACCTTCCATTTAAGGCGCGATTGCCATGGCCTCGCTTCATGGCTATCGCACTTAGACCTCTACTTGTGCTGCCTCCCGTGCAGTTCGGGGCGGCTGTCAATCGCCCCTTCCCGTGCTGCGAAACCTCCGCCTACCATGGAGTGAACAAACCAGACCTGAGAAATACTCCGCCAGGCGTGGTACACCAATATTGCTCGGGCCAGAGTCTTTTGTGATGACCGCAATAGAGACCTGGAGTTGGAGTTCTTCTGGCCTTCTGGAAGAAACGCTCAAATACAGAATGAGGTCAAGTGAGATGAACCTGCGGCAAGAACCGTTTTTCTCCGCGCAGCTACTATTGAAACAATGGTGCGCTAACGTAGTCCTTGCATCCGTTCGGCTGCTTGTGGGCGCTATAGCCATTGCCGGAGCCGGCACGGGACCTGTCCTTCGTCAAGATAAGGCACTGACAAGTCGCACTCGACATCTTGGGATATTGGGGGGTAGCATACGGATAGCTTAACCGAGGGTAGCCGTTTTGGTTGAACTTTTTCAGTCCCCCGAGGTCAAATACTCTCCCATTAGCAGCGTATGGGAGGGTAGCGACGGTGAACTGATTGAATCGATGTTGCAGTTCTACGCATCCATCGATCCAGAGCCAATTCTTGATGCTACGTTTAACCGGGGCAGGTTCTGGAAGGGGTCGTCACGACATGTTATATCAATGGATATCGACCCCAAATATGCCCCGATGATTGTTGGGGACAATCGGGAAATGGTTGGTGTCCCGGACTCCCAATTCGGCACTGTGGTTTACGACCCACCCCACGTTGGACCCCAGGGTCGAGACAAGAGCTCCAAAAAGTTTGACGAGGATTTTGGGGCCACTGTTCCCTGTGGAAAGGATGAAGACTGGACCCTTAGCTATCTTTATCCTCCGTTCCTGGCTCAAGCGAGAAGGGTGCTTAGGCCCCATGGCCTGCTTTTGGCAAAGATTACGGATATGGTGAACAGCCATCGCTCCAAGTGGAGTCATTGCGACTTCATGCGAATGGCTGATGAAGCGGGATTTACTGTTTGCGACCTTATCGTCAAGGTCCGAACCGGCCCAATGACCTCAAATAAATGGAAGACCGCCCACCACGCCAGGAAACGACATTGCTTCTGGATAGTATGTCGTAACGGCGCCAGTTGCGAGAGATAGTCTTTGCGAAATTATAACCCGCTCAGCGTGGATGAACTGGGCCGCAGCGCTGCAAGGGCTTTGATGGAGTACCCCGCCGAGGTTTTGCCACCGGAAAACTCCTTCAATGGGGCGGGAGTGTACACGTTGCATTACCGGGGTATTTTTCCACTATATTCGGATATCGCTGAAGATTCACCAATTTACGTTGGGAAGGCAGACCCGGCAGGCCGTAGACAAGGCCGAGGCCGCGGCGCTATGACAACAACTACTTTATACCGGCGCCTGCAGCAGCATGCTGATTCAATCTCGGCAGCGGACAATTTGGATTTGCAAGATTTTCGTTGCCGGTGGCTCGTGCTTGACCCTGTATGGATTGGGCTGACCGAGCAGACTCTAATTGCTGAATATCATCCGCTGTGGAACATCGTGGTGGACGGGTTCGGTAACCACGACCCAGGCAGTGGCCGGCGGAACCAGAGGCGCTCACAATGGGATACGCTGCATCCCGGCCGCGAATGGGCATCGATCCTGCAAGACCGCGAAGAGACTGTGGAAACAATCACGTCAGCAATCGAAACATTCTTGTCGAATCGGGGGAGGAGGCTAAATCCCTAGTTCCAAAAACGTGCAAGTTGCTGGAACGTCATTGTTGGCCTGTATCGCCCCGTTCATCGAAACCCGCTCTCTGGCAAATGCAGTGGCAATTAACCCCCAGTTTCCCCCACCCCTACTCTTCTATATAATGACCCCCGAAATGCCAGGCCCGGCAACTTGGCCGGGCGTAATTGTTGCCGTTCTTACGCAACGCAAGGAGGAGTTATGCCCGACGATTTCGTTAAGGTTGCCGCGGTCAGCGAGGTGTCCCCCGGGGATATGAAGGTGGTGGACGTGGGCGACGACCAGATTCTCCTGGTCAACGTGGACGGGGAGGTCCACGCCTGCGACGACATCTGCTCCCACGCCTATGCTTCCCTGTCCGAGGGCGACCTGGACGGCGCGGAGGTCCAGTGCCCCCTCCACGGCGCCATCTTCAACGTCAGGACCGGAAAGGTCCTCACCCCGCCGGCGGTGGAACCTCTCCGCACCTTTGAGGTTCGCGTGGACGGAGACGATATCCTCATCGGCCCTGCCAGGGAAGGCGAGGAGTAGCGCCGGTCTCGGTCCGCAAGGCCCTTCCCCCATCATGGAAGAAGGTCAGGCTGGAGATGGCAGCGCGCGGCTTGAAGCTGTTCTCCCGCCCGAATTTATGACCGTCTTCATTGCGGCGGGATTCGGTCGAACTGTTCAGACACTGGCCAAAGCAATCTATCCACGCAGGGATCCCGGCTGCATCAGTTCCGCCTGACGGTTCCCTTCGTGGATAACTTTTGCCCTGGAGGGAGGTATCGCCCCGCGCCGATGTCGGAACGAGTCTAGCGGGGGGTGCCGAACTCGGGGAAGGGCCAATATATCAGCCACACCTTCCCCACCACGTTTTCCTCCGGCACGCCTCCCCAGTTGCGGGAGTCGTTGCTGTGCGACCGGTTGTCCCCCATGACGAAGTACTCTCCCGCTCTCATCCGGCGCGCGGGCATAGTGTCGGTGAAGGGGGATTTGAGGTAGGGCTCCAGGTGGACCACATCGTTGACCAGGACCGTGCCGTCAACGATCTCCACCTTGTCCCCCGGCAGGCCGATAACTCTCTTCACGAAGTCCCGACGCGGCTCTCCGGGAAAATGAAACACTATGATCTCTCCCAGCCTGGGCGGCCGGAAGGGGCGGCTGACGTCCGACTTGTCCACGTCCCAGAAGGGTATAACGCGTGAGAAGCGCTCCACGTCGAACTTGAAATAGACCAGCTTGTTGACCAGCAGGTACTGCTGCCCTTCCAGGGTAGGGGCCATGCTGGAGCCTTCTACCCGAAAGTTCTGGGCGCTGGCCTGGATGAGGATAAACACCACAACAGCCAGGGCCAAAGCTTCCAGAATTTCCCGCGTTACCGCCGACATGGTTTCTGTTCGCCCGTGTCCTTGGATACTCTAATCCCCACCAGCCCGCCCCCCGGAAACGTCCGTTTAATTTAGACCACCGGAATAGCAATATCAATAGCCGCCGTGTCAGCAAAGCTCTTGTCTGCCAGCCCGTCGCGGGAGGGTGGCCGCGGGACCTGCAGAAGCGGTTCGCCAACCGCCCCCTCGCATCCCTCTCGCGCCATCCAGGTGGACATACCCGCGCGTTGGTGGCTAAACTGCTAATCCATCAGCCAGTTAAAGCAGCCAGTTAAGGCAGCCAGTTAAGGAGGCACGACAGAATGGCTTGGCAGTATCACTTTGAACTTCTCACCCGGCCCTACGGCGGCGTCAGCGAGGGCCCCGTATGGGATGGTGAGGCAATCCTGTTCACCCACATTCCCTCCAGCCGCATAATGCGCTACGACCCGGATTCCGGCGCCATCACCGAGGCCCGGACCGGCACCAACCATACCAACGGTCTTGCCTTCGATGCCCGGGGAAATCTTTTCGGTTGCTGCTCCGGTGGCCGGGCCATTGTCCGTTTTGATGACAACGCCAATGTGCCGGTGTCCGACCGAGTGGATGGGCAGAAGCTCAACACCCCCAACGACCTGGCCATCGACCGCAGCGGGCGCATCTGGTTCACCAACCCCTGGAACGCCGGCAATATAGACCCCAGCGAGGTTGAGGAACTGGATAACCGCTCGGTGCTTCGGGCCGACCCCCAGCCCGATGGCAGCTACACCACCACGCGGGTTACTTTCGATACCACAATGCCCAACGGCATCCTGATCTCCCCCGACCAGCGGACGCTCTACGTGGCCGAAAGCAACAGCGACCGTATCGACATAAACCGGGAACTGCGGGCCTATCCCATCAACGACGATGGCAGCCTGGGCTCCTATCGCACCCTCCACTCCTTCGGCCGGGATTCCAATGCGGTCCACCGGGGCATTGACGGAATGTGCCTGGACGCCGACGGCAACATAGTGGCCACCGCCGGCTGGGAACTGGGCGGCCCCGGACCCATGATCTATATCTTCTCCCCCACCGGAAGGGTGCTGGAGACCCATCCCATCGCCTGCAACCGGCCCACCAACGTCTGTTTCGGCGGACCCGGCCTGTCCACCCTGTACGTAACCTCCACCGACGGCCACTTCTATCGCGCCGACACCGACCGGGTGGGCTGGGCTATCTATCCCTAGCGTCAGGGCTTAAAATTGCAAGTCAGGAGCTGGGAGTCTCCAGCGGGGGGCCTTCCCGCCGGCTATCCCGACTCTTGACTGCCGACGGAAGACTTCTAACTGATTAAGCGGGGTTGGCTCATGAGCATGAACCTTAGCGGGCATGGTTTCACCCGCCAGCAGCTGCGCCAGGGCGGCGGACGCGGTACCGGCAACGACCATGTGGACGATCTTTACGGTTGCACCGAGCTGTATGTCTATCAGACACCCAACAAAAAGGTTACCGGTTACGAGTCCCTGAAGATGTTCATCGAGTCCGAGGGCTGCGAGGTAATCTTCACCGCCGACGCGCCGCCGGAACTCAACGGATACGAGACCATGCGCATCACCCAGCGCCAGGGCCGGGCCATTCCCCCGGCGGTGGTGAAGCGGACCCATTCCTGGGCCCACCAGCGCAACTTCCTGCACAGTTTCTTCAAACCCATGTACCGCTAGTTCTCTAATCCACGAATGGGCACGAATTTGTGCTAATGGCTTGATAACGGGCGGCAGCGCCTGGTCGGGCCAATAGCTTCTGTACCAGACAGGTTCACCGGCGGCAGGTTAGGGAGTTCCCATGATTGCAGATACGCAGACCTTCCAGGAAGAGTTGCGGGAAATTGAGACCGCCGCCGTAGCCCTGGCCTGGGGGGCGGGAAAGATTCTCTCCGAGCAATTCGGAAAGCAGCTGTCCATCGAGTACAAGGACAAGAACCAGCTTGACCCCGTTACCTCTGCCGACAAGGCCACCCAGGAATACCTGGTGAACGAGATCACCCGTCTCTTTCCGGAACACGGCATCCTCGGAGAAGAGGGTTCTGACGAGACGGACCCCACGGGACCCGCCCCCGACTTTCTGTGGGTGCTGGACCCCCTGGACGGCACTACCAACTTTCTCAACGGCCTGCCGGTGTATGCTTCGTCCATAGGTATTCTCCACCGGGGACGCCCGGTAGCCGGAGCCCTCTATATCCCCTGGCCCTCACCCGGCGGCGGCTTTGTTCTGCATTGCCGGCAGGGCGGCGGCTCCAGGTTCACGCTTTCCGAGGGCGGTCCCGACGAATCGGTGGCGGTTTACGCCTCGGATAAGCCCGTGGGCAACCGCCTCATTGGCCTCCCCGGCTTCTTTGTCCAGACCACCAAGTTCGGGAAGCCCGTAGGCCGCAACCCCGGCGAGTTGCGCACCACGGGCAGCATCGCCTACGAGCTGGCTATGACCGCCTGTGGAGTATTGCAGTACGCCATCATCGGCGCTCCCAGGATGTGGGACATGCTGGCCGGCGTCATAGCGGTCCAGGAAGCCGGCGGCACGGTGATGACCAGGCTGAAAGGGGAGAAGCGGTGGCGCCCCATGGACTCGCTGGTACCCAGCTGGGAGCAAACCCCGCCTACGCTCAAGGAACTGCGCCAGTGGGTAGCCCCCCTGGTTGCCGGCAACCAGCAGGTAGCCCCCCTGATAGCCCACAACATGCAAGCCCGGTTCCGGCCTGTAGCCAGGCTAAGGCAGTGGGGAAGGAAGGTGATCCGGAAACTGAAGGATTCGCGGAAAAGCGGTGGATAGAAGGGCCAGTTGGTCAGGGTGCCTGAATCAATTGAAGGTTTGGGATTCTCGAAAAATCCCTGTCGTAGGATGCCAAGGGACATTTGAGTAGCAGGGCTGTTGCAGCAATCCATGCATCGGCGGTATTCAGTCTGCGACCCGCCCGTTCCCTTATGGTCGCGCAATTGCGCCGATACGTACGCGAGTTCTTCGTTCGGCCAAATCACTTCGTACTGGTTGATATTCTGAAGGAGTTCATTGCGTCGCCGGTCGCCCCAATTGTTTCTTATTGGCCAAATGTAGAGTTCTTCCAGGGACTGGAATGAAATTACTGGAGTGAGCCCTGTGATATGAAGCTCGTAGAAATTGGCTAACTGGTGTCGATTGTGGATGAAGGAAACTACGCTGGTATCCAGAACTACAGCGTTAAGGTTATAGGTCATTAACCTTTCCTGTCATCACGTACATCTTCAATAAAACGCATAAAGTCCTCCGTATCGAAAGGCTCACTGGCTCTAATGATCTTTTCAGGGTCAAAGATTGTAGGATTCGGGTTCCCGAGAAAGGATTCCAAATCGAAGCCTTCGTTGCTTACACCTACAGCGCTTATTTCATCCACTTCAACGTATTGCCATTGGTCTTTATTGTTGAATCTTCCCTTACCTTTCACCTCGACAAATTGGGTTGCACAAGTGAGCATCTGTTCCTGCATCAGCGAATCAAAGCGAAGAGGAACAAATTTTTGGCGATATCTGTGAAGTTGAGCAGTGCCCCGATCCCAATTCACCGCATTTAGCCAACCGTAAAGAAGCGTTGCTTCCTTAGCCGCTTCCCAATTCTTTGCCGGTACGCGGCGGTTAACTCTAACTCTTCGTGAGAATTCTTCGTCTCCTAGCCAGACGTCTACGCTTGGTGGCAGGGAACGATGGATTTCGCCTAAACGCTCAATTACAAAGGATGGAAGCGTCGAATGCTCGCTTCCATCCCACTGGATAAGTGCGTCCAAAGCTCTGCTTCCGAGTTCTCCTGCCTGGTGCTCACTTCGTTTGGTGGGAACCAGTTGTAATTCGGCCACCAAAGAACCCGGGCGCGTGGAACGAACGACCAATCGGCTCTGCTCACGAACCCATTTGGGCGGTTGCCCTTGGCTAGGCTGGTAGCCCCCTAGATGACCAACCGTGAGTTTCAAAGCATCTTGGATGCTCTTAAGGGCCCCAACGAGGCCGTCAACCGAGATTCCCTCCTCTTCTATGCGCCTACCATCGAAAGTAATTGTTATGCTTCTGGCCACCATGCACCTCCTTCAAAAATGCTGCCGTGCATGGTATGTAATGTATTGCAAATTATAGCATGCTGCCCTTCAAGACCATCTAGCTGGCACACTATTACCAGCATACATTAGGGATTAATCCCTACGCGCTGTCGGGTTCCCAGCCCCAGGGGCGGGGGCCCCAGCCAGCCTCGTACACTTCGCCCCGCTTGACCGTCAGCACCGGCACCACCGCCTTTTCCGTCCGGCGGGCGCCGCCCACCACGTCATAGACCACCCAGTCGCCTTCCGTCATGTCCAGAACCGATATGTCCGCCTGGTGGCCCACCGCCAGCGAACCGATGCGGTCCTCCTGGCCAAGCGCCCGGGCCGGATTGATGGTACACATCTCCACCACCTGCTCCAGCGTGAACTCCATGGCCAGGAAGCGGGTCATCATCTCCGTCATGCTGTGGACGGTTAACTGGCGTCCGGGCAGGGTCAGGTCGGTGCTGATGCAGTGGGGCATCAGCCCCTGGTCCAGCACCCGCTGGCCCACATCGAAGCTGAAGTTCATTCTGCCGTGGGCCGTATCCAGCCACACGCCCCGCTCCTGAGCTTCCCTGGCTTCCGGGACCAGCTTGCCCTGGGAGTCAATCACCCCGCCGGGATTGGCGGTGAAGAGGTGGGTGACGATGTCGCCCTCCTCCAGGATGGGCAGCAGCTGGTGGATGACTTTCTCGTCGTAGCGCTTCTCCGTGTCGCCGATGTGGACCATCAGCTTGACGCCGGCCTCCGCGGCCGCCCGCTTGGCCATGAGGGGCATCTCCATGCCCATAATCTCCAGGGCGGGCGACACCATGCGGGCCTTGATGCCAAAGATGGTGTCCCGGTTTTCCTCCACCACCTGAATGGTCCGGTCCAGGTCAATACTGGCGGGACTGAAGATGTCCGGCGTGGTGGCCAGGCCGGTGCGGCAGATGTGCAGGAAGGGGATAATCTCCGTGGCATTGTTGGGGATGATGTGCCTGGGGAAGCCGCCGTAGGTGTCGCAGCCGGAACTGCCCGCGTCCACCATGGTGGTTACGCCGGCCCTTACGCCCCCCAGGTCGGCCTCCACCCCGTTGCCGTTAACCCCATCATAGATGTGGGTGTGCAGGTCTATGAGGCCGGGTGTTACCAAGTTGCCCTTCACCTCAATTACCCTGTTGGCCTCGCTGGCGGGAATGTCCGGGGCGACAAGGGCAATCCTGCCGTTCTCCACTGCTACGTCGTTGGGGCCGTTGATGTTCTGAGACGGGTCAACCACTGTGCCACCCTTAATCAGCAGGTCGTACATCTTGAGCATTCCTCCTTCGTACTATGGAGTTGATGCGCCAGGCTGCCTCATCGGGACAGCGAAAGGGCCTTCGGATACAGAATCAAAGCGGGGCCAACTGTTGGCCCCGCGCTTAAATTGTCATCCTGACGCCTTTAGCTAGGCTGGGCGGTTGGGAAACTCAGGGTAGCTGCGGGTGCTGAAGAGTTCGCCTACCGACTGCCCCACGTGAATCCTGCTGATGGCCTCTCCCAGCAGGGATGCCACCGACAAGACCTTGACCTTGTCCTGTTTCTTTTCCGGGTTCAGGGGCAGGGTATCCGTTACCACCACCTCTTCGTAGTCGCTCCGGTCGATGGCGTCGTAGGCGCGGCTGGCAAAGACGGGATGTGTGGCGCAGGCGTAAACCTGGGTAACGCCGCACTCCATCAGGGCTTCTCCGGCGTTTATGGTGGTGCCCCCCGTCAGGATCTCATCGTCAAAGGTCAGGGCCACCTTGCCCTCCACGTCGCCGATGACGTTCAGGGTCTCGGAGTGGTCGGCGTTGTCGATTCGGCGCTTCTCAATGATGGCCAGGGGGCAGTCCAGGTATTCGGCCACGTCCCGCGCCCGCTTGGATATGCCTATGTCCACCGCCACCACCACCAGGTCTTCGATCTCCTTGGCCTTGAAGTAGTCGGCCAGGATGGTCATGGCGGTAAGTTCGTCCACGGGTATGTTGAAGAAGCCCTGGATCTGGCCGGCATGCAGGTCCACCGTCAGCAGGCGGTCGGCCCCGGCGGTGGTCAGCAGGTCGGCGACCAGGCGGGCCGTAATGGGCACCCGGGGCTGGTCCTTCTTGTCGGTGCGGCCATAGCCGTAGTAGGGGATTACTGCGGTAATGCGGCCGGCCGAGGCCCGCTTGCAGGCGTCAATCATGATGAGCAGTTCCATCAGATTGTCGTTGACCGGCGCGCCCGTGGGCTGGATTATGAAGACGTCCCGCTGGCGGATGTTCTCCATAATGCGGACGAAGGAGTTGTCGTTGGCGAACTTGAACACCTCAGCCTGGCCCACCGGCATTCCCAGGTAGCTGCAGACGTTCTTTGCCAGGATGGGGTGGGAATTCCCGCTGAAAATTCGCAGGTCGTCGGTGTCCACTAACGGGCTGTTGGTGAAGTTCATACTCGTGGGCTGCCCGAACCGGGTAGCGGCAGCCTTACCCCCTTCCTGATATTAACCGGCATCGACTATCCTGATGGGTGAAACAGTTGCCACATCCCGCAGTCTGCCGGAACAAATACCCGGAGCAAAGGCTACCACCCTTCGTCCCCGTCCCTGGGCTTTCGCCGCACCGCCAGCCCCCGCCCGAAAGCGTTGAGATTATAGCACAGGGGCCAACCCCTAAAAAGTGAAATGACCGCCGTATCGCAGGGCAACCGCCTCATCTGGCGTGAATGGGGAAGCAAGACGCAGGAGGCTTTGCACAATGAATCCTTTTGAATTTCGATTCGCTGTGCAGAATCGGTTTTTAATCGGGATATGACTTGGGCCTGCGAGGATGCATGTGAGTGTGGTCAACAACGGCATGAATAAAACGCGGACTCAGATGTCTATGTCCGAGGTGATGCAGTTTCTAAAGCCTCATCAGGTTGGTGGGCACCAGCCTTTGTTCCACTGGGTCCACGGCCAGCGCGGCGGTCTCCAGCGCTACTACGCCTAGCAGGGAGGGTTCTCCCGGCTCGGCGAAGGTGACCGGCGTGGGGAATTCCTCTCCCTCCAGTCGGATTATTGTGTAGCCCACGCGCGACATTATTATTGATCCGTCGGCGATTCTGGTGGGCTTTGTTGTCTTTATTGGCACTCCCAGCCTCTCCAGAATGTCGCTGGGGATCACGGTGTTGGTGCTTGCGGTGTCGACTATGACTTCCAGTTCTTCAAAGTTCTGGCCGGCGGGGTCGCCGATTTCGATGGTAATTTCCAGCATGCCCATATCGTATCTCCATTTCGATGGTGGTCTATTGAGATTCTAGCTTCCTTCATCTCTTTGGTACAGTCGAGCTTCCTCGTAAGGGGCTTTGCACAGTGAGGCTCGCGCATTCATTGTGCAAAGCCGACGCAGGAAAAATTGTTTTTTCTCTCCATCTGGTCTCATTTGACCTCATTTTGTATCTGGTCACATCCTCCTGACACCCCGAAAAACCCTCAAATTGAGCCCTCCTGCAGCATCAACCTTAGGGTTTTCGGGCTTGAATGGCGCTGATGGACCGTGCATTTCAAAGTCTTCCCTGCTTTCAGCCAGCGGGTTCGGGCTTCGGCCAGACAATTCATTCCACAATTGATTCAATGGTAGGGGCGCGTTATCCAGCAGGGGAAGGAGAGGGTGTCAGTCGTCCGGAACCGCAGGTGGCGTCGCCAAATTGGCTTGACATGCTTGAAACGGGAGGAATTCTGATTACAGCCGGCGAGGTTCCCGCCTGCGCGAGAACGACGGGGCATCCCCAAAATCTGATATGCGATAGCCCTGGCGGGTGCAATCGGGTGTCCGTCAAATTTTTGGGGAATGCCTGGTGGGGCCCCGTTGCAGGCCGTCGCTGTAGGGGCGCAGGGCCCTGCGCCCCTACCTTAGCTTTCGATATCTGCCCCTATCCAGTTGCTCTACCAAAATCTTGACGGACACCCGGTGCAATCCTTCCCCTTAACCCCACCCGGGCATTATGTTAAAGTATGCACCGGCCCAGGACTGGAAACATACCTCTGCGGGCGAACACGCGAGCGCAGGGGAGTGTCCGTTTCGACTGGCGCCCAGGCAACTCCCCGGAGCAAGTTTTGACACGACCTGCCCCTGAAGGTAATGGCCAGATCCCGGCCAGCGAAACCCGACGCAAGGCCTGGATGCCGTGAACGCCTCCCTCCAGCGCCTGGCCCACCGCCTTCCCTTCTTCTACGGGTGGATTGTGCTGGCCTCGGCCAGCAGCACCCAGGTGGTACGGAACGCCTCCGCCAGCCTTACCCTGGCGGTGTTCATCTATCCTCTGGCCGCCGACCCGGAGCTGGGCTGGAGCCGGACCCTGATTGCCGGCGCGGCCAGCGTGGGCGGGCTTGCCGCCTCGGTCCTCTCTCCCCTGGTGGGCTGGCTGGTGGACCGGTATGGCGCCCGGCTGGTGCTGGCTTCCAGCGTGTTTATCATGGGCCTGGCCACCATATCGTTGGCCTGGGCTACCATACCTGTCTTTTTCTACATTTTCTATGGCATCAGCCGTGTCATCTTTGCCAGTCCCATTCCCATCGGCGCCTCCGTGGTGGTGTCCCGCTGGTTTATACGGATGCGGGGCCGGACCAACGGAATCCTCTTCGCCTCCCATTCCATCGGGCTGGTTGCCTTCCCCCTGGTGGCGTCGGCGGTAATTGCCGGATATAGCTGGCGGGAAGCCTGGGTTGTCCTGGGCGCGCTGGTCTGGATTATCGCCCTGATACCGGTGACCTTTTTCATAGTGCAGCAACCGGAGGACCTGGGTCTGCGCCCCGATGGAGACCCGGAAGAAGACCCGGGACAGGATGCCTCGGACGATGCTACTGCCGAGGAAGCCGCTCCGGCCGTTGAGGAACCTGCCTGGACCCGCAGGGAAGCGATGAAGACACCCGCTCTCTGGATCCTGGCAGTGGGCGTCGGGAGTCTCTTCCTGGTGCAGGCGGGCATCAACACCCACCTGGCAGCGCTGCTCCGCGACGAAGGGTTGAGCGTTTTCCTGTCCGGCGTGGGCCTGAGCCTTTCAGCAGCCTTTATGGGCGCCGGCAGCCTGGCCTGGGGCTGGATTGCCGAACGATTTCCGGTGCGTTACGTTCTGGCTGCCGTTGCCGCCAGCGTGGCCTTGCCGTCCCTGCTCTTCCTGACCGCAGATACAACGTTGGAGGGCCTGGCCTATTCGGCGTTGCTGGGATTTGGTGTGGGGGGAATACTGTCGGTGCCGCCCATCGCCTACGCCGATTATTACGGGCGCCGCTCCCTGGGCGCTATTCGGGGCGTCACGGAACCCTTTACCAGCCTGGGGCAGGCCATCAGCACCGTGGCGGCGGGTCTCGTCTTCGACCTGACGGGCAGCTACGACATCGCCCTTACCGTATTCGCCTCCCTGGGCGGGCTGACGGCGGTGGCCCTGCTGTTTGCCCGGCCTCCGGTGCGGCTGGCCGCAACCCGAGGCTAGTCGGCCATCCGATCCGGTCTTACCGGCGAAAAACGGCGCCTATCGGCCTCCAGGCTTCGATACTCGTCATAAAGTTGACAGCGCCGCCGGTTGATAGGTACCATCGCCGGTAACTGCCGAACGGCAGGTATTGCAGGCGCGGGAACTTGAGGAGGTGGTTGGCATGGCCACTGTGGACAACCGGACCGAGTACTGGGAGCGGGCCAAGGAACAGGGCTTCGATCTTTCCTGGCTCAGCCAGTTGCAGGAGCACGTGGCCGGGGAGGGCGTTGAAGAGCGTTCGGCCAACGACACCGGACGGGTCCAGGGCTCCATCCCCCGGGGCAACGTGGCCAGGTTTGGCGCCTACACCTTCCGCACCAAGAGCGAGGTGTGGGCTTACAACCTGACCAAGCTCTACGAGGAATTCATCACCCGCCAGTGGAGTTCGGCAACCGACATTCCCTGGGAGACCATCCAGCCCCTGCCCGACGATATCGAGGCGGCGCAGTGCCAGCTGGCCACCTTCTTCACCCAGGTTGAATTCATCGCCTCAGACGTGCCCGGGCGCTTCATATCCACCATGTCCCCTGACTACCAGGAGGTGAGGCTGGCGCTCCTGGCCCAGGTTATGGACGAGTCCCGCCACCTGGACGTTTTCCGCAAGCGGGCCCTGGCCAACGGCGGCGGCCTGATGCGCATGATAGACAGCGTCAGCGACGTGGTTGGCGGAAGCACGGACAATGCCCGGGAGTTTACCGAGTTTTCCTCCCGTCTCCACATCACCGGCGAGGGCAACGTGCTCACCCTGTTCCGGCTGGGCGAGATGATGGCTTACAACGAAGCCGAAAAGGCCATTTACCGCCGCTGCGCCCAGGACGAGGCTCGCCACGTGGCCATCGGCGTTCTGCACCTGCGCTATATGAACGAATTCGCCCCCGAAAGGCGCGAGGAGATTCACTGCTACCTGGACGAGGGCGAGTCCCGCCAGGCCACCGGCGCCGGCGGCGAGAACCCGGCGGGGCAGAGCCAGCTTACCAGCCAGGCCCTGGCGTTGCTGCTGGGCGGCGGCAAGGACAAGATGGACGAGGGCCAGAACATCCTTCGGGCCATTCGCCAGCGGCAGACCAAGGAATACTTCCAGCGGCTCAAGTCTGCCGGCTTTGACGACCGCATTCACAACGGCCGCGTTAACCCGGCCCTGCTGGAGCAGTACAAGGCGGCGGCATAACCGGAATTGCCATCTGCTGAAAGACCTCCCTCGGGAAATCGCGGGGGGTCTTGCTTTGTATGGCGGTATAATTCCATTCAGCCTGGCAATTGAAGGTAATCATGGCCCTCGATGAAGAACAACAGCTCCCCGACAGCACGGCAGAAGGCGACACCGGCCAGGAACCAGAAGCTGCCCAGCCGGCCAGCTCCGAGCCCCTGGCCTGGATGAACGACACCGTGGAGTGGGGCGTCCGCGCCCGGCCGGGCAGGAAGGGCCTGACCATGCGCGATCTCAACGTCGGCATTTACGGCGAAGTGCCCGAGTCCAGTTCCGATATGAGCCGCCGTCCCCGGGGCGCCTTCCCCATCCAGGGCATTCCCCGCACCGACCTCTACGCCCTCAGCGCCAAGGCAGACCTGTGGGCCGACAACGCCGTGGACCTGTACGAGGAGGCCATCCAGCGGCGGTGGATGGGCCACCTGGAAATAGCCTGGGACGAAATTACCCCGCAGCCCTACGAGTGGGAACTGGCCATGCGCCAGCTTTGCACCGAACTGGCCCAGCAGGCCTCCATTGAGACCGACGTAATCGGCCAGTGGCTCCACAAAATGAACTACGCCTACCACGAGGTCAAGACCTTCCTGGCCTCGGAGATTTTCGACACGGGTCGCCATTACACCATTTTCCGCAACCGCGCCCTCCATAACGACGGCAGCCTGGGGCTGGAAAGCGCGGGCCAGTTCAACCGCCGAATGATGGAAACCCGGCCCGGCTGGACCGAAGTTGGGATGTTCCTGTACCTGGTGCGCGGCCCCCTGACCCTGCTGCTGTACCGCTACGGCGAGGCCTACGCCCGCAACCGGGCCGACAAGTTCCTTTTCCGCAAGTGCATCGAAGACAAGGCCCGCCACATGGCCTACGGCATGGCCCACGTCAAGTACGCCGTGGAGAACCAGCCAGAAGGCTTTGGAATGGGGTTGGGCAACCTGATGCGGGGCGTCGAGCGAGACCTGGTCCAGGACCTGAAGGACCCGGTGCTGTGGGAGGCCCTGGCCATTGTCATTGGCGGCAGTGTCGCCAACATCGCCCAGGGGATGGCCGTGGTGGATGACCTCAAGCGCCGCTACATCGAAGACTACCTGAAGCGTATGCAGTGGGCGGGAGTGAACAAGACTGAAGTCAACGTGTCGCCCGACCTCGCTGCCTTCCTGCGCCGGGAAGAGACCGGCCCGGTGGGAGGCTGACCGTGCCCATTTACGAATACCGCTGCGAAGGCTGCGGCGGCGTGAACAGCGTTTACCTGCGTTCCTACACTTCCGCCGACCCGACTGAGTGCAAGCTTTGCGGCGCCGATTCCCTTTACCGCATCATTTCCCGGGTGGCCTACATCCGCTCGGAAATGGACAAGCTGGAGCAGCTGGACCCCAAGTACCACAAGATGGTGGACGAGGCCATTGGCCGGGCCCCGGCCAACTCTGACCCGGATTACCACATGGACCGCATGGTGCCCTTCAGCCAGGCCAAAGAGAAGGGTGAGCCTTACTTCAAGGAGTAAGACGGTACCTCGGAAGCCCCTTGCCCTTCTACCGGGGAAGGCCGGGCGGAAGTATCAAGCGTCAATGCCAACCAGATAAACCACCAGGAGACATTCGATGAGCGACCCGGTTTCCACCGCCCTCACTTTTCCATCGGTAGAATGGTTCCAGGCCCTGCAGGAACTGGTCAACAGCGACGAGGAGTTCCGGCGGCTGGGCAATGTTGACGCGATAATGGGGGTAAAGGTCGGCGACAAGGTTTACGTGATCACCTTCGAGGCCTTCGAATGCACCGAGGTTAAGGAGGGCACCGAATATGACCTGATTGACGCCGACTTCTTCCTGGAAATGACGGTGGAGCAGTGGCAGGACCTGGTAGCCAACACCAGGGAGAACAACGGCGCCGACCTGAACCACACCCTCAACACCCTGGACCTGACCATCGAGGGCGGCATTTCCGACAACGCCACGGGCGACCAGCTGCGCGCCGACATCTTCTTCCGGGTCAACCAGAGTCTCCAGCACTTCTTCGACAGTTCCGCCAGGCTGAATACCGTCTTCGAGTAGCGAGCTCCCGGAAGGGAATCCGTTGAGCCGGCCGAAGCACGACTGCCGGGCCGTATTCATCGCGATACCCAACCAGGTTTTGTAGGGGCCAGGGTGGGAAGCCCTGGCGCACTTTCTCGCCAACCACCATTGCCCCAGCACCTCTACTTGGCGGGCGGGCCGTTGGCGCCTGGCGCACTCGCCGCACCGTTAACTGGGCCAACGCGCACTCCGCCATTATCGAGGGACTGCCGGACATCGTCGGCAGCGGCGCTGCTTCCTGGCCACTCGAATTTACGACGTAATCCTGCCGCTGGACCATCGCGCCAGCCGGGCTTTAGCCGCCGTCAAGAGCCCAGAGCGACAGTCAGTCAAGGCGCGATTGCCCTGGGGTTCTCGCGTTAACTTTGCGGGTTTCGCCTGGCGGCCTGCTTCGGCGGGTTGCGCCGTGGGGGAACCACCGGGGATGGCAGCCCAGGGCGGCAGCGATACCGTTACCGGCAGCTAACGGGGGCAGACCCCGCAGCAATGACAGCCTGTCAGTCAGTCAGCACGACGTAAACCGCGGAAGACGGTGAAAGGTCGTTGTGGGTATGGCCCTTGCCACTGACGTCCTCCATCAGGCGGACGTCGCCGGCCCGCAGGACTATCTTGGAGCCGTCGCTGGCCCCGATTTCCACCTCGCCGGACATGTGGATGATCAGCCGCCGCTCGGGCAGGGGATGAAAGTCCCGGTGCCGCGACCCGTCAAACTCCTGAACCTGCACCGCTGATACGTTGGTCAGCGATCCCAGTTCCGGGTGGTCTGCCAGGTTCATATCCTCAATGTGGCTTTCGCCGTCCGCATCGGTGAATACCCGGTACATTGCCATAATCTTGCCTCCTGTATATCGCGGGTGTGGGATAAGCTGTTTACTCTTGCTGGTAGGTGGGAATTAGCGCGCTTTGCTGAAGCCAAAGCGCCCTCACTCCATCCTGACCCTCTTCCGTCGTAGGTGGAAGGGACTCTTGAATTGACTTCTACGAACTTCTGCCCTCCGGGTTTACCTGGGGGTTGCGGCGGGGCGGCGGGGCCACCTCCTGCAGGCTGCCCAGGTCCAGGGGTGGCAAATCGACCTGGATAAACTGGTGAACGCCATTGGCCAGTTCGGTGTACCTTTCGAACCAGGCCGCCAGGCGCCGCCGCCACGCCTCCAGGCCGCCGCTGGCATGCATCTCAAACACCGCCTCCCTGCCGTCCAGCCCGGAGGACACCTGGTCCCACGCCAGTTGCAGGAGGGCCGAACGCTGCATAGCCGTGTAGCCGCCCCCGCCGAAAGCGTCTTCCAATTCTGCGGCCATCTGCGGGTCTTCAAAGTCCGTGTCGGCCGGGGCGTTTACCAGGGACGAACCTGGCAGGCCGCGCAGGATCTCGCCCATGCGCTGGCGCACCCGTAGGGTGTTGATGCCGGCAGAGGCGACGTGAAGCTGGTTGGGCAGGGCGTGGCCGCCGGCCGTGGTCTCCGGGTCCAGTTCCGCCGCCGCCATGCAGGTGCGGGTGGTCTGGACGTTGACGGTCATCTCCACCAGTTGCTCGATGGTTGCAGGGTTCTCCTTAAGGCCCATGACTTCGGCAAGCGCCAGCCCCAGGCCCAGGGACAGTTCCGCCTTGGCCAGCCAGCCGTAGCTGTGGTGCCAGAGCAGCCAGGCAACCAGGGAGTGGCGGGTGTTCCGGTTGATCGGCTCCCCGGTGAAAACCCGGGAGCGGGGAATGAATACATCGTCCAGCCACACCATGGAGTCCAGCTCATCAAACCGGCTGCTCAAGGGCGACAGGAAGGGGTTACGGTGCCGGGCGGCGATGCGGCGGGACACTACCCTCAGGCCGGGGGCGTTCACCGGCACGATGAACCACAGGTACCGCCCGCTGCCGGGGGGCAGCTCGTTCCTGCTGGTGATCAGCAGGTCCTCGGCAAAGGGAGTGCTGGTGTGCATCTGGACCTTGCCCGAAATCACGATGCCGTCAGCGGTTTCGCTGACCAGGCGCAGGGCCACCCGTTCGTTCTCGTCCTGGCGCATGCGGGCGCCGATCAGCGGACCACCCCCGGCGAAGGTGAGAAACCGTCCGGTATTGTGGAGGGACGCCAGGTAACCCTCCGCCGCCTCGATGTCCTCGGAAGAATGGTCCAGGCGCTTCAGGACGTTGACCATGCCCAGGGCAATCAGCGCGCCGTAGCCTGGTGTGTGGGTCATATTGCCGCCAGTGGCAAAATGGACGGCGCTGATGGCTTTTCCCAGCCGCCTCAGGTCATCGGAGGTCCCGGGCGGTGTAAAGGCCAGGGGGACCTGCTGGCGGTTTGAGTCCGGTGGCGTCAGCAGGGTATCCTGCCATTGGGAGTCGAAGTGGCGGTCGTACCAGGCAACGTACTCATTGACCATGGCCGACGTGGCAGGGTGGGTCGTGACGTCGGCTACGGCGCCTTCGCCCACCACCCATACGTTGCGCCCGTCGCGCAGACTTTCCTTGTATTCAGCCCCTGTCCTCATGTGTCACTGTCCGATGGATGGTGCGGTGGGTCCTTGACTCCGCCTTCCCGGGCGGGACGCCATTCCTGCTCTTCAAGCCCCGCCGTGCGCCGACAGGGCCCAAGCTGCGGGACACCCAGGATTCTACTGCCTAGGTTGCCCTATTATGACATACCTTCCGTCGATGGGGCCGCCCCTGCTGTCGCAACCCTCCTTGAAAGGGTCCGCGCCGGTAATCAGCATCAGGGATAATACAACAAGGAGGGCAGGACGAGGGCCGGCCCTTTTCCCCGCCGGCCTGCGGGCCTTGGGGGGCCATACTTGGGACAGCGTCTGCCTGCCCCCCTGCCGGAGCGCAGAGTGGGGGCAGGTACAAAAGGCTATATTGTCGAGACTTGCACCGGTCGTTATACTCGCGTTAGTTCGGGACCATCAGCAGGAGGAACTTTCATGCCAAGACTGACCCCAATAACCAGGCGAGAGCAGGTGAGCGGAGACGCATTGGCAGCCTTCGACGCCATCATAGAGTCCAGGAACTCTATCAACGGGCCCCATTCGATGATGATGTATGCGCCGGAAGTTGCCCGTTGTTCCACGGCCCTCAGCGATGCCCTGCGCTTCGGTGGCAACCTGTCCGATCACGACACTGAATTGGCCATAATTACCGCCGCCCGTCACTGGGATTGCGACTATGTATGGGCCTCTCATTCCGCCGCGGCGCTGCGGGCGGGGGCCCGGCCAGAGGCGGTGGATATAATCGCCAGGGGGAGCAGCCTGGAGGGTCTCACAAAAGAAGAGGCGACTATCGTGCGTTACGGGCGGGAGCTGATGGACGGCCATAAGGTCTCCCAGGAGACTTTTGATGCGGCCCTGGCGCAATTCGGCGAGGCCAACACCATCGTCCTGGGAGCGCTGATGGGCTACTACTCGTTCATCAGCTGCACCTTGCTGGGCACGGACATGCGGCCGGCCGAAGGTGCCCCGGTTTTGCCGGAGCGGGGATAGCGGATATAGATCGAAACACGAAGGAGGCAATCAGATGGCCACCTGGAAAGTCGCTTATTTCAGCGGCGTCGGAGGACGCCCTTCCACCATGCTTGAGCAGGCGCCCGACGACATTGAGGTAACGGTGGTGGACCCGGCCCTGTCGGATTCGGAGAAAATCGAGCTCTGCCGCGACGCCGACGCCCTTATCACCAGCGACGTCAGCACCAGCGTGCTGCAGGAATGCCCCCGGGTAAAGCTGATCCAGACCCTGAGCGCCGGCTATGACCGGCTGGACCTGGAGGCCATCCTGGAAATGGGCATACCCGTGGCCAACAACGGCGGCGCCAACGCCATTTCGGTGTCGGAGCAGACCCTCGCCATGATGATCGGCATCAACCGGAACCTGATGGCCCAGTGGGAAAGCACCACCCGGCGGCGGGAGTGGCGAGGCAGCCTCTACCAGACCGACCTGTCGGAAGTTACCGACAAGACGGTGGGCATCGTGGGGTTGGGACGCATAGGCCGGCAGGTGGCCAAGCGGCTGACCGGGTTCGATACGCGGACCATCTATTACGACGTGGAGGATATTCCGGAGGATGTGCAGCGCGAGGTCAAGGCGTCTCCGGTACCCTTTGACGAATTGCTGGAGACCTCCGACATCGTCAGCCTCCATGTTCCCCTCACCCGGCGAACCCGGGGCATGATGTCGGACCGGGAATTTGGCATGATGAAGGAGACTGCCTTCCTCATTAACCTCTGCCGCGGGCCGGTGGTGGATGAGGCCGCGCTGTATCGCGCCCTGACCGAGGGAAAAATCGCAGGCGCCGGAGTGGACGTTCTGGAAGTGGAGCCCACGCCCGCCGACAATCCCCTGTTCGAACTGGACAACGTGATTATCACCCCGCACATGGCCGGTCAAAGCCAGGAGACTGCCCTGCGGGCAGCGCACTTTGCCTACGGCAACATTCTCCGCGTGCTGTCGGGACAGGAGGCCGAGTCCCTGGTAACCCCGGAATAGCCCGCTACAGTCTGCGCTATTGCGGGCCGTACATATCGGTTGCAACGGGACCGCCAGGCCAGGCCGAAAATAGGCCAGGTGGAACGGTCCCGCTACCCGGACCGGGCGCGGACGGGCAAAGATAACGCCCATTTGCAAACTGAATAAAAGTGACAACCGCCGTCGCGTGACGGCGGTTGCATTTCCGGGAGCAGGGTGTATTGGAGCGGGTGATGGGAATCGAACCCACGTAGCTAGCTTGGAAGGCTAGAGCTCTACCACTGAGCTACACCCGCTGGCGGGGACCGGGTTGCCCCGGTCAAACCCCATTATAAACCTGAGGGGCCCCTTTCCACCAGAGTCCGCCGTTGCTGGGAAGGGCAATCGCGCTTTAATTGAATGTCATGCTGAGCGAAGCCGAAGCATCTGAAATCTATCTCTGGAACCACCTTCACAACCCGAAATCGGGCTGACGATGAGGACTTCAGGCCCTTCGGCAAGCTCAGGGCGACATGACTCTTGCCCACCGAATTGTGCCCCTGTAGTCTGAATCTATAACACGATTGCCCTGCTATTCGCCGCCGTTCGACAGTTCCCGCCCGGCTGATTATCATAGCGGCAACAGCCGGCTTGCCAGTCCCTTACCCCGACTCAGCGTACTGAAAGGAGGCGCCCATGCCCGAAGCGCCGGACCTGGAAGTAATCAAGGACTATCTGAATAAGCGGGCGCAAGGCTGTACCGTGGCCACTGCCCAGGTGCTGCGCCCCACCGTCCTGAGGCCCATGGCCGGGGATTTCGCCGCGGACTTGCCAGGCAGGGAACTGGGCCGGTTCCGGCGGGAAGGCAAGTTCCTCATCAGCCAGTTGTCGGGTGACCGGTGGCTGGCCATCAATCCCATGCTGACCGGCGCCATCCAGCACTGCGAGCCAAAGGCTCGGGTGTACAAGCGGACGTCCCTGTTGATGGGCCTGGATAACGGCATGGAGTTGCGGTACCTGGACGACCGGCAGATGGGCATGGTCTATTACGTGGACACGGAGCAGCTAGAGGGAATTTACCGCCTGGAGAAGCAGGGTACGGACGTGCTGGCCGACCTCACCCTGGAAGAGTTCAAGGCAGGCCTGAAGAAGTTTCGAGGCGAGGTTAAGGGGGTTCTGACCCGGGGCAGTTTCATTTCAGGCATCGGCAACGCCTACTCCGATGAAATCCTTTTTGCCGCCGGAATTTCTCCCTTCCGAAAGGTGGGAACCCTGAAGGAGGAGGAGCTGGCCCGCCTGCACCTGCAATGCCGGGCGGTGGTGGAAGACGCCATAGACGTGCTGCGGGAGCGGATGGGCGAAAACATCCACGTCAAGATTCGCGACTTCCTGAAGGTGCACGGCAAGGGCGGGGAACCCTGCCCCGTCTGCGGCGGCAACATCTCCCAGTTGAACGCCAACCAGCGCCTGACCAACTTCTGCCGTCGCTGCCAGCCGGGAATGCTGATCAGGAATTAGGGCCGGGCAGTGGTTTTACAGTGGTCGAACGGGCGGCCATCAGATGGGCTCGGGCAAAGGGGCAGGGGCCCCGGCGCAGGCACAAAACATTCCGCCCAGCCTGAAACTGTCTGACCCGGTTGGCGGGTCGGCCGGACAGTTTCGGGACGAGCGGAATTCTCCTGTTCGGGAATGGAAGGGTTCCGGAAGGGGCGGGCCGTTCCCTATCCCCCGGCTACCGCCGGCACAATGCTGATCTCGTCGCCCGCCGCGGCCGAGGTGTTGAGGCCGTCCAGGAAGCGTACATCTTCACCGTTGAGATAGATGTTCACGAAGTAGCGCAGTTCCCCGTTCTCGTCGATCAATCGTTCCTTGATGCCGGGGTACGAGGCTTCCATGCTTTCGATCATGGCGGACAGGTTAGACTCTTCCATTTCCACCTTGTCCTGGCCATTGGTCATGCGGCGCAGGGGAGTGGGAATACGAACCGTAACAGGCATTTGGGGGCTTCCTCCTAGTCAATCGCGAATTGGCAGTTACGAACTGTGTTCCTGATTCTCGGGGGCACGGCGTTGGGTCAAGTAGCCGGTCAATCGGCGGCTTGCCCTTCCAGCGCGGTCAGGGGCTCCAGGGTGTCCAGGAAAACCTCAACGTCGGAAAGGTTGTCAGCGATGGTAATCGGAGCCAGCAATCGCTTTCTAATATAAAAGAAGCCATGCAGGGAGTTGGCGGTATTAGTAAAGGCGCGCACTCTGTCGTCGCCTGATAATTCCTGGCAAAGTCGCATTACCTGAAAGAAGTAATCGTGCCGCCTGTACTGCCAGCCCTGGGCTTCCGCCACTGCCTTGGCCATCCAGGCGGCGGCGCCCCAGCCCTTTTCCGAAGCCTGGTGCAGGTCATCCTCCCGGAGGTAAACCCAGCTCCGGGCCAGGAAGCCCCGGGCCTGCTGGCGGTAGTCTTCCACTGCCTCCAGTTGCTCGTCAAAGGGTTCCATGGCGGAAAATTCCGGCATCCGGGGCCCCTCTCCAACCATCAATATGAGCCAGTCCCTTTATCCCTGCAGCACGTCACCGCTGACGGAGTCCACCCGTACACCGGTGGAGCTCACCCATTGCAGGCCCCGTTCAATCTCCTCTTTCTCGCCGTCCACCTCCAGCACCACCCAGCCCAGGACGTCGCCCACGTCGGCCCGGCGGATGTTGGTTACCAGGTGGAAGTCGCGGCCCAGCATATAGATTATTGGCTCCTTGACCAAGTCTCCATCAAAGGTAAACTTGACCCTCTGCCTGCCCATCTCGCCCTTCCTTCAGAACCAAGAATTCGGAACGTTAAACCTTGCTCGCTGCCCCGGCGGCCCGGCCCTCCAGGGCTTCTTCAAAGGAACTCATGGTAGGCCGGACAAAGAGGGGATTTACCACCTCTTCCACCGCCTCCTGCGTCTTTAGGCCATTGCCGGTGATGTAGGCCACGGTAAGTTCATCGGCGCCGATGGCCCCGCTCTCGGCCAGGTGCTTGAGCGCCGATATGGTAACGCCTCCCGCGGTTTCGGTGAAGATGCCCTCGGTCTCGGCCAGCAGCTTGATACCCTCCACCACCTCGGGTTCGGGCACGGCGTAGGCTGATCCATCGGACTCCTTGATGACCCGCAGGGCGTAGATGCCGTCGGCGGGATTACCGATGGCCAGGGACTTGGCGATGCTGTCGGGGCGGACCGGCCGCACCTGGGTCTGGCCACTGGTCCAGGCGTTGACGATGGGAGAGCAGCCCTCGGCCTGGGCCATGTGCATCTTCGTGGTAATGGCGGGATGGTGGACCGTGTTCTGGTCCGGGCCGAAGCTCAGGGAGTCCACGCCTTCCAGCAGCCCCAGGCAGGCCAGCTCGTTAAAGCCCTTCCAGATCTTGGTGAACATGGCTCCCGAAGCGGACGGAATGACCACGTGGTCGGGAATGCGCCAGCCCAGCTGTTCCGCCACCTCGTAGCCCAGGGTCTTGCTGCCCTCGGCGTAGTAGGGGCGCATGTTGATGTTGACGAAGGCCCAGGGATAGTTGTCGCCTACCTCGCTGCAGAGGCGGTTGACCTCGTCGTAGGTGCCTTCCACTGCCACCATGGTGGGCCCATACACGGCGGCGCCGATAACCTTGCCCCGCTCCAGGTCCGAGGGAATGAACACCACCGAGCGCAGTCCCGCCCGGGCGGCGTGGGCCGCCACGCTGCAGGCCAGGTTGCCGGTGGAGGCGCAGGCGATGGTCTCAAACCCGAACTCCCGGGCCTTGGTGGCCGCCACCGATACCACCCGGTCCTTGAAGGAGAAGGACGGGTTTACGCTGTCGTTCTTGATGTAGAGGTTCTTGAGGCCCAGCCGTTCGCCCAGGTTGCGGGCCTTCAGCAGGGGGGTGTAACCGGCCATGATGTCCACCGGGTCTTCCCCGCTGGCCGGAAGCAGGTCGTGATAACGCCAGATGCTCAGGGGCCCGGCGGCGATGCGGTCACGGCTGACCACCTCGGAAATGGTGGCGTAGTCGTACACCACCTCCAGGGGCCCGAAGCAGAAGTCACAAACATTGAGGGCCTCGCCCGGGTATTCCCGGCCGCACTCGCGGCACCTCAAGCCACTTACAAAAGCCAATTTGCAGTTACCTCCTGTTTCGGCTAAGCCATCCGGTGGGACGGGACAATTATAACGCAAACGGCACAAAAATTCCGTCCCTCAACGGGGCCGGAAAGCCCGATGATACTATCAAAGGGCCTATGGGATGTCAAACTGAAAGCGCTTCGGTCGGGGCAAAACTAGTCACTTGCCCCCGCCCCCGGCTCAAGAGCGGGCGCCAAAATAGTGTCGGAGGTTAGCATTTTGCCCAAAGTCGCCAGAGAACGGGCATGGGTTTCCCTGTTGACCCACGTCCAAACCCATACCCTTCCCCGATAGGTAGCTGGGCTGGTACGATGATTGTCAAAGGAGCTTAGCCTACGCAGCGATTCCGCAGGGTCCACCAGACGCACAAAATCCCATCGGCCCCTTTGCTTTTAGAGTCTCGAGATATCAGGAGGAAAAGGGCTCCCCAACATGCCAGTTAAGGAAGCATTTTCAGAGTGGCATCGAGTACGCATGGCACTCGGTAGACATCTTGAAGAAGCCCAGATACTGCTCCAACAGAGCTTAAGAGACCTAGACCTTAACGCATACGTGTCAAGTGTCCTTAATGGGATAGACCCAGCTGGAGTCTTCGACAGTCGGCATCAATATGGCATCATCGTGAGGAAATTAGGGTTTCATATTGATGCCTTACGGCTAGCTAATCGGCAGCGCAACGTGCACTCTGCGGGTGTGCATGCCAGGGTACTATTGGAGTGCGCAGGTGAGATCGTACCGACACATCCTGTGGGTGATGAAAACCGGTCAGAAGCGCTCGAGCGGATGGCCAATTCTCACGATTATTTTGGTAATGACTTCTTGCGGCGAATGAGTAGAGGAAGCATACCCAAGGCCCAACTCGAAGCACGGGTCACCAAGGGGAGAGAGTTCCTTGGACTCTACGACGGTAAGCAACCAACGAAGGTTACCTGGACGGATCGTGTTGCCGTTCTAAAGGATGGCAGGACTTGGTACGACTACTTGGGCGACTGCTTTTGCCACACCAGCATTGACAAGTTAAGAAAGGCTCCCGGCTTAGGAGGTATCCTTCCCTCCTCGGCAGCTCAGCTAGAGTTCGCACTCGTGGCAATTATGCATTGCGCTATCCATTACGTCTGCCTGTCACTGATGTCCTTTGGGCGGATTAGGGCAATCGAGGGGGGCAGCAACCGTTATTTTGACTGTGCAGAGGCCTTGTTTTGGAGAGCGAGGTGGACGGCTACGCCTTTCCTCGTAGGCAGGCCTCCCCAACACGGGAGGGTAAACCATGGGGAGCAAGCCTGAACTTTCTGGAAGGGAGGTCCTGTACCGGTTAGCCGAGGCGTGTGATCGACAGCTTGAGGCGCTCCGGGATACTCTACGGATGCACGAGAAGTTGTTTGGGCCGCTCGACACAGCAACGGGAGAGGAGTCCGATTCCCTACTACGCCTGCGCAAAGTCTATTGTCATGTTATTGCCATAACGTCGTGGCCTTTAGACCAATGGGTATTCCACGTTATGGCCCCAGACATCCGAGCGGCTCTCCAACAATTACGACCCGTGTCAATTAAGGCTTTCAATGAGCTATGCGGACCTGGAGACGATAAGGTACCCAGAAGTTTCGACGAAATGGATGAGCTCTTGGCCCCGTTTTCTCACCCTACACTGATGAACCTTCTCTGGCTACCTGAGGCCAACGGCGCGTCTGTAAGGGGTGGTATCAGGCTCTTGGGCCGCCTTTGCGTATCTCTCAACTGCCTGTTGACCTCCTACGTTTTCTCCTTAGACGTTGAAGCAGTACGCTCAGGTCTTACCAAAGAGTCCTTTAGTGCCGCCATCATCAAGAAAGCAAACCCAAATACAGAGCTGGAATTAGCAAGGAAGCACAGGAAGTTTGGGAGCTAGTGCTAAGGCTCAAGGGCATGGCGCAAAAACTCACCAGGAAGTGGCGGCGAATAACGTGTAGATAGAGTTTTGCACTTCGCTGAACCTCCAGGCAGAGGGCGCCCCGATGCTGTCCCACGCCTGTCTTAGCCGGGCGGCCACGCCGGGAAGCGTTGAGGTATAAAGTCCGGTAGAAGACTTTGCCCGCGTGGGTGAGGTTGCGGCTGGCGCCAGAAGCAGACCTGGGCCCGGACTATTGGGACAGATCGACCAGGTCTTCGTTGGAACCTATAATGCGTTCTCCCAGGTGGGGCCCCAGGAGTCGCTGGTACTCGGCCAGCTGTCCCTCGGCGTCGCTGGACTCCCGGCTGTTGATTTCCACCTCGAGCACCCTTCCGATGCCCTCCACTTCGTCCAGGTGAAAAACAACGTTGTCCTTCTCCCAGATTTCCCGTTGCTTGCGCACCACCGCCCGTATGCCCAGGACGGCGTCCAGCATATCCTTGGTTTCCAGGCCGTTAAGGCCCCAGACACGGAAGCTGCTGGTCCTGGCCCCTTCCTCCTGGCCCTCCACGTAATAGATCACCTGGGGCGGGCCGATGCCGTCTATTCGCACCTTCAGCCGCCTGTTGGTCTCGCTGTCCCTGTCGCTGGCCAGGTTGTAGTAGTAGTCCACCTGCTCCGTGTGGTCCAGGTGAGTGGCCCCGTGCTCGGACAGGACCTTTCGAATCGGTTCAAAATCCGGGCAGTAAGCCTTTATCTCCCGGTTTCGTTGCATGGTCATGATTCAGTTTCTCCCCGGCTTTGGAAGAGTGGGAATTCAGCCGGTCGCAGATTGTTGGCGTCGCTCTCCAGGGATTGTGGGAGTCGCCCACCATTATGCCATTATGACGGATGTGGCTTGACAGTGTAACTTTGTGCCTCCGGTTTTTTCGCCGTCTTCACGAATCCTTAAGACTTTTGCCGGCAAATCGAGTAAAATAGCCGCATACTATCTCAGAAAGCTCTGTATTTCAGGAGGAGAGTTATGACAGACAACGATGTGCTGTTGATGGCTCACCTGATGCGCCGGGCCGGCTTCGGCGCTTCCTACAGCGAACTCCAGGAGCGGGCCGGCAGGGGCTACGAGGCCACCGTGGAGGAACTGCTGAACCCCGACGGACAGCCGGAACTGGAAACCGATGTGATGCAGCGGTACATGGGCTGGCGCGATATGGGGTACCTGGCCGCCAACCAGGGATACTGGACCTTCCGCATGGTCAACTCCCCGCGCCAGTTGCAGGAAAAGCTCTGCCTCTTCTGGCACAGCATCTTCTGCGTCGGCGACTCCAAGATTATGGCCCCCCACAACATCCTGGAGCAGCTGGAACACTTCCGCCATCACGGCATGGGCCGCTTTGACGAACTGCTGCTAAGGATGGCCACCAATCCGGCCATGCTGTACTACCTGGATAACCAGTTGAGCCACAGGGAAGCCGTCAACGAGAACTGGGGGCGTGAGCTTCTGGAACTCTTTTCCATGGGCGTGGGCATGGACGGCCAGCCCAACTACACCGAAGAGGACGTCAAGGCGTGCGCCCAGGCCTTCACCGGGTGGACGGTAGGCAATGGCATGCCCCGCTATCCCTACGGCCGCTACTTCAACCAGTTCCTCTACAACCGGCTCGACCATATTGATGGAGAGAAGACCTTCCTGGGCGAGACGGGCGATTTCAACGGCGACGACATCATCCGCATCGTCGCCAAACAGCCGGCCACGGCCCGGTTTATTGCCCGCCACCTGTACAACTTCTTCGTGGCCGACGAGCCTCAGGTTCCCTCCTGGCAGGACACCCCTCCCAGGGATATGGCCGCCATCAGGATGCTGGAGGAAGAGTACTTCCGGTCCGGCTATGAAATCCGGTCCATGCTGCGGGTCCTGTTCAACTCCGACTTCTTCAAGGAATCGCGCTGGGCCAAGGTGAAGAGTCCGGCGGAACTGGTGTGCAGCACCCTGCGTTTTATGGGCGACTTCACCGTGCCCATGCCCAGGATGTACGACATGGCCCTGGAAATACGCTATATGGGCCAGGACCTGATGAACCCGCCCACGGTGGAGGGCTGGCACACGGGCAAGGAGTGGATTGACAGCGGCACCCTGGTGGAGCGGGTCAACTACGCCGCCAGCGAAATGGGCCGCCTGGAAGCCCCGGGCATTCAGGCGGTGGTGCGGCGATTCAGCGACGCCGGTCCCTCGGTTACGGCCAGCGAACTGGTGGACGGCTGCCTGGAGATGCTGGGCGGTTACCAGCTGATGGACGACACCCGCAACCTGTTCCTGGGCCACCTGGGTCCGGACAAGGAAATATCCACCCGGGACGAGGATTTCACCCAGCAGGTGGGGCAGGTGCTTCAGCTGATCGTCTCCACCCAGGAGTACCAGTTCACCTAGGCCAATGCCAAAGCGGGGCGGCCCCGGCCCCCTGCTCCCCGTATCTTGCGGGAAACCAGCGGAGGGTGGACCCGCCCCGTTCTTCCACAAGGCAACAAAAAAAGGCCCCCGAATTTTCGGGGGCCGTACTTTTCATAAGTTGCTTGAGTGAGAATTATTGGTGCCGGAGGAGGGACTCGAACCCACACATCGTAAAGATAGCGGATTTTAAGTCCGCCGCGTCTACCATTCCGCCACCCCGGCTAATCAGCGATGGCCCGGCGTCGGGCGACCCGGCGCCTGAGGGTTAAAACTGCAACCGACATTCAGGAAAGCGGGCTAGCAATTTCCGGCGGAAATAAAAAATGGAGGCGACGGGCGGATTCGAACCGCCGAATAGAGGTTTTGCAGACCTCCGCCTTAGTCCACTTGGCTACGTCGCCTCGAACTGCGCCGGTAATTGGGTGCCTGGTCCCGGGCCGATCATGGTGCCGAGGGCGGGACTTGAACCCACACGAGCTTACGCCCACGGCCCCCTCAAGACCGCGTGTCTACCAATTCCACCACCTCGGCCTGTCGACGCATGCCGCATTATAACATATTTGCCCGACGCAACAAGATTTTCTCCTCCCCTTGACAGGGCAATCGCCCCTTAACCTGGTCTTCAATTGCCCAAGGCCTTTCAGCAACAAAAGCAAGCAACCCTAAGCCCAACGGGGGTGCCCACGCTCCACGCCTCAAGACGGCAGGCGGGAACCGGTACCGGGCTACCGGAGCCGGGCCGCGTTGATTTTAGAGCCGTGGCGCAACCGCCGGAAATTGGCGGCAGGCACAAGAGGAGCGGCGTCGAAATCTTCGACGCCGCCCGCACCTGTGGGAACTGCCCCCATTAACCTTCAGTGGGCCGGTTCCCGGGAGGTTCCGGCCATGCCTCCGGTGGTGAACCGGTGGCCCTTCAGCTACTTGCTGAAGTACATGGTGTTGGCCCTGACCCTCGGCGCATAGTGAGGCGTCCATTCCAGGCCCTCAGACAGGGCATAGACCGACACCACCTGGAAGCCATGCACGAAATGGAAGTTGTCGTGCACGTAGTCGGCGAGGACTTCCATCCGCTGGCGGCGCAGGTCGCCGGTGGGCGTCGCGTTGGCTTCTTCCATCAAATCCTGAAAGTCCTGGTAACACACCCCGCTGGAGCGGCTGTAACAGCTGTTCCGCAGGACGGCCTGCCGGGAGTAGTCCAGGGACTCGGTGGAAGTGGGGCCGGCGGCGATGGACAGGAAAGCGTGCCGCGGGGGCCCCGGGCCCAGGGTAACGCATTTTTCGTGCAGGTCCGCGCCCGCGGCGTTGGCGATTTCTTCCCGCGTACGCTGGTGGCCGCAGGTGGAGCGGTGGATCTGGCTGTAAACGCTGGATTCCACCACGTTCAGGGTGGCTTTGATTCCCACGGAATTCCAGGACGTCACGTAGGCCTCGCCCACCTCCACGTCCTTGGGAATGCGGTTGGACCGCATGGTGAGCACAATCTCATGCTCCGGGTCGTAGTTGGCCTGCTGGAGCAGCTGCTGGGCCAGCTCCGGGTCGTAGGCGTGGTGGGCCGAGTTGTAGTCGGTGATGCCCACGGTGCCAACCTGGGCGATGTTGCCGTAGCAGCTGACCAGGCCGCCGTAGATCTGCTCGAGGATGGTCTGGCAGTCCACGGAATGGTTCAGGGCCGCCCTGACGTCCTTCTTCGACAGTTCCGGGTCGAAGATGGTGTCGATGGTGAACCTGAAGACCTCGTTGTTGGTGGCGGACACCCACTTGGGTACCCTGTCCCGGTCGTCAATGGCGATTTCCGTCCAGTCCGCCTCACCGGCCTGGAGCATTGAGGCCCTGACGGCGGGCTCGTTGCGCCACTGCTGGATCACCGTGTTGATGGATGGCGCCTGGGAGAAGCTGGTAGCCGGATTGGGGTTATAGTCCTTATTGGCTTCCAGCTCAATCTCAATCCCCGAACGCCATTCAACCAGCTTGTAGGGTCCCAGTCCCACGGTGTTGCGATGGACCTCGGCGGGGAACTCGATGGGCAGATCGTCTATCGAGGTGGAGCCCACTGTCTCCAGGAACCAGCCCACGTCCTGGAACTTGGTGAAGATGGTGGTGCGGGGCAGGATGGGACAGGCGTCGCCGCAGACCACGTCCAGGGTGTAGTCGTCCACCACCTCGCCGCCGATAACCCCGTGGAAGCTGAAGTCGTTGGAGTTATGGTGGCCGCTGGTCTCCTCGTCGCCGAAGAAATCAATCCAGAAGGCGGCCTGTTCCGCGTTCCAGGGGGCGCCGTTATGGAAGGTCACGCCCTGGCGCAGCTGGAACCGCCAGCGGTCAGTGTCAATCTGTTCCCAGCCTTCAATGCCGGTCAGCCCCACCACCTTGAAGTTGTTGTGGTCGTCAATCCAGGTCAGGGGGTCGCTGGCCATATCGTCGCAGATGGTGTTCTGGATGTTGCCGCCGCAGTTGGGGCTGGCCGCGCCCACGGTGGTCGGCTCTTCATTGGTCACGAAGATGAGGGTATCCCTCACACTTTCTACCTGGGGTGGGGGAGCGGCCGTGGGTTGGGGCGCTGCGGTGGGCGCTGCGGCCGCTGCCTGGGCCGGCTCGGGCTCGGAGGCCTGGGCCATGGTTTCCGCCGGCCTGGCTTCCATGGACTCGGCGGGCTTGGCCATGGTTTCCTGGGCCGCCGGTTCCGCCGTGGCTGGAATTGCCAGGGCTGCCGGCTCGGCCAGCTGCGGGGCGGCTGCGGGTTCTGCGGCGGCTGGGGCCGCCTCTTCCGGAGCGGATGCGCCACAAGCTACCGCCACAATTGCCAGCAGGGCGATCAATGGCATCAGAGTTCGGATCAAAGGTCTTTGTATTCCGGATTTCATATCGGTCATACAGCTCCTCCCTTGAATAGTCCAGGGATGAAGTCAACCTTTGCGAATTGCAATCAAGTAATTTCTATAGGCAACCTCCTTCTGGCAGTATAATCGCAAGTATTAGGTGTATTCGTTACTTATAATCTAATTTATTACGAGTGTCAATCGTGTATTGCTATGTATGCCCGCTATTCGTTGCGTCCCGGAGAACCTCGGTCGATTTCGAAGCCTGGTGGTTCTCCCGTCCGCCCCTCAAGGACACTCTTGGCACAGAGAGCTGTCACCCTTGAAAGGCAGGGATTTTCCCTTCTCCCTTGGCGGCTGTTGGGCCCGCGCTGGCGGGTTCTTCACGGGCCGCAGTCCGCCGGGTATGGCATTGCCGTGGATTTCCCCGGCGTTTCCCCTGTGGCCTGGCCAACCGCAAGATGCTATGGTTATGGGCGGTCTCGGAAGGGGGGCTCGGACTGCGCCGCCCGGGCCGACAACCATACCGGGCCAACCATCATAAAGGAGAGTTCAATGTCCTATTTCAAGCACGCTGAAGAGAGGGAAACGCTGGACCTGGCCCCCGGCGCCCGCACTCACACCTTCTGGGGGGAGAACATGCTCCTTTCCCTGGTGGAGATTGACGCCAACGCCCTGGTGCCGCTTCACACCCACCCCCACGAGCAGGCCGGCATCGTGGTGGAGGGCGAGATGGAAATGGGTGTGGACGGCGAGGTAAAGGTGCTGAAGGTGGGCGATATGTACATTATCCCCGGCGGGGTGGAGCACTACGCCAAGGGGCTGTCCGAGCCCTGCAGGGCCCTGGACGTGTTCAGCCCCGTCAGGGAAGAGTTCAAGTACTGACTGAGCAGAAGGCTACTTCAGCAAGTTTGCGTGGTAGCGCGACAATCTTTCATCGAATGTCAGATGCCATATTTCTGTAAGGCTACGTAAGATGAACAGTCAATAGTGGCCCTACGGGGACTGGACTGGATAGCTTAGGGGCAATCCGACTGGGACGTAACTAGTACTGAGTCACAGTTGTAGTGTCAGGGTATAGCCTGCGGAGTTTGGTTCT
>JAPPGG010000068.1 GCA_028875055.1 Chloroflexota bacterium
CTCCGAGTTCATCCCGACTGTGCCGGGGATCCTATGCCGCGTGACGCGGCGCACTCACGTTGCCCTGGTAGATCACCCGCTGGCCCATCACCTCGTTGCGGGTGTTCAGCAGCAGGACCCGAAGCTGCTCCTGGGCCAGGGCCGACATCTCCGGCCCCAGCAGGTTGTAAACGTCCTGGGGGCAGCTGATGGCCGGGCGGTCGGCGGGGCGCACGGGCTGGAAGTCCACCTGGTAGCGGGCCGCCAGTTCCCCCAGCAGGTTCAGGTTGGAGCGCAGGGCTTCCAGAACGGCGTGGCCCTCCAGAGTGACGGCGGGGGTGTCGGCGGTCTTGGTCTGCTTCTTGCGGGGCATGGCTCACTTCCTTGACGATGAGATTGGGAAACGAAAGCGGGGCCGCTCCCTGTCGGCAGGGAGCGGCCCCGTGTTGCGCCCGTGGTAAGGCGGCTATTTGGATGTATGGCTAGAAGGGGAGATCGTCGTCCTGGGCGTTGGCGCCGGCGTTGGCGTAGCTGCCGTTACCGCCGCCGTTGCCGTTGCGGGAAGAGTCCAGGAACACCACGTCCTGGGCGTGAATTTCGGTGCGGTAGCGCCGCTGACCGTCGTCCCCCTCCCACGAGGACTGCACCAGAAGGGCCCGCGACATACAGGCGCTGGCCCTTCTGGACGTACTCGGCGACGGCCTCGCCGATCTTGTCCCACACCACCACGGTGTGCCAATCGGTTTCGGACTCGCCGTTCTTCCGGCCCCGGTCCGTGGCCAGCCGCAGCTGGGTAACGGCGATGCCCGACGCCGTGTAGCGCATCTCCGGGTCGTTGCCGACCCGTCCCAACAGTTCCACCTTGTTGATGGTCTTCGCCATGATGGTTCCTCCAATGAGTTTTGAATCGCGGTTGCCGTGGCGGGTCCGTCCCTTCCATTAGAAGAGGGCGGCCCCGTGTTGCGCTCCCAAGTTGGAAGCGTCGGGTTTCGTCTAGCTGACCCGCAGGTAGTGGGAGACGTTCTCGGTGACGATCTCGGCCCGCGCTTCCGGGTCCAGCATGGAGTTGAGGCGCTTGTGGTCCACGTTGTAACGGGTGTTTTTCACCATCCCCACCGTGCGGGTCTTCTCCCGGCCCTCCAGCCTGGCTTTCTGTTCACCACGCTGACCCAACCAGGTCCGCAGCATCCCCAGCGCCCACGCCTTGTCCTCCTCGATGGCCTTCAGCATCTCCTGGGCTTGTTCGTACTCGGCTAGGGCCGCCCGCGCGTCGTCATCGCTAACCGGCTCGGTATCCCCGGCGGGTTCGTTCTCCGCTTCCTCCGAGACTGCCGCGGACCCCGGCAGGCAAGCGTTCAGGAAGGGGCAGGGTTTGCACTGCCAGTCTTCGGCGGCGAAGTCCCGCTCCGGCAGCACGTCCGGGTCTGGCCCGTTGACCAGGTGGTGGGCCGCCAACTCGCCCAGCCGGGCGCAGGCTTGCTCGAAAGCCCGCTCCACCCGGTGGGCCGGTATCACCTCGTAGTCCCAAACCCGGTTGCCGGTGTCCAGGGTTGCGATCACCAGGTCCCTGGCTTGGTCAAAGGCGCCGTAGGTGTAGAAGGCGGCCTGCCAAACCGACTCCGGGTGGCTGCGCTCGGCGCCCAGGGTCCGCCACTTCTTGTAGGCTTCCGGCCCCCGGGTCTTGACCTCGACGATGCTGGGTTCGTTGCCGAAGATGGGCGCCACGCCGGCGGCGTCCACGTGGCCGCTGACCACCAGCGTGGGGCCGAGGCGCAGGGAGACCATCTGAGGGTTGTCCCGGTCGGTGGCGGTGATGTCCCATCCGGCCCTCTGCATGGCCCGCAGCACCACCGGCTCCAGGGCGTTGCCCGCCTCCAGCATGGTGATGGAGTCGTCGCTGCGGGGGTTGGTGACCTGGTGGCCAGTGGCCTCGTACCACAGGGCGCGGCGGCAGTTGCCCACCGCCGAGGCCCGGATCTCCAGGGTGCCGCCCTGGTCGAAGCGGGCGTTGGGCCGGGAGTACACGTCGGTCTGCTTTTCAATGGTGATAGTCATGGTGGTCGTTCCTCCGTAGTGTTCTGTGTCCGGTAGATGAGAAGCGGGGCCACCCTCCGCAGAGAGACGGCCCCGTGCGCCCCGATGGGTCGGTTTGGAGTGTTCAGTCGGCGGCGATGGGCAGCCCCGCCGGTTCCGCCTCCTCTTTTTGCGTTGCCAGGTAGTCCCGCAGCACCAGGGCGATGGCGTCTCCCAAACCCCGCACGTACACCGTGCACCCGTCGTCCATCCGGTTGGGCCAGGGCTGCATCTCGCTGATGCCCTGTATCTGGCCGATCACTTCGTCCAGCGGAGTGCCGCGTCGCAGGTGCAGGGAGACCAGGCGGCAGGCCATTTCGGTCATCCCGTGCTGCAAACTTCCCGCCTTGCCCAGGCTGCCGAAGACCTCGAAGGGTTGGCCGTCTTCGTCCAGGCCCACGGTGACGAACAGGCTGCCCAGCTCGGTGGACAGCTTCGTAGTTACGCTGGGCAGGCAGCGGGGGCGGCGGCGGGTGGCGGTCATGGCGATCCTCCTTCGTTGCGGAGGTAGGGCAGCGCCGGAGCGTATCGGTCGAAATAGCCCGCTATCTTCAGGGCCAGTTCCCGCTCCCTTTCGTCGCCCAGGCCCAGCAGCGTCCTTACGATGGGTTCCTCGCAGTCCACTTCCGCAAAGCTCGGGTTGAGCATGGTGTCCCTTACCACGTCGGGAAGGTCCTCCCACCGTTCCTGGCTCAGCTTCAGCCCGCCGTGGCCGGCGGTGGACACCCGCCAGACGCCCTCGGCCAATTCCTCGATGTCCTGGGGCCAGCCCCAGGGGGTGTGGATGTTGGTCGCCGTCATTTGAGCTCCTCCTTGTACCTGTAAATGAGAAGCGGGGCCGTCCCGTCGATGGAGACGGCCCCGTTGAATTGTGTTTGCCGAGGCAGTCCTACCCGTTGCCGTTGCCGCCCTCGGCAGCGATCGCCTCGTTGACCTTGCGAGCGGCGTTTTCCACCAGGGGTTTGAGGTCCCTGGCGGGCAGGTCGTCCAGGTCCCGGCTCGTCTGCTTCTTGACCGCCTCCCGCACCCGGTCCTCGTCGTAGCCCTGCTTCGCGCCCAGGTCGATGAGCCGCCCCCGCAGCTGCTGGAGGTAGGAACCGTCCCGCCGGCCGTTCCCGCTGTTGGCGTTGCCATTGTTGCCCTGGCCGTTGCTGCGGTGGCCTGAGTTGCCGTTGCCATTGCCCCTGACGTTGGTGGGAGGCTGGTCTCCGTAGAGGCCGTTGCCGAACCGGTCGCCGAAGCTGCGGAGCGCCCGCTTCAGCCCGTCGGTCACCGCCCCCTTGGCGGCGGTCTCGTGGCCCTCCGGGGTGTCCTCGGCGACGATGTGGAAGCCGATGTCGGTGCGAGGCGGGGCGCCCACCACGCTGACCCGCACCGGGGCGCTGTAGGCGTAGTTGACCTTGAGCTCTCCGGTCCTCACGTCCACCTTCTCGATGCGGCGCAGGCTCACGTCGCCGGCCAAGTCGTAGCCCCAGCCGCCGTAGCCGAAGATCCGGTTGGCCTGGTCGATGACGGTGTGGCCCTCGATGTACTCGTACTGGCGGTTGCCCCTCCCGTCGCGGCGGGAGACCAGGGCCGGGTCCAGGGGCTGCTCCAGGGCGCTCACCACGGCGGGAGGCAGCCCGTCCCACAGGAGGTCGTGGCCGGTGATGTCGGCGACGCCGTTGCCGCCGTGGTGCCCGTTCTGGTCGTTGCCGTTGAGGTTGACGCTGCCGTTGGGGTGGTGGCCGTTGCCGTTCTGGTTGTTATTGCCGTTGCCCATGAGTTCGCTCCTTTGCGTTGTGATGTTGGCTGTGCCGTTGGTTGCAGCGGTGTTCCTTAGTGAGGAAAGCCGTAGGCAGGGCCGGTGGCCCCGTCGCTAGGGTTGAGTTGGTTGGGAAAAGGAAAGGCCCACCGGTTAGGGCGGGCCGTTAGAGAGGAAAGGTTGGTTGGAGGTTGACTAGCGGGCGTCGTTGGCCGCCAGCGCCAGCAGGCGGTGGAAGAGCAGCCGGCCGTCGGGCCGCGTTGCCAGCTCGCCCACGTCGGCGACCCCCTGGGGCAGGTTGACCACGGCGGCGCGGTTGCCCAGCAGTTGCTTGAGGCTGGTTGCCGCCGTGTTGCCCGCGTCGTCGTTGTCGAAGGCCAGGAAGACCCGTGCGCTACCCCGCAGGGCCGCCGCCACCTTGTCCATCCCCTGGGTCCCCAGGGCGGCCACGGCGGGGTAGCCCCAGGCCGCCAGCGTCAGGTAGTCGAACACTCCCTCGGCGACAATTACCCAGGGCGGCGCCGGGCCGAGGCGGGCCAGGCCCAGCGGCGGCTTGGAGCCGGGCACCGCCTGGAAGCGGGGCCTGGCCTCCGGTTGTACCGCCCTGCCGGTGAGCCACCGCGCCCGGCCCCATGCAACGTCGGGAACGGTGATGGTTCCGGCGAACCGCTCGGCGCCCCGTTCCACGAACAGGCCGCTGTGCCTGAGCCGTTGGCCGGTGAAACCGGCGGCTTGCAGGCGTTCTCGCAGGCCGTTGCCCGTGGCGTAGCCGAGGCCCAACCGCATCGCAGCGTCCAGGGAAATGCCACGGGAGGCCAGATACTCCCTGGCCTGCGGACTGCGCCCCAGTTGTCCGCCGTAGAACCGGACCGCCGCCGTCAGCAGCGCCGGGTCCCGGGGCGGAAGGGCCGGAGCCGGAGGACGTTGGGTTGGAGTTGGGCGGTGGGACTGCGCCGCTGCCCGAGGCGTGGAACCGTCGTCCAGCCGCCGGATGGCCTGGCGCAGGGTCAGTCCCTCCATGCGCCCCACGAAGTCCAGCACGTCGCCGCGGGCACCGCAGCCGAAGCAGTGGAATTTCTCGGTGTCGGCGTAGACCGTGAAGCTGCCCTCGGACTCGTCGTGAAAGGGGCAGACGCCCTGGCGCACCCGGCCCCTGCCCCGCAGGACTACCCCGGCGGCTTCCACCGCGTCGCCCAGGGGATGCCGCGCCTTGAGTTCCAGAAAGTCCCCCTTGTCCGCTGTCGCTACTACCATGCCGAGCCTCCTTTCTGGTTGTTGTGGTTGCTCAGGGGCTTCAACCCCCGCAGGCTGCGCCGTGAGACCGTCTTGCCCACCGGCCAGCGCATCCCCAGCACCGCTGCCGCTTCCAGGCTGCCGTCATTGCGTTCCGTCAACACCGCCGCCCTTCCCGTGGCCGGGCTGTAGAGCAGCGCGTTGCCGTCCGCGAACCGGCGCCGGGCGATGTCCAGCCACTCGGCGTAGAGCCACCGCAGTTGCCCGTCAGTGGCTTGCCGGGTTTCAACTACTGCCAATGCCGCCAGCGCCCGGTCCAGGTCGCCCGACTGCCGCAGCCGCCGGGCTTCGTGGACCGTCCGGGCCAGGTTGGGCGCGGGCTCCGGTCCCCCGCCCAGCAGTGCCGCCAGCAGCCGGTCTACCAGTTCCTCCAACCGGCGGACCGACGCCGTGGTTTCCAGTGTCATCGTGGTCATGGCGTGCCTCCCTGTTGTTGAGTGTTGGTGTTCCGCCGATTGCAGTTGCACCGGCAACCGGCCTGCCGGCCCTTCCCGGCCCGTGCGATCCGCCACACCACCAGGGCGGCGATGCCCAGGCCGAGGAGATTGAGGAAGAAGGTCCCGCCGCCGCTGCCAGTCAACAGCGGCGCCACGATGAGCAGGCCCACCGCCAACGCCAGGGTCAGCCGCTTGTGCCGCCAGCAGAACCGGCCGGCCTTCGCAGCCGCCGAGATTGCCCGTATCACGCTTGTCATGTTCGCCTCCTTTGCTGTGAATGAGGTACTGAGGTTTGCGTGCTTGACCCGCGCGGCATCCGGGGCGCGGGCCGTGTTGATTGCAATGGGGATGGGGAAAGGCGGACTCCGCCCCGGGCCGGATGCCTGGCGCGGGGAACGGAGCGATGAGGGGGAGAAAAGAAGACGCAGCCCGGCCCAGGTGATGGTCAACGACCTGGTGGGCTGCGCAGGGGAACGACCGCGTTCAGCCGACGAGAGCGTCGCCGACAGTCGCGCCGTCAAAGAGGCCGCGAACCAGCCTTATCCAACTGGCCGCAGGCGTGAGGAAGCGGTGGGGCGCGACAACGCTCCAACCACGGCTTGAAGAGAGTGCGAAGCGTATCCGCCGCTCCGCAGGCGAAACCGAAGGGTTAGGGAGTCCGGGATACCGTCCTGGGTCCTGCTGGTCACCTCCTCCAAAATTATGATGCGCCGGTGGTTCGGGATTCCGCCGTGTGGTGGGTCGCCGGATGAAGCGCGCCGTGCGCTTCTGGTGGTAAGGGGTGTACCGGCTGCGCCCAGAGCGTCAATCACTCCAAGCCAGCAGCAATTCCCTCGTGGGCGCTCCGGGGAGAGAAACCTCGATCCTCACGGAGCAGGCCCGGGCGAGCAGGGATCACGCCCCCAGGTTTCTAGGCAGTGGAAACCTTGGTAAAGCCAGACAACGGATTCAGTATCCGGCCCCGGCAGGCCCGCCGCAAGGGATTTGGCCGCCTCCCGCCCGGATCGGTTACAACAATCAGACAGGAAAGTGACAGGAATCAAACAGGAACCGAACATGAACCGGAACGGCCCGTCACCGGCGCCGCCGAGCTACCGTCGCCACCGCCGCAACGCCAACTGCCACCCGGCCCGATCCGCCCGCAGCCACCGCCACGGACTGAGCGCCCGCCGCAAACCGGCCAGCAGCTCCAGCCTGGCTCGCCGCCGCCGAAAGTCGTGGAGCGCCCTCACCCTCCAGTTCAACTGGGCGCCCCGGTCCAGGCCCCGCAGCGGCTCCGTCTCCGGCGGCAGGGTCAACCCGTGCACCTCCAGGAGCGACACCTCCACTTCCAGAATCCGCTCCCGGGTGGCACAACCCAGGCCAGCCCGTTCCCCTGGGCCGGGTGCCCGTCCCACAGCTCGCGCCACTCCCTGACCAGCGCCGAGGCGTCGCCGAACACCCCTCGTCGTCAGCGGCGGCGTCAACAGTCACAAGATCGGGGTAACGGCGGCGAGGAGCAACTGCCGTCACCGGCGCCGGTCCCGGCTGACCGCCGGTGACGGCTGCCCTGGCCTCCCCCTGGGCCAGCCTCTGCTCCAGCCGCCGCATCCCCTGGGCGTGGGTCTCCCCCAGGGCCTGCATCCCCTCCCGCAGCTCCGACTCCAGCCCGGCCACCTGGGTCACGAGCCCGCCGACCTGCTCCGCAATCGCCCCCACCGCCTCCTCCAGTTCGTCCCTGGCCGCGCCGTCCTTTTCCACCAGCATCCGTTCCACCTGCTCCCGCACCCGCCGGGACATTCCCTCCCGCACGCTGGCGGTCACCGTCCGGGGGTCCACCCCCAGCACCCGCCCCGCGCCCTTGTACCCCCGGCTCCGCACCAACTGGTTCAGCAGGGCCGTGAGCCGCAGCTCGTACACGTCCGCCACCACCTGGCCCGCCGCCTGGGCGAAGGCCACGCCGGGCGCAGCGCCGTCATCCACCGCACCGCCGCCGCCGTTCTCCGGAGTACCGTCACCGCCCGCATCTCGGGGCCTGCTGCCGGGTCCGCCCGCTGTCCTGGTCTCACCCTGACTCATGCTCAGCCCTCCCGGTGCAAATTGCACTTCTCCAATAGGGGCCTTGCACCGCATTCCCGCTTCCGCCCGCCCGCCCGATGCACCGGTCCAATAGGGCCGATGCATCCGCCGCACGGAACCAGCCCTGAACTGCAAGTGTTTACAGGATTCCGGCTGAAATGGGGGGATTCCCCCATTTCAGCTACGAATCCCCTGCCGTCCACCAATGCGGTGCAAGTCCCGATTCCTGTACACGTCCATCACACCATACCGGCCCCTGGAAATCCCATGCCTTGAAAGGGGGGGTGTGCGCACCCCCCCTTTCAAGGCATTACCACCGGCCCGGCCAGCCGCCAGACTTGGTTGTCGAACATCCGGTCCCAATTCGACCGCAAGGAGGCAACCATGTTCCGGCGTTTCATTCCAACCTCGGGCCGTGGCAGACGCCTGGCCCTGAACGCGGCGGCGCTGCTGCTTTCGGCCATCTCCGCCATTCCCGCCAGCGGCCTGGCCCTGGCCCAGTCCCCTCCTCCCGCCGACGACATCAGCCTGGTCAACCGGGACCGGCAGCTGGTGGAGCGCAAGAAGGAGGGCGACTTCGTGGCCCGCCCCATCTTCAGCCGCCAGGTCGGCGAGCTCTACTACGCCGTCCGCCACCCGGACACCGGCGACTGGCTGACCAACACCTACCGGGTGCGGGGAGGCGAGAAGCGGCTGGCCGAGGGCTGGGAGTACGCCTTCGAGTACCCGGCCCTGGACGAGCAGCCCGGCTTCCATCCCGAACAGCCCCTCCTGCTGATGCTGGCCGTGCCGAGAACCGGCGGCGGCGAGCGCCACGTCTTCTACGCCCTGATTCCCGTGCACCAGCCCCGGGGGTTGTGGGACAAGGTGCTGGGCGCCCTGGACCCGGACCGCTGGGCGCGGGCCGCCGCCAAATGGGTGGTCCAGGGAGTCCACGGGACTTTGTGCGGCGTGGTGCAGGGGGTGCTCCAGACGGACATCGACGACTGCGGGGGAGGGTAGCCAGCTATGGGAGACATCCTCATCGGCACCCCGCCGGACCTGACCTACGCCCACCCTTCGTGCAGCAGGCGTGGTGGGCGGTGTGGGCCGTCACCACCGCCGCTTTGACCGTGATCCTGGGCTGGATGGGCCTGAGCTTCATCGTCCAGGAACACCTGGGCCGCCACCAGTCCGGCTGGCGGGAGATGGTGCCCCGGCTGGTGCTGGGCCTGGTCGCCGCCGCGTCGTCCCTGTGGTGGTGCGCCCTGGTCATCGACGTGGCCCACGCCGTTTCCCAGTTCATCGCCGCCACCCTGAACGTCACCCCCGGCGACCTGCTGCGGGCGCCTTTGTTCGCGCTCCTGGCCGCCGTGGAGACCGGAGAGGTGGGGGTGGCCGTCTTCATCGCCCTGCTCTACCTGGTCTTCGGCTTCTTCCTGCTCTACCTGCTGGTGCAGATGAACCTGCGCCTGGCCCTCATCGACATCCTGCTGGCGCTGGCCCCCATCGCGCTGGGGCTGTGGATCCTGCCCCACACGGCGGGCTGGGGCAAGCACTGGCTGCGGCTGTTCATGACGGCGGTGTTCCAGCAGGCGGTGCAGCTCATCGCCGTGGCTTTGGGCTTCGCCTTCCTGGGGGAGTTCGCCGCCATCGGCGAGTTCGAGCCGGCCCAGGACCTGGTGTGGAAGCTGCTGATGGCCATCGCCTTCATGTACCTGGCAGGCCGGGTCCCCTCGATGCTGGGGCATCACGGCACCTTCGACGCCTGGCTGCACACCCTCTACTTCGGGATGTCCTTGCCCGGCGGGATGATGCGCTCGGCCCGCGCCCTGGCGCTGGTGGGAGCGGGCGCCGCCGGAGGCCCGGCGGGAGCGGCGGCCGGGGCAGCGGCGGCGACGGGTGGAGCCACCGGCGCGGCCAGCGCCGCCGGAAACGCGGTGAACTCGGCGGCCCAGAACGCCACGCCGGCCGGCCAGGGCGGACCCGCGCCCAGGAGCCAGGGGCCGTAGCGATACGACCAGGACAACACCGGCGGGGACGCTGTTCCCCGCCGTCCAATCATCCGGGAGGTGCGCCATGTGCCAGTAGCGCAACGGGACTGACCGAAGGAAAGAACGACACGGAACCGGAAAACTGAAGAAAGGAGAAAGACCCTATGGGAGACCTGACACAGACCACATCGAACCTGGTGGGCATCCTGCTCGGTTTGGTGGGCGTGGTCGGCGTGGGCTATTTCATCTACGGCGCCTACATGTACCTGACCGCCTCGGGCGCGCCCAACCAGATGGAGCGCGGCAAGTCCGCCATGATGACCGCCCTGGCCGGCATCGTGCTGGCGCTGGTGGCCTACGGCGTGGTGGAGCTGGTGATCAACGCCGTGGTGGGCAGCCCGGTGGACCTCGACGTGCCCGACCCCACCAACACCGGCGGCGACGGCGACGGCGGCGGCGGATAGGAGGGAAGAAATGAGAGAGCACGAAGTACCGACCCACGTGCAGGCCGAGGACAAGGCCCTGCTGTGGTTCACCTTTCCCCAGATCGTGGCGGTGGTGGCGACCTGCGCCGTGGCCTACGGCGTCTATCGCTACTTCCCCCTCGGCCCCTCGGGGCTGAAGCTGGGCATCGCCGTCCTGCTGGGAGTGGTCGGCATGGCCATGACCGTGGGCAAGGTGGGCGGCCGGGGGCTGCCCCTGGTGGCCGCCGACCTTCTGAAATTCAACCTGGGCGCCCGCCGCTACGCCGGGTCCCCGGCGGAGCTGGCAATCAGCGAGCCGCCGCCCCAACCCGAGGCCAAACCCGACCCCCTGCGGCTGCTGGCGAAGAAGGTCGCGTCCGGCGTGGGCCGGGCGGTGAAAGCGGCCAGGCAGAAGGGCCGTCGTCCCTTCCGGCCCCACAGCTGGTTCGGCAAGGGCCGCCGTTCCAGGAACGCCGACGCCAACCGTCCCCGGACGCAAGGCGAAGACCGTAAGGAGAAAAAGCCGTGGGGCCGCTTACTGGCGGTGGGGGCGTTGGGGCTGCTGATGGTGGTCCTGCTGCCCGGCAGCGCCCTGGCCGACGACCCCGACGACAACCCCTACGGCGACGCCTGGCGGCTGGGCGAAATCTACTTCGAGCCGCCGGACCCGGTGCCGGGCCGCCGCGTCTACGTCGAGCGGCTGGCGGTGTCCGGCAACACCGCCGCCGTCACCCTGCGGGCGGCCCACGACCTGGACCTGAAGGGACGGGTCTTCGGCGGCAGGACCGGCCGGACCCTGAAGATAGGCTTCAACACCAGCCTGGCGGCGGGGCAGAGCAAGAGCTACAACCTGACCCTGAACGGCCCCTCGCCCTCCTTCACCTTCTCCTGGCAGGACAGCCTGGGCCGGAGCGGGGCGGCGTCGCTGAAGAGCCATCAAATTCCCTACCCCCTGCCCTCCGCCGGCGGGGAGCTGTGCGGCCTGGAACTGACCTCCCTGGAGTGGACGCCGGGGCGGATCACCGGCGTCATCGCCTCGGAGTGCATCACGGAGACCCGCCACGAGGAGGACCTGCCGGTGTACGGCGGCCACTTCAGCCAGTCGGTGCCGGCCCTGCTGGACGCCGACGTCACCGGCATCACCGGCACGGTCACCGTTGCCTGGGGCGGACACTCCACCACGGCGGCCTTTGTCCGGGACGGCGAGACCGCCTTCACCCTGCCCGTCGCCAACAACCGGGCGGTCAGCGAGCTGGCAATCACGGCGGAGTTGACGGCGACGCTGAACGTGCCCCGGCCACCCGTGCTCCAGACCGTCCACCACCCGGCCCGCACCGACGTGTACACCCGGCGGGTCACCTGCCGCTGCGGGGAAAGCAGCACCGTCAGGACGGTGCGCATCTACGTCCACCACCCGGAGCACGTGCGGGCCGTGGAGAACCAGCGCTCCCCGGTGACCCGCACCCGGACGGAGAGCGTGCCCCTGGCGCCGCCCCCCGCATCCGGTACGGGGCCGGCCCTGGGCCTGGGCGCCGACGCTCCCTACCAGGCCCTCCACGTTCCCCCGCCCCCGCCCCCGCCGCCAAAAGCGGAGCAGACGCCGGTGGGCGGTTCCAACTGGTGGAGCTGGCTATGGCCCGGAAACTGACCGCAATCCTCCTGTCCTCGGCGGCGGCCCTGGCGTCGGTGGCCGCCGCCCCCGACGACGAGATGAACGCGATGACCGCCGCCTTCGACATGGCGCTCACCGGCATGGCCTACGTGGGGGTGGGCCTCTGCCTCTTCGGGATCGTCTGGGCCGGGTTCCTGCTGATGGCCGAGGGCGCCGAGGGGGAAAACCGGGGCCGGGCACGCAACGCCGTGGTCATGGCAATCGTCGGCCTGGTGGTGGTGCTGCTGGCCAAGGGCATCGCCGCCGGCATCGTCGGCAGGATCATCGAGGTCCTGCCCGGCGCCTGAATCAACCCGAAATCAACCAAGGAGATGCGAATGGTGAAACTGACTTTGCCCAATCCCAAGGACCTGGCCCGGCGCTGGCCGCCAGGCCGGTCCCAACCCGAATCCGCTGAAGATGCTCTTGACGAGATGGCGGGACCCGCCGCCGAACCCAAACCGCCGCCGCCCCTGTCCCTGTTCTTCATGCTGTCCCACCTGGAAGACGACGGCCCGGTGCGGCTGGACGGGGTGAAGCTGGCGGTCATGGAGGTGATGGGGCTGGAGCTGGACGAACCCAAGCTGGGGGCCTTCGCCGGTTCCCTGAACGCGGTGGACTTCCCGGTGCAACTGCTGGTGCGCCAGCACCCGCCGGTGCTCCAGGGCTTGAGGGACAAGTTGACCGAAGCCCAGCCCGAGGACCTGCCCCGGCAGACGAAGGACGCCGCCGACAGCCTGGGCCGCCTGCTGACCACCCTGGAAAGCCGGGAGGGCATCCTGGACCGGCGGTTCTACGCCGTGTGCGAGCACGCCCGCGCCGACGAGCTGCGGGCGCTGCTGGTGCGGGCCGGTCTCGGAGTCTTTCCCCTGAACGGTGACACTCTCAAGTCGCTGCTGCTGGCCTGCGCCCTGGGCGGCTCGCCCCAGGAGCGCGATGAGGACGCCGAAATGGAAGTCGAGGTGAACCGCCGGGACATCCGTATCGGCGACCGCCTGGTGCGCTCCCTGCACCTGGGCAACTGGCCCCGCTCCCTGGCCCCTGGCTTCCTGCAAGGGTTGATGGCCGCCGGAGCGCCCATGGACCTGTCGGTGCACCTGGGCGCCATCCCCACGGAGCAGGCGGCCCGCACCCTGGAGTGGCAGAAGGTCCGCTTCGAGTCGGCGCAGTCGCTGTCCTTCAAGCGGGGCCGCTCCATGTCGCCGGAGGCGGAGATCGCGTTGGAGGACGTGAGCCGGCTCAGGGATGAGGTGCAGCGGGGAAGGGAAAGGCTGTTCCACGCATCGTTGTCCGTTACCCTCCACGCCGACAATGCTGACACCCTCAAGGACCTGACCCAGAAGGCCCGGGCCCACTTCGCCGCCACGTTGGGCAAGCTGGACAACCTGGCCTTCCGCCAGCGCGAGGGACTGCTGTCCACCCTGCCCCTGGGCCTGAACGCCGTGGCCGTGTGGCGGACGCTGGACACCTCCAGCCTCGCGCGGCTGTTTCCCTTCTCGCCGCCGGACTGTGGTTGTGTTGTTGTCCAGCGATTCCGTCCCCATTTTTGAAAAGCGAATATGTCACCATGG
>JAPPGG010000013.1 GCA_028875055.1 Chloroflexota bacterium
TGAACTCGGGGCTGGCCCCGGCCCGCATGGACTTGTACAGGCTCTTCTCGCCCAGTCCCGTCTCCCGGGCCACCCGCCGCATCCGGTGGATGCGGGCCATCTCGCCCATGACGCCCATGATGCTGTTCAGGTCTCCCGCTTCCAGGGCGGCATTCAGGGCAGCCGTCATCTCGTCGGCTGTGGCCGGATATTCCGGCTGTCCTGGCTTGCTGCCCATCGCCTCTGCCTCGCCGTCGTGAGTTTGGCCCATGCCCTTATGTTATCCCACCGGATACCCCTTATGCAATGGGGAAATGTCATCGGTTTCGTCTGCCCTTGGAGCATCGGGTTTCCTATGGGCATTGGGCATACCCTGCCACCGAGCGGGACCCCGGAGATGCCGGAGATAAGCTTGGAGGTCAGGATTGCCGGACTGGCAGACCGGTCAGTCCCGATAGTATCGCCCCGGAGTGCAGAGAATTGGTTGCGTCATGATGAGAATTTTCGGGCCGGTGATCAGGTGCCGGCCTGTCTCGGCATCATACACGCGCACCAGCCCAAAGCGATTCACGCCACCAAAGACGGGCTGCTCATCATCATCTCCCCACACGCTTGGCCTGAATTTAAGAATACGGCCGTCATCCAGGTCGATCCATGCGTCCAGGATGGTTGTGTTGCTGTATCGCTGGTGGGTCACCACCTTCCGTGGTTCATCACAATTCGTCCACCACCACGGCCCTGAGTGCTCCACCGGCACGGCCCACTTGGCCTCCACCGTCAGTCTGCGAGTGCCTCTCTGCCACGTATACCCAGAGACACGATGCACCGGCTCCCATTCCTGCCCGCCATTGATTCGTTCCACGATTCCCGATGCCCGCAGGATTTCCGCGCCGGCCTGCATTTCCTCCTCCGTGGGATAGAAGCCTGTAGGGTCTTCATCATTGACCTGGGGAGCGGGGTTGAAGCTTGGCTCCCACAAGGGCCAGTAGTAGATGAACAACGCACAAAGGACTGCGAGAGGGCAAGTGCCATCTGCCCCCTGCGGAGCCAAGGGGGTAACTCCTGGACCTGGTCGTATCTGTTGGGGCCGGAAGAGCGCCAGGCCCCCAACACTATCACCCCAACCAGGGCGACGCCGGGGATGAGATACAAGAGAGTCCAAAAACCGGAATGCCCTATGTCGTGGCACCTCTTGACGCTGACGGCGGTGAAAGCCCAAACCAGAAACAGAATCGCTCCAATGGAAACGAGTATGCCCACCCACGGAAACCAATAGGACAAGGGGACAAACGTGATGCCCCAGAAGAAGGCTAACGCCAGGAGCGGCAATATGCCCATGATCCAATACTGGCTGCGACTGATTCGTCCTTCGTAAGAAAACAGTACGTACTTCATCATGTGGTCTCCACCCGTGATCCAAGTCAAGTGGCGGCGTTCCCTTGCAGGTAATACTACTCACCGCGTTTTCGTCCAACAATCCAGGTCTGCCCCAAACCGGGACCGTCCACTGTGCGCTTGCGTTGCCAGCTTCCGGCGTCATGACAGTATGCGCCATCACTTACCCGCAATAACCCGTCCGCTTTTCCAGAATCGCCGCCACGGGCCGCGCCGTTCCTGCGCCGCCTTCAACTCGTTCACCAGTTCGCCGTTGCGCTGCCGTTCCATTTCAAGCTGTCCCTGCAACAAGCCCACCTGCCCCTCCAGGCCGCGAATCCGCTCCTGGGCCATCGCCAGCGCCGGGTCAGCAGCCACGCCGCTGCCCGGCGGGTCGCCGTCCAGCATCACGTATACCCGGTGCCTCCGTCCGCGTGGCTCCCTCTTTACCGGCACCTCCCCGGCGGCGATGCGCCGGTTCAGCGTGGACAGGGACAACCTCAACTCCCGGCAGGCTTCCGCCTTGGTCAGCAGTCGCATGTCCTCACCTCCCATTGTGTCATTGCGTTTCATGTACGGGTCAATCCTTATGTGTCATACGTGCCAGCGGCTTTTCCGCTGTTTTGGACAGACTCGGCATCTCTGCCTCGAAAGCTCCGATTTCTGCAACGAAATGCAAGCCAGAGGTCTTTTGGGGTCAGACAAGGTTAAGACAAGAAAAACCCCTGTCATTCGTGTTTGTTTGTGGCCTCCCTATAGGAAACCCGGGGGACCGCTCTACCGGCAAAGTTGCACCTTGACCAGTCGCCGCAAGGGCAGCCTCTCCCAGGGTTCCGGCGCAGGCAGCAGCCACGTGTCAGCCAGGATGCCTCTCTGGGCGATGGTCTCCAGGTTGGAGCTGGCGAAGGGGGCGTGATCGACGTAGCTGGCGGCGTCCATGAAGGCGTCCTCGTCGTCGGGGGTCTCGAAGACGAACAGCACCAGGGGCAGGTCCCCGCCGTGGTCCCGGCGGGCGTAGCCGCTCTGGAAGTAGCGCCGGTAGTTCTCCAGCCGGGCGCGCACCCGCCGGGGCGTGGTGGCCCGGCGCTCGTATTCCAGGAAGCAGTGCCGGTATCCCTCCGGCAAATCCAGGACGAAGGACACGTCGGGGTGGACCACGTAGTTCTTGTCGTCGTGCCAGTACCCCACGGCGGAGCGGGAGGTGGGCAGCAGGTCCAGAACGCCGTAGTCGCGGCTGCGGGCGCATTCGGCGGTGAGACCGGCGGCCAGGGTGGTCAGCGCGGCCTGGTGCTCCGGCTGGGACGCCATGGCGCGCAGGGCGGTGCCGGCGTAGCGTTGCGGGTTGCCGAGGCTGGGTTCGGCGGTCCAGCGGTCCAGGACCTGCCCCACGGATGCCCGGTCGCGGCGGGCCAGGCACGTGAGCCCCTCGTCGGTGAGCACATGCAGTTGGGCGTCGGCGCGGATCAGGCCGTGGTCTGCCAGGGAACGGAGCGCTTGGTTGGCGCGGCGGCGGGTGACGCCGCCCATCAGCCCGGAAAGCTGGTCCGTGTCGCAGAGGGGCCAGGCGGCCAGCAGGTCCAGGGCCTGCCTTTCTGAGTGGGTGAGTTTGACGGCCAGCGAGTTGCTCACCTGTTCCGTCGGCTGGGGCATCAGGGCCCGCATCCGGCTGGGATACAGTTCGTCCGGGTCGGGCGACGGGTGGTCGTCCGGGGCCAGGCCCAGCTTGCGGCGCCGGTCGGCGATGCGCTCCGCGCTCCGTCCCAGCCAGTCCAGGACGTCGTCTAGGGACAGGTCGGGGTTGATCATCTCGGGCCGGAAGCGGTTGACGCCGCCGCCGCACTGCTGCCAGACCTGGGCCTGGGCGTCTCCCGCCAGCAGTTCCCCCTCGGTGGCGACGAAACTGCTGCGGTGCTCCATGGGGTTGCCCAACGTGCGGAAGGCCCGGCGGGTGGCCTGGTCCCAGGGGGTCAGCACCAGCGTTGCCGTGGGCCGCTGGTGATATCGCAGTTGCTCCAGGGTTCTCAGTCGGTAGCGCAGGTTGGCCGAGGACAGCATCGGACCCTGGCGCACGACGCCCAGGGAGCGGCCGCCGGAGAGTGTGATCAGCAGGTCGTAGGGTCCCTGGCGGTGGTGGTCCACCCGCACCGGCTGCCCCTGCGGGTCGGTCTTGGCGATGATGGCGGCCACGTGGTAGAGCACGGCCACGGCGTCCAGGCGCTCGGTGAGCAGCCGGAACCACTCCCGGGACACCGGGTACTCGCTGAGGAAGACCTCCGTGCCGTGCTCCGCGCGGGCGGCGGCCTCGATGCCCTTCTCCGTGGGGAAGTGGCGTTGCTTCGGGTTTGGTCCCAGGCTGCCCAGGTGGTGGGGAACCAAGTCCACCAGGCCCAGGCCGGCGAGCTTCGCCATCCTGCGGCGCAGGGTGGTGGCGGGAACCCTGGCGAAGCTGGAGAGTTCCTCCACGGTGGCCAGGGGAGCGGCGCACAGCAGCCGCAGCGCGTCCTCCAGGGTCTCGGCCAGGGGCTTGGGATTGGCGGCGGCCCGGCGCTGGATTTGGCGGACGGCGGTCATGGCCCACGTCGCCGCAGCTATTGCGTCGGGGTCGTCGCCTACGGTCTTGATCACCGCCCTGGGCAGGGACTTGCCCAGGCGCCCCCGCTCCAGGCAGCGCCAGAGAGTGTGGCGGGAGACGCCGAATCTCTCGGCGGCCTTGGCCTTTCCGTGCCACAGGACGTAGGTGCGCACGTAGTCGCGGATGGCGTCGGCCAGGCCGTCCCTGGTGATTTCATCCTCTTCCGGCGGAATTGGCGCACTGGCGCTGGTTGTCGTCAATCTGATTCCTCCCGTGGCGATGGTCTAACACTCCATTGTCCAGGAGAAAATGCTTGCTCGTAATGCCTCGCAAGGCGTTGTTTTGGGATCGGTTTTGTGGTACGGCGGGGGCCGCGAACGCGATTATCCCGGGGCCCGGGTGGAAGGCGAACCCCGTTCTGCGGACGCGGCGCCGGTTCCGGTTGTCGCTCAGTCGCCACTTCCCATGTCCTGCGGCGACTCGGGTGGCAGCGGCGCGGCCCCGGATGCCTGCCGCCTCAGGTGGGCGCGGGCGATGATCCGGGCCAGGATGCGCAGCCCTGTCTGCATCCGCTCCCGCTCCTGGACCGTGTGATCCTGGTATGCTTGTTCTGGTGTCTTCCTGCCGGCGGTCCCGGATTTCCGGGAGTTCCTGCCGGACCGCGTCGGTTTGTTGCTTCCGGTGTCGTTTCGCATATCCTCTCGTTGATGGGGTGTGATTGGGCCTCCGTTTCCGGCTGCGGTTTCGGTATTAGGATCATCTCGTTCACCTTTCATTGGTCTGGGTCTTCGGCTCCGCTATTGAGTGTACGCCTCAAGTTCGACGAAAAGAACCTCCCACAGGGGGCCGCATTGGTGCGGGTCCCTACGGACCCCTTTCTTTTGCGCCTCCCCTTCGCTCCTCCCGCCGGGTCTCGTCGGGATTGCGGTCCGCCTCCCCGCCGTTGCCTTTTGCTTTATGGTGTCAGTGACCAGTCTGCGGACTGGGAGAACCGGGCGTTATCCCTCGAAAGGGATTTCACTGATGCAGTGGGCCGGGCAGCCCCCGGATACCTAGCTCCCTTCCCCTGGATGATGCTGGGAAGGTCCGTTTGAAGCATGGGAGCTGTACGGGAAAGTGGTTTGGGCGCAACTTGCGGATGCGGGATGTTTCAAAGCTGAATTCCAGGGAAATCACCATCTGCCGGACCAAAGCGGCGAACACTTTCTGTCAAGGACCGGTTGCGGGAAATTGCAACTTGCAAGGGGATGGCGCTCAGTGTCTTTCGGCGTCCCCCCGCATAGGTCGGGGGCACGGCCCCTGCGTTGATGCCCGAGCGGTCTTCCGCCGATTGTTGTGGTATTTCTTTCGCATCGTGACCCTCCTCCGGTCGCCGGACCCGTATTCCTTTTCCAGTGTGGAGGGATGCAGTATCGAACTGGAACCCCCTATGGGGTGGTTCACCTGTGAACCAGGGTTTATACGTGAACCACCTTATTGGGTTTCGGGCGGGGCGTCTCGGTGGCGACGTTCTGCAAGTGTACGGCAGTTTGAAGCTGGGCTCGGACGGGTTAACGGAGCGGTTTCATAGCTGAAACAGACCAATGTCGGGGGCTTTCGGGCCGGTTTGGTGAACGGGTTTTGGGAAGGGCCGGTTCCAGGGCCATGGGACAGGGCCAGCTACGGGTTGGGCCAATTTGCCACGAGGGGATTCAGTGGATCGTGTGGCACGCCCCTACAGGACCTGGGACATTTTGGAACATGGGCCAGGAGGCGGCCCGGATGACGGGACCGGGCGGGCCGAGGGATGGTTTCCCCGGCATCGACAACCTGCGGGAGCTGCGGCTGCGCGCGGTGCTCAGCGATTTGGTGAACGCCCACGGGCCGGGGAAGCTGGCGGAACGGCTGGGTGTGGACCGCAGACCCTGTGGCGTTGGCATCGGGGGCGCTGCTGCCGCCGCGCTTGGGCGGCGCCCTGGAGCGCATGCTGTCGGAACGGGCGGTGGCGGCGATGAAGGAAGACCGGGCAAGGGTCAACCCACTGGAAGGGCCGAATGCGGGGCAGTGGTAAAATGGTCAGGCAAAAGGGACTGGCGTGACATTCGTGGAACGAAAAGTCCTAAAGGGGGAGCGGGTTCCAAATGCCCGGGCAGGCCGGCGTTGCCAGCAGGCCCCGGCTGGGTGGTATGCTGGATGGCGGTTTCGCGCCGGAGGGCTTCCCGTGCCGGAGAGGAGAGACCGGGTCAAACAGGTGATGTCCCCAGTCCATGCCCCGGCAATCTGCCGAGCCGGGGTCCCGACAGCCAGGTGGGGACGGTGCCTGAAAACGGCTCAGAGGACAGCGGACGCTCGAAACCAACCTTGACAACGCAGCTCCCCAAGGTGATCTCCATGGCGGCAAAGAGATTGATTATCAGCAGAAAGGGCTTCGACTCCACCCGCAGGCCGCGAGGCCCCAAGCGGGGTTACGCCGGCCTGGAATGGCCCTACGGCGGCGTGCCCAGTCCGGTCTTCCCCGACGGAAGCATGTATTCCCTGCCGGTCCCGGGAGAAGATGAGAGCATCACCGTGACCTACGGCGACCTCAGCCACCGGGTTGGCGGCGCCGAGGTCAACATCGGCAGGGTGGTGGAGGACCTCACCAGCACCCGGGGGCAACCGCCCCGCTGGACCAGGGACGATTTCACCTATGTCTCGCCCGACATCCGGGACCCGGTGCAGAGTGCCTTCGACGAGCAGCCCGGGCTGGTGCTGGCGGGCGGCGCGCAGGAGGGGCACCTGCGCAAGCAGGGCGTCGACAAGGACGACATCTTCCTGTTCTTCGGGCTGTTCCGGCGGGTTGAAGAGGTCTCGGGACGGTGGCAGTTTGTCCCTCGTGCGCCGGAGCAGCACGTGCTGTTCGGGTGGTTGCAGGTGGGAGCGGTTCACCGGGAGGACGGAGAGGGTTGGCAGGGCGGATGGTATGTGGCCGGGGACGCGCTGCTAATCCCGGGCCACACCACCACGGGGCGCGGATACGGGGTCTTTGATCGCCTCGATGAGCGCCTGGTGCTTTCCGAGCCGAGCGCCGACCCTTCACGCTGGCGGCTCCCCCACTGGTTCTATCCCGAACCGCCGAGGGCGCCCCTTACCTACCATCCTCGCCGCCTCTGGCACCGGGATGAGCGATATGCCTACGTTCAGCGGCGCGGGCCGGGCCAGGAGTTTGTCCTGGAGCTGCGGCACTACCCGGAGGCCCTGGATTGGGTTTCGCGGATCGTGGGAGACCTGGGCCGCAAACCATAGGCACGTGGCAACCGGGGCCGCCCGCCAACCGGACTCCCGGACTGGCGTTCACTTAGCCGCTCAGGACCGGGTCAGCGGACATGCTCCCCGGACACCGACAGGGATTTGGCTCATTCTGAAGTTAGAGATGGCGCCAGCCGGCCCCTGGGTTCCGGCGGAGTGTTTCGCCGCTCCTGGCCTGACACGTCAGAGGTGTCCGGCGGGTTCGGGGAGACCGGGCCGCTGCGGTCAGTGGCACGTACTTGCCGCCGTTGACCGGGACCAGCGGGAGTGTGAAGGGCCGGACTGCCATCGTCCTTGGGCCGTTTTCACAGTGGGTGGCCTGTAAGGAAATTTGAAACGCGTGGCAGCGGGCAGGCCAGGCCATTTTCAAAGCTGAATCGGGCAGTTTTCGGGGCTTCGGAGGGTGAATGCGGGGATGGAATTTTTCCTGACTCTGTGTCGGGTTTATTGCACTGGTTGTTTTGCAGTTCTGGTGCTCTGGAGCGTGAATGACGTGTGCCCCAGCCCGCTCTGCTGCACGGGATTGTGCCGGTTTGGATGGGGCAGACGCCGGTGGTTTCCTGACGGTCGGCGGCGGCTAGTCCTCGGAGTGGCCGTGCCCGGGGTGGCCGGACGTGGGAGGGTATCCCCAGGGACAGGACGCCAGAGGGGGGCCTTCCGCGACCCTGTCCCAGAAGTCTCCCGATCTCAAAAAGAAGGACCGCCAACCCAACGTTGGGTTGGCGGTCCTGAGGCAGGTGGTTTATCTGGAAGGGATTGCTATTGGAACTGCCGAAGCATTGTTTAGCAGGGATAGGCGGGAGATGTTAGGGGATCGCCTGGGGTTGTCAGGTGGGGGTGCATTGGATATCGGATCGGCTGCGCCAGGCCCGCCACAGGGTTCGTAAGTTGAAGGCCGTGGCCAACACTGTCCACTCGGCTGCCACGTTGTCCAGGCCCCGTAACAGGAACCTGCGTGCACCCAACTGTTCCTTGATGATTCCGAAGACTGGTTCGACCAGTTGCTTCCTCAGCTTGTAAGCCTCTTTGGCTGCCTAAGTGGACATCCATTCTCTGTGATTGCGCAGCGCCCGGTCGTATGGCCCGATCTGCAATGAACGCCCCAAACGGTATTCCCTGGTGCACACTCCAAAGGCAGGGCAGTCGAGGCAGACGGAGGCGGAGGCCACCCGGTATATCCGCACCGGCGATCCCTGGTGTTTTCTCGCGCCGACGAAGGGCAATCTCTCTCCATTAGGGCAGATGTAACTGTCGCTGTCCTCGTCATAGCTGAACTGGTCCTTGTGATAGGGATCGTCCAGAGGTCGGGCCGTATCCGGCATTGCCACCTGTTGACCCCTGCGACGGCTTGCTTCCAGGTGCCCGCCACCAAAATAACCGGCATCAGCCAACGTCATCGGCGTCCTCACTCCCGTAACAGCTTCTGCCTGTTCCATCATCGGGGTCAGCTGGCCGGCGTCATTGGTCTGGTCCACCACATCCACGGCCGTCATCAGCATGCCGGTCGTATCTCCGTCAGACGCAATCGGTGAAACCATTGCCTGAGCGTTGTAACCAGGCATGGTTCCCTGACGGGTCTTCACCAGCTTGGCGTCCCAATCGGTCAGATTGATGCGATTCCGGCCCCCGTAACGCGAGGGCGGCCGCTGCCTGCTCGCTTGCTCCTCCATTGCCTGTCTCACCCGTTCCCGCAATGCCTTCTGGTCGGCCAGTTGTTCAGGAAGACGCGCCGGAGGGGCGTCCTCTCCCTCTTCGTTCTGGGCCTCCAGGTCCTCGATGGCCCTCTCCACTCGGGCTAGCAACCGTTCCAATTGGTCAGGAGTGTAGTCCCGGTCCTTTGATGCGTTCGCAATCACCTTCGTGCCGTCTACCGCCTGCACCGCCAAATCCACCAAGTCCATCACCATTGCCGTCCGCACCGTGCGCTTGAACAGGCTTCTCATCGCTTGGCGATGATCCCTGTAGAACCGCCAGAGGGTGTTGTGGTCCGGATGCTGCCACCCGGTCAACCACAGGAAGGGTATCTGGTCCCGGCACGCTGCCTCCAGCTTGCGACAGGAGCGCACGTTGGTCATGAAGCCGTACAGCCACACGGAGAGCAATGCCCGGGGATGATACGCCGGCGCTCCCAAGGGGTCTCCCTCCGGGTCCACGCCCATTTCCGCCCAGTCCTGCCGATCCAACGCATCCACGAACTCGGCCACAAACCGGGCCGGATGATCCGGTGGCAACAACTCGTCCAGCGTGGGCGGCAACAGCCACATCTGCTCCCGGTCCATGTCTCGCAGCGGCATATCCTCGGCTCCTCTCCCAGCGTTTCCCGGAGATTACACCGACTCCATTCCAGCCGCCAACACCCCCCCTTTTGAGACAGGTTCTTCCGCACCCCCCCTTACAAGGCTCGAAATTTCCAGGAGCGGGCTTGACGCTGGGGACGTGTACAGGAATCTGGATTTCGACGGCATCGGCGGAAACGTGGAGATTCGTAGCTGAAACGGGGGAATTTCGCCCGTTTCAGCGGGATTGGAGCAAGCGATTGGTTTTAGTCCTGGTTCCCGTCAGTGGATACATCGCCCCTATTGGAACGGTACATTGCCGGGCCTGTTGGGACCGGGTCGGCGGGGCATCGTCCGTAGCTGAGAAGTGCATTTTGCACTGCCGGAGGAGTGGGGGTTGCCGGACGGACCGGCGACGGCTCGGCTGGGGTGGGGTGCTGCCAGGATGCCGCCGCTGAACCCGGCCGGGCGGAATTACCCGGGTGACCTTGATGGGAACTGGGGACGCGCCGGCGCTCGGGCTGCCTGCGGCTACCTTTGCCGGTTCCGCGACCGGTTCAGCCGCCAGCCCCCGGGCCCGTTGACGGCGGTTCCTGTGCGGCCCACGATGCCTCCCACCGCAGGTGGGCGCGGGCGATGATACGGGCCAGGATGCGCAGCCCTCGTTGCCTCCGGTCTCGCTGCTCGGCGGTGCAGGAGACCGTTGATTTCGCCGGTGACATACGCACCCGCGTGGTCTTCGATCCGTTGGGCCTTCTCATTCCGATCCTCCTGCTGGTTTACGACGGGAAGCTGGTCGGCAATCCCGCCGTGCCGCCGGACTGCCGGCGTTCTTGAACCACTCTGCGGTCCCGGCGGGTTGAACGTTATCCCTCGGAAGGGATTTCATTGATGTAGCGGGCCCGGACTTCACTCCGACACATCGGTCCCTTTTCCCTGACGGTGCTGAGCAAGTCCGTTTTGAGGTCATTGGGCTGTACAGGAAAACAGTTTGGGCGCAAAGTTGCAGATACGGGCTTTTCCAAGCTGAATCCCCGGGAAATCACCCCCTGCGGGACGAAGACGGCGAACACTTTCTGTCAAGGTCCGGTTGCGGGAAATTGCAAAGTTGCGGAACAAGTTTGCGTCGTCGCTCGCGGCATGGTTGCTGCCGGTGGCAGTCCACCACAACCGGTAGGGCGCCCTGGCGGCGACGGCGGTGACGCCCTCCGTGAAGCTCGTCAACGGTTGCGGTCAGGGAAGGAATGGGTCTGCGGAACTCCTGGTGGTCGTGGCGGTGGTGACCGTTGCAGACGGACCCGTGGGGCTGGCCTGGAATTCCGGCGATGCTGCGAGGGGTTGATGACGGCGGTGGCGACGGTTGGCCACGGGTGAGGCGTGGCGAACGTGGCCCCCTTGTGGCCGGTGAAGGCGATAGCGGCGGCGTTCGGTGGCCCACTGTTTCCTGCCGGATTGTTGTCATATTCATGCCGCTTTCCCGCCAGATTGTTGTAAGTGATTTGGCTGAAGGGGCGCCCGGAGCCTTGTCAGGGGGTTGGCCGGGGTCGGATACTGGGTGTGTTGTCTGGCTTTACCAGGGTTGCCACTGCCATAGAAACCCGGGGGCGTGATCCCTGCTCGCCCGGGCCTGCTCCGCGAGGATTGAGATATTTCTCCCGGGAGCGCCCACGAGGGAATTGCTGACGGGATGGAGTGACGTTTCCTTCGCCCGCAGCCGGTGAACTCTTTACCCAAGGGCTGGAAAAAAGGAGGTGGTGAAGCCTGTCCAGGAATGGCGCTTAGGTTTTTGTGAACACTTTGGGTGCGATGACGCCAAAGCCCTTGCGCCAACGCTCCCCGTGCCGGAAACTGGAATATGTAATCAGGCTTTTGCCAGTCTTTCCTGCCGAGAAAACTGGAGGGTCCCGCCCCTGGACCCGGGTTTGGCCGCATAGGATCGAGCCCTGCTCTCCGAACGGCCGCCCACGCCGGACCGCCTCACAGGGATCGAGCGCTGCTCTCCCGAAGGCGTCTGCGAAGGACATTCCCCGAGGCGCCAGGTGCGCTTCACCCGGTATTTCTATCCAAGGCGGTATTCCTGCCCCACGGACTGACTGAAGGAGGTATCAACCGGAAATAGCACGGTATCCCCGGCGTCCCTTTCCCTATCGGTTGTCCTGCGGAGTGGGTAACCTGCTTCGCTGACCCTTCACACTACGTTCGGAACTGCTGACAAGCTTCGGCTGTCTCGTCATAACTGCGGAAAAGCTGCTGGACAAGAAGTAGCGGTGCCGCAGACTCCACAGGCTCCGGTCACTCGAGAACCACGGACCGGACGCTAGCCATCGCAACGCAGTTCCCACCGGCGCGCTGCCTGACGGCGTGGCCGCTGGCCCCACTGCCTTCCTCTCCCATTCCCCCACGGCAGTCGTCCGGCAACTTTCACCCTGGGCGAACTGCGCCTTGCGCCAGCCCCCAATCCGTCGTTCCGAATTGCGCCAACCCGCCCCAGGGAACAGTGCGCCCGGCGCCGGGCGGTTGGATTGAGCGGCTGAGCGTTACCCTGGGCGAACCTCGCCTTTGGCCAACCCTCATTCCAGCCTTCACCATTACAGCGCCCTACTCTGGGCGCGGTGCGTCCTGCGCCAATTCGCCATTCCCGGTTTGCCGTGGCAGGGCCGAACCGTGGGAGTAGTGCGTCCATCACCAGGAGGCACGGGAGGATGCCGATAGCCAGTGGAATGGGAGAGATCCCGGAGGGGTCGGGAAGCGATGTGGGCCAACGGCTGTTGCCACAAACACCACCGGCAAGAACCAAGTCAGCAACTGGCAGAACGTCAGCGATAACGGAGAAAACCACGACCACTACCATACCGAGGAGGTGAAACACAGCAACGACGAACATCCTGAATTCCAGGCGGCCATGAGCCGGTCGGATCAATCGGTGAACCGGCAATAGGTCCCAAGTCCCGCTGCCCGAAGCGCGGCGCGGCGGCAACCGGGGCGGCTGAGTAAGCCGCCCCTCACAATTGAATAGGTGCCCTAAGAG
>JAPPGG010000062.1:0-71231 GCA_028875055.1 Chloroflexota bacterium
CCAAATACGGGCTATGTTCCTTTGGACCAAACTATTTTGACCACACCCCCTAGGGGCGATTGAGCCGGATTCCTCCGGAAAGGTCGGGTCGGATGCTTGAAACGCCTGGAGATAGGTAATAGACTTTGAAACCGGTGGGTTTGCCCCCGGATTCAAGGGTTAATACGCCAATAAATCTGAGGGAGGATGATATGTTGACAGTCTTGAGAAGCGTGTTTGGCGATAGCGCGTCCCCGGTGTGGGCTCCGTGGCTGCTGCTGGGCGCGGCCGTCCTGTACATGGTGGGATACGTAGATTCCAGCGTCCACGGCGTTGCCCTGGGCTCGCCAGCTGTGCTGGGCGCGGTTCACGAATTCTTCCATCACGCGCGCCACGTCGCGCTGATGTGCCACTAGGCCGATAAGTCCGACAATGCCCTCGCTTGCCGGGGGCATTGGCTTTTCCATAAGCTATTCACGCTGCCCGGAGTGGCCCTGCCATTCAGGAGGAGGGTGCGGTGTGTATGCGCAGCTTAACGATACGCAATTTAATTGTAGAGGTTAACCATGCGTAGCATACTTCCCCTGGCATTAATAATGGGCGCCCTTGCCGGCCTGTTGGTCGGCGGTTTCATGAATGTGTTCAACGTGCCCGTTATGGAGTGGGCCATTGAACTCGAGGGCGCCGCGGCGGCGGCTGAAGCGCCGGCAGGAGAGGCAGAGGAAGAGGCAACAGGCTTCCTGTCCACCCTGGAGACCCTGGGCGCTCAGCGTATTGGGCTGGTACTGGGACTGGCGGTACTGGGCGTAGTTTATGGGGCCATATTCACTGGCCTGTTCCATTTAGTTCGCAGGGCATTCCCCGGTTGGAATATCTGGGCTTGGGCGTTGATCGGCGGCGTCCTTTGCTTCTGGTCCGTGTCCCTTTTCACCCAGCTAAAGTACCCCCTGAATCCTCCAGGCATCGGTGAGGATGGTTCGCTACTGGCGCGGCAGGGCTTCCAGTTCCTGTTCATCCTTCTTTCCGTAGTTGCTGTGATCGCCGTCACCCTGGTATTGCGTTTTACACATGAAGCTGGACGGGAAAGTTCGCAACGATTCCTGGCTTACGCCGGCACTGCCGCGGCTTACGTTGTAGTCGCAGTTGCATTGTTCGCGGCAATACCGGGCAATCCCGACCCCATTCCTGAGTGGGTTCCCGAGGGCCTGATAATAATGTTCCGCACATTCTCCATCCTGGGCCACCTTTTGCTGTGGATGATTATTGCCCTGGGCGTGAGCAGCTACACAAGGTACCAGGAGCGCGGACTCCGTGCGACGGCCAGCCCCGCCGCAGGGCAAGAAATGGCATCCGCGTCCCGTCAGTAAACGGCACTTCAGTTTCCCCGGAGGAAAGTATTTGACCCAGCCCAATCGAGAACCGTCTTTTCCCTTCACAGCCATCGTGGGGCAGACGGCCATGAAACGGGCCCTGTTGCTGAACACCGTCAATCCCCGCATTGGCGGTGTTCTCATTCGGGGCAAGAAGGGTACCGCCAAATCAACCGCCGTACGCTCCCTGGCCGCCCTGCTGCCCGAGGTGACGGTGCTGCAGGGGTGCCCCTTCAGTTGTACTCCCGAGGCCAGGCAGGGACTGTGCCAGTGGTGCGAGTCGGGCAGCAACGACAATCCCCCGGTAAGCCACCAGGTACGAATCGTGGACCTGCCCGTGGGCGCCAGCGAAGACCGGCTGGTGGGCTCCCTGGACATTGAACAGGCCATCAAGACGGGTTCCAGAAGTTTCGAGCCCGGGCTGATAGCGTCTGCCCACCGGGGCATCCTTTACATCGACGAGGTTAACCTCCTGAACGACCACCTGGTGGACGTGCTGCTGGACGCCTCGGCCATGGGCCGGAACTATGTGGAACGCGAGGGTATTTCCGTCAGCCACGCGGCGGAGTTCATTCTGGTGGGCACCATGAATCCGGAGGAGGGAGACCTGCGCCCCCAGCTCCTAGACCGGTTCGGTTTGGCCGTAGAGGTGGACGGAATTATGGAGGCGGAGGAGCGGCGGGAGGTGGTCCGCCGCCGCATGGCTTACGAGTCCGATCCCTTCGACTTTATGGACCGGTGGCAGCCGGAGGAAGGCAGGGAACGGGAACGGCTTATACGCAGCCGGGAGCTGCTTGACCAGGTTTCCGTCAGTGACGAAATGCTGGGCCTGATTACCGATATCTGCGCCGAATACCAGGTGGACGGACTGCGCGGCGATATAGTGATGTACAAGACCGCCAGCACCATTGCCGCATATGATGGTCGGACGGAAGTTGACGTTGAGGACGTGCGGGAAGCGGCAGTCCTGGCACTGCTGCACCGCCAGCGCCGCCAGCCGTTCCAGCAGCCCCACCTGGTAACAGAGCAGCTGGACAACATGCTGGAAGAGTACCAGAACCAGTCCCGCAGCCGGGAGCCCCAGGACAACAGCCAGCCGTCGTCTCAGGACCATAACGAGGAAGACTCGGACCCCCCGGACTTAGGCGACGAGGAGCAGGAAGACACCGGCGAATCCGGCGCTGGGCCCCAGGACCAGTGGTACGAGACCGGAGACCCCTACGCCGTTCAGTCCATCCTTCTCCCGCCCCCGGACCGGCGGGAACGCCCCTCTTCCGGGCGGCGCGCCACCACCGTCAGCGGTTCCTCGGCCGGCCGCTACGTCGGCGCCCAGGTACCCCAGGGCACGGTCAGCGACCTGGCCCTGGACGCCACCCTGAGGGCCGCCGCGCCACACCAGCGGCGGCGGCGTGAAGACGGCGCCGACGCTTCCCTCTTGATTGAGCCCTGGGACGTCCGGGAAAAGGTTCGGGAGACCAGGACCGGCAGCTTGATTCTTTTCGTCGTAGATGCCAGCGGCTCCATGGGCGCCCAGCGGCGCATGGTGGCCGTCAAGGGAGCCGTGCTGTCCCTGTTGCTTGACGCCTACCAACGAAGGGACCGTGTGGCGTTGATCAGCTTCCGGGGGACTGAGGCGGACCTGCTCCTGCCACCCACCAACAGCGTTGACCTGGCCCAAATCTATCTGCAGGACATGCCCACGGGTGGCCGTACTCCCCTGTCCAGGGGCCTCTACCTGGCCCTGGAGTGCCTGGAGACGGAGCGGCTGAAGGACCGGAAGGTATTGCCCCTGGTGGTGGTGCTGTCCGACGGTCGGGCCAATGTAGCCCTGGACGGCAGCGGCGCCAACGCCGTCGAAGAGGCCAGGGGATATGGGTCCATTTTCGAGGAAAAGCGCATTACCAGCGTTGTCATTGACACTGAACTGGACTTCATCAAGCTGGAAATGGCGCGTCCCCTGGCTCAGTCCATGGGAGCCCGCTACCTGAAGCTTGAAGACCTCCGGGCCGACAGCCTGGCCGACGCGGTCCGACGGGAACTGCCTGTGGCTGGCGAGCACACTGCCACTGATGTGAGTCCTCCGTAAACTGAAATCATGTGGCGCTGCCACGAAAACCTCCCCGCCAATTGAGCGATACCCGTTACCTTAATCACTTGCGAAGGGTTCCATTTTAGGTGGTATTGCACGGGGATAACGGTCGAAAATCAGTCAGGGCGGGTTTCAAACCCTCCCCTACCTGCCATAAACCACCTGAATCGCAACGCTGCCTTTTCCCCTAGCCCACAAATTGGCCCGCAAACCGCCCCTGATGAAGGGATGATTCCCGACTCCGCTGCCCGTTCCAGGTTACCTGCCAATTACTGCGCCTGTAATTCTTTACATCACATAACGAAATTGGTAACCTTTTTTGAAGGTCTTCGCTTTACAGGTATGGCGAAGGCTGTCCACCCTTTCTGAATGAGGTTCCCCATTGGTACGTGCGCTCCCTTATGCCGACATGGACAAGATAATGTCTCTCTCCAAGCGAAGGGGGTTTGTCTTCCAAAGCAGCGAAATTTATGGCGGCCTGGCATCTACCTGGGACTACGGGCCATTGGGAGTCGAACTGAAGCGGCACGTAAAGGAAGCGTGGTGGCAATCGGTGATAGTTGGCCGCGATGACATGGTGGGCCTTGACGCGGCCATTCTGATGGCTCCCCAGGTCTGGGTGGCCAGCGGCCACGTGGAAAACTTCTCCGACCCGCTGGTGGAATGCCGCAACTGCCACCTGCGGTTCCGAGCCGACCAACTGGAAACGGATAACTGCCCCCAATGCGGCGGCGAGTTCACCGAGCCGAGAAGGTTCAACCTGATGTTCCGGACTTTCATGGGGCCGGTTGAAGACTCGGGCCATGAGGTATTCCTGCGGCCGGAAACGGCCCAGGGCATTTTCGTGAACTTCCAGAACGTGCTCAATTCCTCCCGCAAGAAGCTGCCCTTCGGCATCGGCCAGATAGGCAAAGCCTTCCGCAATGAAATCACCCCCGGCAACTTCACCTTCCGTACCCGCGAGTTTGAGCAGATGGAGGTAGAGTTCTTCGTGAAGCCGGGCACAGACGAGGAGTGGTTGAACCGGTGGGTGGAGGAACGTTTCAACTGGTACGTGAGCTACGGCATTCGAAAGGACAACCTGCGACTGCGCCGGCACGACCCGGACGAACTGGCCCACTATGCCAGGGATACCTACGACATTGAGTACCGGTTTCCCTGGGGCTGGGGCGAACTGGAGGGCATTGCCGACCGCACGGACTTTGACCTGGCCCGCCACGCCGAGGCCAGCGGCGACAACCTGACCTATTTCGACGAGGAGACCAGGGAGCGGTACATTCCCTACGTGATAGAACCGTCCGGGGGCGTTGACCGGGCAACCCTGGCCTTCTGGCTGGACTCCTACGACGAAGAACCCGACGGCGACGCGGTGAGGGTGGTATCCCATCTTCACCGCAAGCTGGCCCCCATCACCGTGGCGGTCTTGCCGCTGAGCCGAAACGCCCAGCTTGCCCCTACGGCGCGATACGTTCACGATTTGCTCCGCCGCCACTTCAGCACCCAGTATGACGATGCCCAGGGCGTGGGCCGCCGGTACCGCAGGCAGGACGAGATTGGGACGCCCTACTGCGTGACGGTGGATTTTGACACCCTGGCTGACCAGCAGGTTACAATCCGGGATCGGGATACCATGCACCAGGTGCGTGTGCCCATCGCGGACCTGGTTGGTATTCTTCAGGACAAGGTGGAACACGGCTGGTAAATCGGCCCACCGGCTCCAGGTCCCGGCAACTATCGGTCGGCCCAATAACCGCGCAATGTGAGGACGGACAGACCAACCCGGCAGAAGTGTGTTTGGGAGGTGGAAGTGATGACGATATTCAACGCCAGCGTTCGCTGGCCGGAAATTATAAACCAGTTAACCTCCAGACCTGAAGCAAACGTCGCGTTCAGGAACAGGGAGAATGCAATGCCTGGAAACGTGGTAGCGGAAACCCTGCGCGGTGGCCTGTTCACCCGCATTGTCGGGAAACGGCTCCTCTACTTCCAGGAAGTGGGCTCCACCATGGACGAGGCCAGGCTTCGGGCCGAGCGCGGTACCGAAGAGGGCACTGTAGTCGTGGCGGAAACCCAGACATCCAGCCGGGGCAGGCAGGGGAGGACCTGGGTATCCCGGTCGGGTAACCTCTATCTGTCCGTCGTCCTGTATCCTACGCTGCAAACCCTGCCCTTCCTGAACAGCCTGTGCGGCGTTGCCGTGGTGCGGGCCATTTCCAACATCAGTGGTCTCAAACCCCGCATCAAGTGGCCCAACGACATTCTCCTGGACAACAAGAAGGTGGCTGGCGTCCTGGTGGAGAGCGCCATAGCCGGCGAGCAGGTCCACAACTCGATAGTTGGGATTGGCATCAATGTGGCCCTGGACGCTGACGAAATCGACGAAATTGCCGGCGGGGCCACCAGCCTCAATCATGCCTCAGCCGGAGACATTCCCCGGGATGAATTGCTCCGCGAGATCCTTGAGCAGCTTGATAATCTCTACATTCAGCTGAACCATGGAGACACGCCCATTGAAGAGTGGGAGGAGCTGCTGGATACCCTCGGACAGCGGGTGAGGATTACCTGGCGGGGCGATGAGTTCGTTGGAGTGGCCGACGGAATTGACGCCCAGGGAAGCCTCCTGTTGCGCCAGGACGATGGCGTCGTTCTTGCATTGGCAGCCGGGGATGCCGTTTCGCTGAGGCCGCTTAACCAGGAACGGCAGTCCTTCTGATGCTGGAAGCGCTTAGCTTGGACGATCGCGTCGCGGTAGTCACCGGGGGCGGGACCGGCCTGGGGCTGGAGATGGTTCGGCACCTGGCCCGGGCGGGGGCGAACGTGGCCATCGCCGGCCGCCGGACGGGACCCATAGAGAGAGCGGCGGACGAGGTCAAATTGCTGGGCAGGGATGCCATTGCCGTGCCCACTGACGTCAGCGACTCCGCCCAGGCCAACGCCCTCATTGCCGCTACTATTCAGCATTTCGGCCGCGTGGATGTCCTGATCAATAACGCCGCGCTGGTTTCCGACAGCATTCCCACACCCATCTGGGACATTAGCGACGAAGACTGGCAGGCCGCCCTTGACGTGAACCTCACCGGGGCCTTTTTCTGCGCCCGCGCCGCCGCCAGGCCCATGGCTGACCAGGCCCGGGGCAAGATAATCAACGTATCTTCCGGATTCGGCATCAGGGGCGGGCGGGACATCTATATGTACTGCTGTACCAAGGGCGGCATCCTCCAGCTTACCCGGGTGCTTTCCTTCAGCCTGGCCCGGTATGGAGTCACCGCCAACAGCATTGTTCCCGGTTTTATACCCACGGTTGGTACGGATTCGGAAATCAGGGAAGCTCTGCCCCGTTCCGGCGCCTATTTGCCGACGGGAAAGCTGGGCGTCCCCGAGGACATTGGGCCCGTGGCAGTGTTCCTGGCATCTTCGGCGTCCGACTACATGACGGGCGAGACGTTTACCCTGGATGGCGGTGGGCTGGCCGGTGGCCTCGCTCCCACCGGATATGCCCCTGAGATTCCTCTGGAGCCTTAGCGTTTGTCTTCAGAGCATTTCCTTTCGGCTGACAGCAGGAGCTACCCTTATGCCCCTTCTTCCCCAATACAGCCTGGCCGGCAAGACCGCGATTCTGCATTCCGCCGGGGGTGACGACGCTCCCTTCCTGGCCCGGGCCCTGGCAGAAGCCGGGGCTGCGGTGTTCGCCGTTTGCCGCAGGCAGGATACCCTGGACGCGGTTTTGGGGGCCCTGCCCGCTCAATCCCGTGGGTATGGTGGAATAGTGGCTGCCCTCGATTCGGAGGCGGCGACTGCCGGGGTTATTTCCCAATTCCAGTTCCTTCACGAGCGGGCTGACATCCTCGTGAACGACGGTCGCAGCATGTTTGCCCGGGCGGCCACGCGCATTGGGCTGGAAGACTGGGATGAGGTCCAGTCAAGAAATGTTCGGGCCACATTCCTGATCAGCCAGGCTGTCGGCGCCCTGATGATTGCCCAGGAGTACGGCCGAATCGTTAACATAATCTCGGGACTGGCGGAAAGGGGAATGATCAATGGCTCCGCGTTCAGCGTCAGCCAGGCCGGTCTCCTCGCCCTGACCCGGTCGCTGGCCGTGGAATGGGGCCAGCACAACATCCGCGTCAACGCCATAGGGGTGGGATGGACTACTGCTGACGATATCCCGGTGGAGGAACAGCGCCAGGAGCAACTGGTCCGCTACATACCCTTGCGGCAAAAGGGTCAGCCCAGGGATATCGGGCCCCTGCTGGTTTACCTGTGCTCGGAGGCTTGCGATTACACCACTGGGCAGCCCGTCTATGTGGACGGGGGACTCAACGCTCATCCCTAGTCTTTATCCCCAGGGGGAGCCAGGAATTTCGAAGTTTGAGATTGGGCCGGGAATCGCCCCTGGAATGACCTTTCGCCGCTGAAGAGGCCGCACTGGAGTCTGACTGCAGGCTGTCCCCGTTGAATGGCCAAATGGGGCTGGGTTACAATACTCCACGATGTCTATGCAACCCGTAACCCGCCTCCGGGGAATGTTCGATCTTCCGAGGGAATCCTGGCTCCGCAAGAGCACGCTCCAGGACTCCCTGACTGCACTTATTTCTGGCTACGGCTACCAGTTTCTGGAGACCCCCCTGCTGGAGGGCACCGAGCTGTTCCTGCGCCAGTCCGGTGGGGACCTGGCCTCCCGAATGTACAGTTTCGTGGATGCCGGCAGCCACCAGGTGAGCCTTCGCCCCGAATTTACCTCGCCAATTATGCGCCACTACCTGGAAAATGCCGGTGACCTGGGTTTGCCGGCGCGCCTGCAATACGCCGGCCCGGTATTCCGGTTTGATGTGGCCCACCCCGAAGGTTCCGGACAGTTTACCCAGGTGGGCGCCGAGCTGATCGGCTCTGACTCGGTAATCGCCGACGCCGAACTGGTGACTCTGGCGGCGAGGATTCCTTCTCACGCGGGCCTGGAGGGCTGCTGCATTGAACTGGCGGACCTGGACGTATTCCACAGTGTCCTCAGCGTTTGCAGGATATCCGATCGCGCTCGTGGGTTCATTCTTGCCTCGGTGCCCCAGCTCCGGGCAGGGCCCGGCGCGGTTGCAGAAGTCAGGGAAAAGGCCTCTCAGCTGTACCTGAGAGACCGCAGTCCCGAGAATCAGGAACTGAGCGCTGCCCTTTCCGGCCTGAACGATGATCAAGCCAGGCAGGTCGTACAGGGATTTCTCCAGTGGAACAGCACCGACGTCCGGAGGTTTGGCCAGCGGGACCCGGAGCAGGTCGTTGACCGGTTCCTCCGCAAGCTGAAAGGGAGCGACGACGCCGGACAACTGGAAAGGGCCCTGGAACTGGCTTCGTCGCTGGCCTGCATCAGGGGCGGACTCTCGGATGCCATACCCGCTGCCCGGCAGGTGGTGCAGGGGGCCGGAGCCAGCGTTGCTCCCCTCGACAGGCTGTCGGAGCTGGTGGATATCCTCGAAGGGTGCCCGGAAACCAGGGGCAACGCGATCGTGGATTTCGGGTTGGCGCGGGGCCTGGCGTACTATAATGGCATCGTGTTCGAGGTCCGGCACCCCGGCTGGGATGGCCCGCTGGGCGGCGGAGGCAGGTACGACAGTCTGGCGCGCGCTTTAGGCAGTCCCGCCGACGTTCCTGCGCTGGGGTTCGCATATACCCTCGAGACCCTGTTGTCCCTGTCTGACTGGCAGGGGGACAATTGCGGCGGCAATGGGTCGGACCGGAGTGTTCTGGTCTCTGCCGAGTCCAGTTCCGTTTGCAGCCGGGCATTTGAAATCGCCCGGCAGTTAAGGGGCTCCGGGGTAACGGTAAAGGTGCACGTGCAGGTTCAGGGCCTTCAGCAGGCCATGCAATATGCCGCCGGCGGGGACTTTGGCCGGGTAATTTACGTTGATTCGTCGGGAGAGCAGGCAGCCTACGATGTTGAATAAGGGCGCGAATGTCAGTAACGGGCTTTTCGCCAACGGGCGGGAAGCTGCCCTGCGTCTCGTCATTCCCAGCGACGGGGAACTGTACGAGCCTACGTTGAATTATCTGGCGGGCTGCGGAATCTCGGTCAGCCGCCCCAGCGCGCGGCGCTATACCGCCACGATTCCCGCCCTTCCCGGGGCCGAAGTGCTCTTCCAACGCAGCGCCGATGTCACCACCAAGGTGGAGGAAGGCAGCGCCGAACTTGGCATTACCGGCCTGGACCGCTATCTCGAATACCGCACCGACGATCAGAGAGTGGTAAGCCTGATAGATGACCTGGGCTACGGCCGGTGCGATTTTGTCCTGGCCGTGCCCGACGCGTGGCTGGATGTTTCATCCATTGACGACCTGGCTGACCTGGCCCTGGACTTCCGGCAGCAGGGAAGGCAGCTCCGGATAGCCACCAAGTATCCCAGGCTGTTGAGGGAGTATCTCTTCCGGCGAGGCATCAATTACTTCACTTTGGTGGCCGTCAGCGGCGCCCTGGAGGCCGCTCCGGTGGCCGGTTACGCAGACCTGATCGCCGACCTCACCGCCACCGGAACCACCCTCCGGGACAATCGACTGAAGACTCTTGATGGCGGCACTATTCTGACTTCCCAGTCCTGCCTCATCGGAAACACCTCTACCCTGATGCAGTCCAGGGAAGCGTTGCGGTTGGCCAGGGAATTCGTTGAGATGCTGGAGTCCCACATGCGGGCCGAGCCTTACTACCGCCTGACGGCCAATGTTCGGGGCGCCTCCCCCGAGGAGGTCAGCGCAACCGTACTGAGCCGGCCTGAGGTTGCCGGCTTGCGCGGCCCCACAATCGCGCGGGTCTATAATGTGGAAGAACAGGACTGGTATGCCGTCACGCTGCTGATACGCAAGGACCGCCTGATGGAAGCGGTGGACCACCTTCGCGATTGCGGCGGAATCGAAATTTCCGCTTCCCAGGTCAGTTACCTCTTCCGGGAGGAATCGACGGTCTTCAGCAGGCTGTTTGACTCAGCGGCATCCGCCAGCGTGAAGGCCGAGGAAAGCAGTGCCTAATCTTCCAATGCACATATATATTGCCCGCCAGGTTGCCCAGGAATTGGACTGGGGCTTCGTGCATGACAACCTGGGTAGCTGCTTCCTAGGTTCCACCACTCCCGATATTCGCGCAATGACGAAGTGGGACCGGGAACGCACCCACTTCGCCCCCTTGTCGCTGGAGTCCGTGGGGACCGGCACCCGGCGTATGTTTGAGCTGTATCCCGAACTGGCCGACCGCAGCAGACTGAATCCGGCTACCCGTTCCTTCGTCCTGGGCTACGTGAGCCACCTGGCGGCCGATGAGACCTGGATAACTACCATGTTTCGCCCCCACTTTTCCAGCGATAACCGGCTGGCCGGCAGCGACGAAGAGGCCCAGATGTGGGACCGGGCCCTGCAGTTGGACATGGACCGGCAGGCGCACCTGGAACTGGATGGCTTCGCCAGGGAGGGGGAGGCCATTTGCGGCGGCGAGCTGGATGTAGCTATCGACTTCATCGGTCAGGATGTGCTGGCCGAGTGGAAGCAGTGGGTGGCCCGTTTCATGTCATGGGAATTCGACTGGCAGCGCCTCAAGCGCGCCCTGAACCGCATGTACCGCGACAACGGCGACGTTCAGGACATGGTGGACCAGTTCCTGTCCAACATGCCCGATAGCCTGGACGCCGTTTACGAGAGAATTCCGCGCCAGAAGGTGGAAGCCTACCGGCAGCAGGCCGTGGAGCAGACCCTGCTCCAGATTAAGGAGTATCTTGGTGAAGCTTAAAGTGGCAAAGGGACTGGCCGAAGCCGAGGGGGTACTGGCCCGCTTCGACCCCCTGGACCTGGATTCCCTTCCCGAATCCGTAGTCCAGCGAACGCAGCAGGCCTTTGGCCCGGACGTAACTCCCGAACAGTCGGTGGTTACCATGCTTCGCGATGTAAGGCGGGAAGGGGACAATGCCGTTCGCCGCTACGCAAAGCTGCTGGATGGCGCCGAACTGGACAGCTTCCAGGTTGCCGAAGCCGAACTGGCGCAAGCCCGGGCCAGCATTTCCCCCGAGCTCGAGTCTGCCCTGCGTTTGGCGGCCCAGAGAATTACCGACTTTCACCAGGCGACACTGCCCCGCAACTGGGTGGACCTGGAGCAGGGCCTTGGAGAAATGGTCCGGCCGCTGGAGAGGGTCGGCCTCTATGCCCCTGGCGGGACCGCCGCCTATCCTTCCACCGTCCTGATGACCGCCATTCCCGCCCGTGTGGCCGGCGTTAAGGAGGTCATTCTGACCACCCCCAGGCGCGGGTCCGAACCCCTCAATCCCGCGGTAATGGCGGCGGCCCACATCGCCGGCGTGGATGCCGTTTACCAGATTGGCGGGGTGCCTGCCATCGCTGCCATGGCTTACGGGACCGAGAGCATTGGCAAGGTTGACAAGATTTGCGGTCCCGGCAACATTTTCGTCGCCTATGCCAAGAAGCTGGTACAGGGTCAGGTGGATATTGACGGCATATTCGGCCCCACCGAGACCATCGTCATCGCTGACGATACGGCCCAGGCCAGCTTCTGCGCCGCGGATATGATTGCCCAGGCCGAGCACGACCCCCTGTCCACGGCAATCCTGGTTACCGACTCCGTCGAATTGATCGCTCAGGTGGAAACGGAACTGGAGCTTCGGCTCTCGACGCTGGAGCGGGGAGACCTGGCCCGCGATGCCCTGGAAAGACAGGGGCGCATAGTCCTGGTTGATGGTCTGGATGAGGCGGTAGAGCTGGCCAACCGCATCGCTCCCGAGCACCTGTGCATGATGGTAGCCGACCCCTGGGCCTGGGCGGGCAAGGTGAAGAACGCCGGCGGTCTTTTCCTCGGCGAGTATTCGCCGGAAGTCATGGGCGACTACATCGCCGGACCCAGCCACGTAATGCCCACCGGAGGCACCGCCCGCTTCAACTCGGCCCTGAGCGTACACCACTTTATGCGTACTATGCCCGTCGTGGGACTGACGCCTGAGGTGTTCAGGGGCCTGGGCGAGGCTGCAGTGCAAATAGCCCATGCCGAGGGCCTCACGGGCCACTCAGGGGCCGTTGAAGTGCGCCTGGAGAGCCTGAAGGCCAGGGCCTGACCAATAAATGCCTCCTCAACCACACTCGGAAGATGGATATGACTGAAGTAAGAGATCTGCTGCTGCCCCACATTCGCCAGTTGAAGACCTATGACGGCGTTGACCCCATGGAGGTGATGGCGCAGCAGGCCGGCATTCCGCCGGAGAAAGTTATCCGGCTCAACGGCAACGAAAATCCCTTTGGGCCATCCCCGGAAGTGGTGAAGGCCTTGGGCAGTTTCCAGCGCTTCAACCATTACCCCGACCCGGACCAGCGCCAGCTGAGAGACGCCTTGTCTGCCTACCTGAGAGTGCCGGCCGAGCAGATTGTGGCCGGCAACGGCAGCGACGAGCTCATCGATATGGTTTTGCGAATGTTCCTCGGGCCCGGCGAGAACATCGTGATTCCAACCCCAACCTTTGGAATGTACGCCTTTTCCGCCGAGGTCTGCGGCGGCAAGGTGAAAGCAGTCCCCCGGAACGAGATATTCGACATAGACGTTGAGGCGACAGTCTCCGCTCTTGACGAGGAAACCAAGGCCATTTTCCTGGCGTCGCCCAACAACCCCACCGGGAATACCGCTTCCGAGGGCGCCATTCGCGCATTGCTGGCCACGGGAAGAATCGTGGTGGTTGACGAGACCTACTATGAGTTCTGCGGCCAGACCATGTTGCCCCTGCTGGACGAGTATTCCAACCTGGTGGTACTTCGCACCTTCAGCAAGTGGGCCGGGCTGGCCGGGCTGAGGATCGGCCTCGGGGTTATGGACCCTGACATTGCCCTGACCATGATGAGCATGAAATCCCCCTACAACGTCAACCTGGCCGCCGAGGTTGCCCTTATCGCTTCCCTGGACGATCGTACCACTCTGCTCAGCCGGGTTGAGGCCATCGTAAAGGAACGCAGAAGGATGACCGGCCTGCTGGAACAGATACCCGGAATCCAGGTATGGCCGTCGCAGGCAAATTTCATCCTTTGCCGGCTGCCGGAAGGGCGGGGGCAGGAAATTTTTGAGGGGTTGTGTCGCCGGGGCATTTTCCTCCGCTACTTCAACACGCCCCAGCTGCGCGACTACGTTCGAGCCAGCGTGGGGTTGCCCGAGGAGACAGACCAGGTAATAGCGGCGTTGACCGAACTGGTGGGGACCCCATGAGCCAGCAGACAGACTTCGGCGCCGGCCGGTTGGCCGTTCCCGACGCTCGCACCGCCACATTGAACCGGGAGACCGGCGAGACCAGGATCTCCCTTTCCATCAACCTGGACGGACAGGGAGTGTATGACGTTGACACGGGCAACGGGTTCCTGGACCACATGGTAAGCCAGATTGCCCGCCATGGGCTGTTCGACATTTCCCTGCAGGCCAGGGGAGACGTCCATGTTGGTTGGCATCACCTGGTTGAAGACGTCGGCATCCTCCTGGGGCGGGCATTTCACGACGCCCTGGGGGAGATAAGGGGTATCCGGCGCATGGGACACGCAATAGTGCCCCTGGACGAGACCCTGGTCATGGTGGCGCTGGACCTGAGCGGCCGGAGCTATGCCGTGATTGAGACCACGCTGGACGATACCATGGTGGAGACGCTGTCCGGCGATCTGGTGCGCCACTTCTTCGAGTCTTTTGCCCTGGAGGCCCGCATCAACCTCCATGCCAAGGTGTTGACGGGCGTCAGTCCTCACCACAAGGCGGAAGCCCTGTGCAAGGCCCTGGCCCGCGCTTTGCGTGACGCCGTGGAGTATGATCCGCGGGCCGGAGGGCAGGTGCCTAGTACCAAGGGAACCCTCGAAACTTGACGGGTAATGCTTTGAAATTTACATAATAATGTAAAAGTGCAAAGGAAAAGGGGCGCTACTCCAGCGCCCCTTTTCACGTTCCGGTCCCGTTCCTCTACAGTTGGGGCGAGTTTTCTAGCGCCCTTTTCTGGCGATGAATTCAGGGAATGCCTGCTCCGCGTTGTAGCCCCGAACCCGGTTGGTCGTAAAGTCCCGCTCGTTGGCCCACTGCTGTTCCAGGTCGCACCCCATGTGCTGCAACAGCAGTTCCTTGATGCCCATAATGGACTCGCGCCGGTTCTGGGCAATGGTCCTGCCGATTTCCAGGGTCTTCTCGCGGAGCTGTTCCGCTGGCACCAGGTGATTCAGCAGGCCAATGCGGAACGCCTCTTCGGCTTCGACCACCCGGCCGGTGAACAGCAGTTCCTTGGCAATGGGCCACCCAACCTGGTTGGGCAGGGTCCAGGTGGAGTTTATGCGCCCGTAGGCCGCCGCCAGGAAACGGAAGCTGGTGCGTTCGCAGCCTACCCTCATGTCCAGAGACGAGGACAGAACGGCCGCCCCGCCGTAGGCCAGCCCGTTCATCATGCCGATGACCGGCTTCAGGGATGCGCTGATGTCGTATGTACCGCGAGACCTGTTCCTGTCCTGTTCTTCCCGAGATTCCTGGTCGGCTTCCTGGTCCCGTTCACGCTGCTCGTGAATGTCGCCGCCGGCGGAAAACGCCCGTTCGCCGGCTCCGGTAATCACGATGCACCCGACTTCGTCGTCCTGGTTCATGGCGCGCACCGCGTCCTGCAGTTCCCGGTTCAGCTGCCGGTTCATGGCATTCAGCTTTTCCGGTCGGTTCAGTGTCAGGATGGCAACGCCGTCCTCTTTCTCCTCCAGGATAAATTCGTAGCTCATTCATGCCTCCTGGCGTCCGGCGATTCTGTACCGATCCCGGGCATTTCAGCCACCGGCGCCCCAAATGCTGCCGCTATTTTATGGGCGCCCTACAGGGTAGTCAAACCTGCCCCCGGGGCAGTCGCGCAACAGATGCGGGCTATAGGCGGCACAAATTCGGTCGGCAAGAATGATGTCAACCTGAACTCGCCGAAGGGCGCAGAGCCCGTGTTCTCAGTCCGGTTGCGGGTAAGGAGGATGGTTCCAGGGATGATTCTAGATGCTTCGGCGCAGTTTACCCTGAGCCTCCCGAAGGATTCAGCATGGCCTTCAACCAAAGGGCAATTGCTCTAAACCTGCTCCTGGGTTTGGGCAGCGTTCCGTATGGCGTAGTTAATTTCCCAATCCTGGCATTCAGACCTGTCCTGGCTGCCTTTCTGGAGTCATCCAGGAACGCCCCGGCCTGATTCGCCCGCTGCCTGGTCCGGTCCGGCGTTTGACATATCAATGGGCGAACCGGATGATTGAAGCAGCATGACTCCCAGAATAAGAACTATCAGCCCTGGCAATCCCGCGGAAGCCGGACATCTCCGGCCTCGGCCCCTGCGGGTGCTGACGCTGTTTGTCGCGATGACCCTCATCATGTTGGGCCTGGTGGGCAATGCGCTGGCTCAGAGCGAATCCCCCGTGGCGCTAACGCTGGAGATTGATGGAGTTATCAATCCGGTAAAGGTTCGGTATCTGGAACGGGCGCTGCAACAGGCGCAGGACTCCAACGCCCGCTTGCTGATCATCCGGTTGAACACGCCGGGCGGACTGCTGGAGTCCACGAGAAAAATGGTGGAAATGCAGCTGGAGTCAGAGATACCAACCGTGGTTTACGTCGCGCCCCGGGGTTCGCAAGCCGGGTCCGCCGGCACCTTCCTGGTCGCAGCCTCAAACGTGGCCGTAATGGCGCCCGGGACCAACATAGGTGCGGCAACCCCGGTCTCCTCCAGCGGACAGGACCTGAACGAGACCCTGGCCAACAAGATAACCAACGACGCGGCCGCATTGATCCGCAGCCTCGCAGAAGAACGAGACCGTAACGCCGAGAGCCTGGAGGAAACCGTACGCCAGGGCTCCTCCTTCACCGCCACCGAAGCCGTCAACCTGGGCATGGTGGACTTCATAGCCGCTGATGAAGAGGAGCTCCTGGCCCGGCTTAACGGCATTGAAGTTACCACCACCCTGGGCGCCGTGGTCCTGAACACGGACGAGCTCCGGGTCAGTCCCCTGGAAAAGAACCTGCTCGAGCATTTCCTGGAGTTCCTGGCCGACCCCGACGTGGCCTTCCTCCTGCTGACCATAGGAGGGTTGGCGGTGGTTGTCGAACTGTTCAATCCCGGCATGATAGTCCCGGGGGTTGTGGGGGCCATCCTGCTGATTCTGGCTTTCCTGGCCCTCGGCAGTCTCCCGGTCAACTGGGCGGGGGCGGCCCTAATCGTGCTGGCAATGGCATTGGGATTTCTGGAGACCCAGGTTTCGGGCTTCGGCGTACTGGGTGTCGCCGCCATTATCTGCCTGTTGCTGGGGGGATTCCTGCTGTTTGCCCAGTTCGGCGACCCCTCTCCCACCCTCCAGCCCGTTTCGGTAAGCCCCTGGCTGATAGTGGGAACGGCGGCGCTGCTGGGAAGCGGCCTGCTTTACCTGGTATGGACTGTCCGAAAGTCCCAAAAGGAGGAACACGGCGAGGACTCGGTTCTTCACCTCGGTAAAATTGGTACCGTAGTGACCGAATTGTCTCCCCGGGGTATAGTAAGGATGGAGGACGGTAACTGGACGGCAGTTTCCGATGACGACAGGGTAATCGGAGAAGGCGAAAGGGTCATAGTGGTTGACGTGAATGACCTGATTCTTACCGTGATACCCTTCAGCGAGATGGACTGACCCGGTGATTCATACTTAACAGGGGAGAATGGGCAACCATTTCCCGGGGAGGCAGAATGTCAACCGGTATTGTAATTGTCCAGCAACAGGAACGCATGGTGGTCCAGCGCTTTGGTCGGTTCGACCGGGTGGTCGGACCCGGTTTCCGGTTTCTCGTACCGATAATCTTCAATGGAACCAAGGTGGGCATTTGGGAAAGAACTCAAAGGGTGCCCACCCAGAAGTACATTACCACCGACAACGTGGTGGTTGACATGGATTTTGTCATCTACTACCAGGTTCTGCCTGATGAGGACAACCCTCGCCGGGCGGTCCTGGACGTGCAGGACTTCGAAATTGCCGTGGTGAATCTGGCCGTAGCGGAACTGAGGTCCATAATTGGAAATATCACCCTGGCCGACGCCCTGGCCGAAAGGGAGAGGATCCAGAGCCAGCTTCAGATGGCATTGGATGAGAATACGGGCAGGTGGGGCGTAAAGGTGCGAAACGTGGCCATCAACGAGATAGACCCTCCCCCTGGCGTGAAGCAGGCCATGGAGCGGGAGAAGTCAGCGGCGGCCATCAAGACCGCTGAAATTACCGAGTCCGAAGGCCAGCGACAGGCCCAGATAAATCGTGCTGAAGGCGAGAAACAGTCGGCGATCCTACAGGCGGAAGGCAACCGGCAGGCTGCTATCCTGGAAGCGGAGGGCGACCAGCAGGCGACGGTCTTGCGGGCCCAGGGTTTCAGCACTGCCCTGGAACGAATCTACAATGTGGCCAACAACGTCGATGCCAAGACCATGAGTCTCCAGTATTTTGATACCCTGAAATCCCTGGGTTCCAGCCCCTCTACCAAGTTCATTTTTCCCATGGAATTCACCTCCATGCTCTCGCCTTTCCTGGGAATGGGCAACAACCAGCAACCCAGCAACGGCGGAGACAACAGTCAAGGCTGACGTCCACTGTCCCGCCCCAGACAGGAAAGCCCCCTTGGCCGATGCCAAGGGGGTTTAGTTATCCTGTAAGTGTCCTGGCGGGTGTCGACTTCCGGCCCTAACCGTCTCCCTGGGTCCTCAGGAGGCTGGGAAGCGCGATCAGTCCCTCGGAGGCGTCGCCAACCACGTCAGTCTCTCCGCGGTCGTGCAGCAGGGCGATGTGGGCGTTAATCAGCGAGTCGCACGAACTGGCATCCAGGTTGACCAGTCGCTCTTCCAGTCCGTCCACCAGCCCGGGAAGCCGTTCCCTGAGGAAGACGAGGCTCTCCTTCACGTTTCGCTTGGACGGCAGGTTGTCGCCAAACAGCAGAAGCTTGCTGGCGTGGGGATAAACCTCTATCAGGCTGTGCCCCCGTTCCGTAAGCCTGTGGTTCAGGCTCACTGCCCGGTAAACCAGCTTGGTAACGATGGACTTCTTGTTGGTGAAGAAGCAACTGATTCCCATGCGAGCCAGTTCCAGCTCCGCCTGCCTTCCCTTTTTCTCCGGGGCATCCATCTGGCAGTCGCAGGTGGCTTCCAGGCAGCAAAGGCCGGTGGGAAGAGTCAGTGGACTGCCTATGGCAATGAGCCGGGGCATAAACGAAGAAGCCGATTCCAGCAGTTCGTCGTCGTCGGAGAAGAAGCTCGCCTCGACGATTCTCGAATTTGAATCGATAACCGCCAGGGAACTGCGCTGGCGCGTGGAAGTCTTGAGGTCAACACCCATATAAAGCATAGACAAACCCGTTCCCAGAAGAGTTGGACTAAACGAGAGGGCGGCTGATGTCAGCGGCCCTGGGGTAGGCAAAGAGATTCACTCGTTACTCAGGAAGCTGGACCCCAGCGCTGCCGGATCTGCCAGCAGTTCCGAAGCCGCGGAGTAGGGTTCAAGCTTCCCATTTCCAATATCTTCAACAATTGATTGCAGTGTCTGTTCGCGCTCTATACGGGCTTTCAGCCGCTGAAACAGTTCCTCCTGGAGTGTCTCCAGGAACTCGGCGCGCCGCCTTTCGCCGCGCCGTTCCTCCAGGAGTGAACGATAGTCCCCTGCTCCCGCAGAGGTTGACAGGTAATTTCGGTGTGATTCTATCTCTTCCCAGAGTGCTTCAATGCCTTCGCCCCGGTCTGCCCTAGTCAGGACAACAGGGGGCTCCCAGTCCTGCGGTTCTGCCGCAATCTGGAGCATGGACCGGAGAGCGGCCGCCATGCGGTCTGCGCCTTCCCTGTCCGCTTTGTTCACCAGGAAGAGGTTGGCAATCTCCAGGACCCCCGCCTTAAGGGTTTGAATGGTATCCCCCGATTCCGGCATCAGGGCGACCACTATCGTGTCAGCCACGCCCATGACGCCCAGTTCCGTTTGGCCGACGCCCACAGTTTCAACTATGATGACGTCTTTGCCGGCGGCATCCAGCACTCTGACTAGGCACTTGACCGTCCTGGGCAGACCGCCCCCCTGGCCCCGGGTGGATACGCTGCGTATGAACACACCCGAATCCAGGTAGTGGCGCTGCATTCGTATGCGGTCGCCGAGAATTGACCCGCCGCTAAAGGGACTGTCGGGGTCAACAGCTATAATTCCGACGGTAAGTCCGAGAGCTCGGAGGTGCCCGGTCAGGCGGTCAACCAGTGTGCTCTTGCCTACCCCGGGCGGACCGGTTAAGCCTATGGTGTAGGCATTACCGGTGTGGTGGTCCAGTTCTTTGATAACAGAGGTCACTGCCGGGAACCGCCGTTCCAGCGAGGTCATAATGCGGGATATCACCCGCTGGTCTCCGCCCAACACCCTGGCAACGTCATCATTCATCCGGCAGAGACCCCGGCAGTGACCTTTGTTCCATTTACCATAACATTGTGAAAAAAATAGCGTCAAGGTATCTCAAAGGGGGATACCCACTCTGTCGTTTTTGCATTCCGACACATGCGCTATAAATGACACCCATCATCGTGATTTGCTTTACGAAATACTGTCATTGCGAGGCCCAAACGTGTTTTTTTTGAAAATATAAAATTTGTCAAAAACGGGATTCAATAGCCTTACTTCGTGCCGGTCCCAGGGCGTCGAAGGCGCAGACTCCGGGAAGAGTCCCCCAAAAAGCGCTCCGGCCAGGAGCCTCGCGACACAACCTGCCCGCATGCCAAGGTTGCGTCCGGCCCTGGCCGGGACTGAGGAAAAAAGAGAAGATGAAAGGTTAGTGGTGGAACCCGGTCTCAAACCCTCGTGCACTCGACGATATCAGCAGGTCGGGGCGGTGGCCCCAACGGCGCAGGAAGCGCCCGAAATTCTTGCGGCTGAGTTCATCACGCTGGCCGTCGTCCAGCTCGGTCCACTGCCGGTGTTCGTGCCGTACCATGGGCAGGCTGCTATCTGCCAGGACACGGTATCCCCTTTCTTTGAACTGGAAACAGTAGTCAATGTCCAGGTTACGGTAAAACCGGAATCCCTCGTGCATCAGCCCCACGTTACGTACCGCTTCACGCCGGAAGGCCATGCAATAGGCCTGCATGGCGTCCGCCTCGCCCTGCTCCACCTCTTCGTGGAAGTGCTGCATGTCATCGGTGGTAAGGCCGTAGGGTCCGAAGATTCCCACAGATTCGTCCGACAGCTGCTGAGCGATGGTCCCCAGCACGTCTCCGGTAATCTCGGTGGAAGCGTCCAATATTACTATGTACTTGCCGCGGCTCAGTTTGACCCCGATGTTCTTGCCGGCAGCGTCCCCGATAACGTGGTCGCAGTGGACCACCCGAAAGTCGGGGTCGCGCTCCCGGTATCCTTCCAGCCAGTCGGCGGTTTCGTCGGTGGAACCGTTGTCTATGGCGATGATCTCAACGGAGTATGCGCCGGCATGGTCCCGAACTGCCGTTATGCAGCGTTGGATATCGTCAACATAATTGTAGGCATTTACAATGAAGGTGAAATCGTACCGGTCCGGTGAGTCCAGCCCCGATTCTACCTCTCTCGAGGACGACACCCAGTCCCAGCGCTCCTCCTGCTGTTCCAGGGGTGTCTTGGGACGGATTCGGGTTGCCTGGGGCGTATCCTGCACTACATACCCACTGGAAGCCAGCTCCCCCCGTAGGGAGTCCGCCGTGGCGTAGTCCACCTGGTCCCGCATGGCGGTCCGCTGGGTGGCGGCCGTAATTATCGCTTCCGGAAGCTGATAGGCGCTGGGAACCGTATCCAGGTCCAGCCCGAACACCCGGTCAAAGTCCAGCAGCAGAGACAGCTTGGCCTGGGGCGGCAACTCCGACCGCACCATTCCCCAGGTTATGGCGAGGCCCGTGGGCAGGTCCAGGTCATTATTGACCGCTTCCCAGAACCTGGCACGCCATTCCTCCGTCTCCGTTGGCAGCTGGGAAAGCTCCGGAAGACCCTTCCACTCCCATACCCGGTTTCGGAGGTTGGACAGCGCCTTCTCGCTGGCCTTGAGGGAGTTGAAGGTAAAGTTCATCCGGTGGCGGTACCGTACCGTCATGCAGAGGTAGCGGAAGGAGAGGGGATCAATCCCCCGGGAAACCAGGTCGTCCAGCAGGAAAACGTTGCCCGACGACTTGGCCATCTTGGCGCCGTCGGCCAGCAGGTGCTGGGCGTGGATCCAATAGTTGACGTGGGGGTCGCCGAAAGCGCCTTCACTCTGAGCGATTTCGTCCTCGTGGTGGGGGAAGACGTTGTCCACCCCGCCGGTGTGGATGTCAAAACGTTCGCCCAGGTACTTGTGGGCCATGGCGGAACATTCAATGTGCCAGCCAGGGAACCCTTCGCCCCACGGGCTGTCCCACTTGACATCCCGACCTGGTTCGGCCGCCTTCCAGAGAGTAAAATCCCTGGGATCCCGTTTCAACGGATCGGCGTCGGCGCGTACGCCTTCCAGCAGGTTGCCGCCCACGTTCCGGGAAAGGCCGCCGTACTTGGAAAACTGCGGCACATCGAAATAGACGTTTCCGCCGGTCTCGTAGGCATATCCGTTGGCCATTAGCTGCTCCACCATGGCCACCATTTCCGGAATGTGGTCGGTGGCCCAGGGAAAAACATGGGCGGGAAGAATGTTTACCCGTTCCTCGTCCTGGTAGAAGCTTTCAGCGTAGAACTGGGCGATTTCCTGGATGGTCTTGCCTTCCGCCAGGGCCGCCATGATCATCTTGTCGCCGCCGGCCTCGACCAGCTCCTGGCGCATATGGCCCACGTCGGTTATGTTCTTGACGTGGTAAACGTCCAGCCCCTGCACCATCAACGCCCGGCGAATCCAGTCGGCCATCATATAGGTGCGGAGATTGCCAATATGGGCGTACCGGTACACGGTGGGCCCACAGGTGTACATCTTGATTTTTCCAGGTTCGATGGGGTGGATTTCATCCAACTGTTTTGTCAGTGTGTTGTAAAGGCGCAGCAAAGCTCCAATACCTCCTTCGCACGCCCCGGGCAAACAAGAGCAAAACCGTGAACTGCGGGGCCTGAGGCGATTTTCAGGGCAGAAAATTGCAAATCCTTGCCGCTTCTACCCGGAAATCGAATATTGCCCCAAGTTTAGCATTATTGATTCAGCTTTGCATCCGACTTGGAGCGCAGGGGTGTCCGTCAAATTTTTGGGGAATGCCTGGTGGGGCCCCGTTGCAGGCCGTCGCTGTAGGGGCGCAGGGCCCTGCGCCCCTACCTTAGCTTTCGATATCTGCCCCTATCCAGTTGCTCTACCAAAATCTTGACGGACACCCGGAGCGCAGGACGGGGCAATCTCGTGTTGCATAGAAGCTGATATTTTAAGCACTGGCAATGTCGCCCTGATCCAGGCCGAAGCGCTCAGAGAGACAGTCAGTTAAGGCGCGATTGCCCTGGAATAAATGGCCTGGCAGTGAGGGAAAGTCTGACTGGCCCAATTCGTCGGGCTTGTTGGACAGGCCTCTTTGGAATGACAGCTTGGCAGCCTAAAATCCGGGTCTCTCCCGGCAGCCACGGGAGAAAGGCCCGGATAATTAATGAGGTCAAATGAGATTAAAAGGTGGTGATATGCAACTTTATGCCGTCCAGGTCCAGTTTAACCCTTGCACTTGACCTGGGAGGCAGGCAAGCGCCTGTTGTGCCTTGCCCCGGGCCAGAAAAAACTAAGCGAGGACCTTTACGGAACGGAAACAATGCCCCGGCTCTTGAGGGCGGCGACCCGTTCTGCCGGAAAGCCGATCTCTTTCAATATTTCATCCCCGTCGGTACCCAGCAGTGGTGTGGGATGCCCCACCCGCATGGGTGTTGCCGTCAGATGCGCAGTATTGCCCAGGTGATCGGCCCTTCCCTGCCCGGGGTGTTCCCTGGTCACAATCAACCCGGCCTCCCTGACCTGCGCCAGGTCCCGAAAGTCGCCAATGCCAATGTTTGGCGCCGCGTCAATCCCCGCCTCTGCCAGGGTATTCAGCCAGTGGGATACTGGCCGCGCGCAAAATGCGTCTGCCAGTTGGGAGGTCAGCGACGCATCCTCCAAAGCAGATGTGGAGCTGGCGGTGGATCCCGCCTGGCCCTTCAGGGCGCTGAATTCCGGCAACTGGAGAAGCCTCTCCCTCGCCTTATCATCATTGCAGTGCACATAAATCCAGCCGTCGGCAGCCTGGTACAGCCTGGAAAAAGCCGACATCCCGCGAAGTCCCCGTCCCTCCGGTTCCTCCCGCCGGTGACCTTCAAAGTCCAGGAAGTAGGGAGACTGGAGCAGTCCTGCAGTCAGCGCCAGCCCACTGTCAACCGACTGGCCTCTGCCCGTCCGACTTCGCTCGTGCAGGGCCAGGGCAACGGCATAGGCGCCCATCATCCCAGTCCCGTAGTCATTAACGGGATAGGGCATAAGCATGGGAGCATCGTCCCGCCCGCCACGGCGCACCTGCATTCCGCTGGTGGCCTGGGCCAGTTGCTCCCAGCCTGGGCGTTCGCTCCAGGGCCCGTCGTAACCGTAAGCGTTAAGGGAGGCGTACACCAGGCCGGGCTTGCGCTTCTTCAGGCTTTCATAGTCCAGTCCCAGCTTTGCCAGGCTGCCCTTCCGGTAGTTCTCCACTACCACGTCGGCAGTCTCCAGCAATTCAAAGAAAACCTCTCTGCCCTCTTCCTGTTTCAGGTCCAGCATTATGCTGCGCTTGCCGCGGTTTACATCCATGGAACCCGACTGGTCATAGGGGCGGGATGGGTCGTCAATCTTGATGACATCGGCCCCGTACTCCGCCAGCGTGCGCCCGCAGGTGGGCCCCGCCAGCACAATGCACAAGTCCAGCACCCGCACGCCCTGCAGAGCGCTTGTCAGCGCTTCCTTCATGGATCTCTGGGTTTCCGAACTGGCGGGCTTGCTCTGCCCCAGTTCCTCCAGAATCTGGGCGGTGTGTTCACCCAGGAGGGGCGCGCGGCCCTGTATGGCGCCGGGCGTGCCCCGGAGCCGCACCTGAACGCCGGGTTGCTTCATCCGTCCCAGGTCGGCATCCTCCACCTCCACCACCATCCTTGCCTCCACGGGGTGGGGGTGGTCCAGCCACTCTTCGACGGTCTTGCAAACGGTACAGGCGCCGCCGGCTGCGCTGATGGCCTCCTGCCATTCCACCGAAGTCCGCTGTCTGAAGGTCTCCTCAAACCGCTGGACCCACATGTCCGCGGTCTCCAGGTCCAGGGGCTTGCCGAAGTCCGCCACCGCATCAGGTCCCCAGGAAGGGTTGCCGGCAGCCTCAAGAAACTGGTGCACAAAGCGTTGGTAGTTGCCGTGATTCTGGACCCAGCGCCCGTCGGCGCACTGGTACTGGCGCTGCATGGGCAGTCGGGGCTGGTTGCGCGGGTCCGGGTCTTCCTGGTCGTGGAACTTCACGAGGTGCCGACCCATAGCGGTAAACATGGCATCGTACAGCGGAACTTCAATGCGTTGTCCCTTGCTATTTCGGTCCCGGGCACAGAGCGCCATGGTGACGGCCACGGCGCTACAATGGCCGAGAAAGTGCTGGCAATGGGGAGCGGCGAATACAGGGGTTCATCGGACCCTTCTACCTTGGGATAAAGCCCGGTACTTGCCCCGATAATCGGCTCCCAGCCCTGCCGGTTCCTGTCGGGATGGTGTTCCCCAAACCCGGGAAGCGAACAATAGACCAGCCGGGGATTGGCGGAAGCCAGCTCTTCGTAGCCCAGCCCCAGGCGATCCATGACTCCGGGGCGAAAGTTTTCGATCAGGACATCTGATTCCAGGGCCAGCTTCCTCGCCGTTTCCCGGCCGGAATCGGTCTTGAGGTCCAGTGAAATGGACCTCTTCCCCCGGTTCCAGGTGGCAAAGGCCGTTTCTTTTCTAGCCGGGTCCCCCTCCGGCCGCTCCACCTTTATTACCTCGGCGCCCTGGTCCGAAAGAAGCATCCCCAGGAGCGGTCCGGCTATGTAGTGACCGAAGTCCAGGACTTTCAGGCCCCGCAGAGCGCCACCGGTGGTTTCGCTCCTGGCTGCTGCACTAGTCATTCTCATTACTCCGAAAGTTCGATGGTGACCTGGGCTCCGGAACTGACCTGCTTGAATACAACCGGGTCGCCCGTAACCCTTCCGATGATGGTTACCGCGCTGGCGGGCCGAATCTCTTCGCCCCGGCTGGCCGGGGTTGGCCCGAAGAAAATGCAAAAGGCCCGGCCCGGAGGCCAGTAACCCAGGTCTCCCAGGTCAACTACCTCGCGGCCATCCTCCAGGCTGGCGTCGACGGGGATCCCGAAATAAATCTCGTCACCCCATGTATTGGTCGAAGCGGTAATGGGCAGCGCCGCCGCCACTGCCCTGGCCGTCACGGACCCGTTCAAGGTGGCTTCAACTTCCAGGCCACCTGCAATTATGCGAATCTCTTGCGCCATGTAGCGCTCCCTTTTCGGAAATTACGAATGAAATCCAAACCACTATCCGCAGGGCCGTGAACCCCGGGATATTGCCTGATAGCCAATAGTTTGCTGGCCGGCGGCTGCTTCCGGCAAGTACCCGGGTTCCGCCCCGTCCCTCATTTGTCGGGAAAGAGGCTGCTATCAATATCATGGATCAGTCGTGGCCACTGGCCGGCTGCACCGACGGCGCAAACCTGTCCGGCTCGCAGTTCTCCAGCGGCACCTCGGTGGCGCCCTCGGTCATCAGGTCAGCCGTCGCCTTCCCCATGGCGGGGCTCAGCAGAATTCCCTTCTTGCCGGCTCCGGTGGTCAGGAACACATTCTCCCAACCCGGCGCGCGGCCGATTATGGGCATATTGTCCGGCGTGACGGGCCGCAAGCAGGCGGTATGCCGGGCCAGAGTCGCATGGGCCAGTTCCGGAAAGAGGGAAGTTGCCGCCCCCCATATTTTGTCCCTGGCCGCATCGGTTGGTTCCCGATTGAAGCCTTCGTCCACCTCAGTGGTGCCGCACCACACCAGGCCATCGCCCCGGGGATACACCGATGCCCCGGCCCCGTTGTAATCGCCGGCCAGCGCCGGGCCGTGGACTTCCAGCCGAAGTATTTCACCCTTCAGTGGGTCAACGGGAAGGGAGATATCCAGCCACTGTTCGACTTCTCTCGACCAGGGGCCCAAAGCCATAACCACCTGATCGCAGTTAATTTCGCCGTCTTCAAGGATCACTGACAACACCCGACCGTTGTCCAGGCGGACTCCCCTGGCAACACCTGGTCGCACCGTTGAGCCTTCCTTCTGCGCCGCCTCGGCCAGCGCCTGGGTGAACAGCAGGCTGCTCAAAGTGGCGTTTCCAAACAGCCTGACTCCACCTATCAGGGACGGAGCAAGCCGGGGTTCCAGCCTGAGCAGTTCGCTGCGGTGGAGCCATTCCCCGGAAAAGCCCTCTTCCCTTGCCGCTTCAAAGAGGCTTATCGATTCCTGCAGGGCGGGCGCTTCCTCCTCGGAGAAAGCAACCTTGGTCAGCGAAACAATTCTGTCCTGGAAGTCAATTCCGGTTGCGCCCCTCAGCTTCCCCCACAGCTCCTTGTGCAATTTGAAGGACGACATCGCCAGCGCCGAAAGAGGGCCGGGAATGCATGAACCCTCCAGAGGATTCAGCCCTCCGGCCGAAAATCCGGAAGCCTGGGAACTTATGCCTTCCCGTTCGATGATGGTTGGCTTCAGCCCAGCCTGTGCCAGGTAATAGGCGGTAGCGCATCCGGCCACGCCTCCACCTAGAATAACTACGTCACTGGATTCCGGCATTTCGGGTCACGCTCCTTGAGTTTATGGAGGGTATGGGGTTGGGCCCGGCAGGAGGCATACGATAAAATTGGGGAACAACAATCCACTGCCTGGGGGACGAATGCCGATATACGAATACTACTGCGCCACCTGTAACGTGGAGTACGAAGCAATCCGACCAGCTTCACGGGCCGACGAACCGGTCCCCTGCAAGACCTGCGACCGGCCTGGAGAACGCCAGCTTTCCACCTTCTCCTTCAAGTCCAACACCTTTACGGCTCCCAAGTTGAAGCCGGCTGGCCGGCCCAAGAGGTCTTACTCGGTAGAGGAAGATGAACCTTCCGGCTAGGGCGGCCAGCCTGTCTCAGGCGTTTTCCCGCGCCCTTGCTTCGTTGCAGGAAATGCACGCGCATATGGAACGCAAGAAGGTGAAAGTGTAAATGCCCGTGTAATGGGCATCGCTCCACAGGAACTGGAGCGCGTAATTCCCTACGGGCATCTGGTCTACCGCCATCACATCTTCAGGCACGGTCGCCGGATCCAGCCGAGGTCTCCCCGTCATCTCTTCTACGCAACTGGCGCATTGGCAGCGCAGGCGCAGCATTCGGTGCGGATAAACACTTTGGTGGCCGTCATCCCAGAGAATGCCAATGGCGGCCCCGTCTATATCAACTTCCTTGGGGTAGATTGTCTTTTCTAATGAGTTGAACCAGGCCATCCTTCCTCTGCCGTTAGGGAATTATCAGGACCGTGCATCGGGCGCCTGCACCTCGGCCAGCCTGGCCGGCCTGGGCATTTCGTCCGGGTCGGTGGGAATCTCGATGATGCTGGGTCCATCGGCATTCAGCGCAGCCAGGAATACATCCCCAATATCCTCGGGCCTCTCAACATAAAACCCGTGCCCCCCGAACAGCTCCGCGTACTGGTCATAGCGGGGGTTGTTGGTATCCGCTCCCACGTAGCGCTCGTCGAAAGCATAGCGCTGATATGCCTTCTCCGACCCCCAGCAGCCGTTGTTCATTATCACTGTCACGACCCGCAGGTTGTAGCGGACGGCGGTGGCAAACTCCTGGGCATTGAAGAGGAAGCCGCCATCACCGTTGAAGTTGACGACAGGCCGGTCGGGTGCAGCGAATTTAGCCCCCAGCGATGCCGGGAAGCTGAATCCTAACCCTCCCAGGTCCAGCGAAGTCATCAGGCTCCGGGGGTTGTAGAAATTAAGCCGGTCTTGCCCGAAGTTGGGGGCCAGGCCCGCGTCAAGAGCTATGACCGCATCCCGGGGCATCACCCTGCGCAGTTCACCGTAAACCCGCTGGGGCTTTATGGGGCTTGAACTGTCCCTAGCCTCGGCGTCGAGCCGTTGCGCACGTCGGGCCGCCCAATCGTGAATATCGGAAACCCACCGGACGTTGGGGCGGGGCTCCCTGTCCCGTACCTGTTCCAGAATTTCCAGCAGAACGGCCCGAGCATCACCTTCGATGCCCACTTCCACCGGATAGTTCCGGCCCAGCTCCTGGGGGTCAATTTCTATCTGGATGATCCGGGCGTCGGCGGGCACATAGCGGTTGTCATAAAAGGTTGACGACTGGCCCAGGCGGGTACCGGCCGCCAGGATAACATCGGCGTGGCGGATGGCCTCGATCCCCTCTTCGGAGCCCAGGCGTCCCAGGTGTCCCAGGAACAACGGATGGTCATTGGGTATGGCGTCGGCCCGGCCGTAGGACGTTACTACGGCGGCTCCAATCAGGTCGGCCAGGCGGGCAACCTCTTCTCCGGCGTTGCTCCACTGGATGCCGCCACCGGCAACGATGACGGGACGCTCGGCCGAAAGCAGAGTGCGGGCTGCCCTGTCAATGAGGTCACGGTCGCCGCGGGAGCGAGTCTGGCCGGAGCGGTAGTTCTGGGGTGGAAGCAGGTCCAGGTCAATTTCCGCGCCGGGCAGCAGGTCGCGGGGGATATCCACCAGCACCGGCCCCATCTTGCCCGAAGTGGCGACACGAAAGGCCTGCCTCAGCGCGTCGGGTAAGCGCTCAATCTTGTTAATGGGAAAGCTGGCCTTGGTAATAGGCTTGAACAGGGCCACCTGGTCGAATTCCTGGGTGGAGTCGCGATACTGGTGGTCTCGGGATGCCGACGGAGCCAGCACCACCACCGGAGAGTGGGCGACATACGCCGACCCGATGCCGTAGGTCAGGTTCAGAACTCCCGGCCCGTTGGTGGCCAGGCAAACCGAGGGGGCGCCGGAAATACGGCTGAACCCGTCGGCCATCAACGCCGCGCCCTGCTCGTGGCGCACACCCACAAACTGCATGGAATCGTCGTCGTAAAGAGGATCCAGAATATCCAGGAAAGACGAGCCCACAATGCCGAATATATGGGACACCCCTTCCTGGCGGAGCATCTCAATTACAGCCTCGCCGGCATTTATTCGTGGGGACAAGGTGGGAACCTCCCAAGTGTTTCCAGCTCAATCTGGCCCGGTTCGCCAGTGCCGTGCAAGTTTAGCATAAAAGGCGGAATTACTGGCATAACCAATGGGATCAGCAAATGCGGTACCTTGAAAACAGCATACGGGACTTGCCAATTGCTCTACTATAATAAGAGGCGCTGCAGACACTTCCCCAGCAGACTGCCGCAATAACCCTGGGAGTCCTCGGTATGACCAGCAACAATTATCTTCTGGCGCGTTCCTTTTCTCTTACGGATGCCTTAATGGGCAACCGAATTGGAATTCAACATAAGGACCTAGGAGAGCAGTGGCCTGCTGTGGTGGTGTTTCATTTTCTGCGAATACGACAAGCCATCTTGGCCATCAGAATTATTCTTGATGAGGATCTTTATGGGCCATCGATTGTGCTTCTTCGATATACGTTCGAGTTGGCTGTGAACCTTAGGTATTTGCAGTTGGACATCGTCGATAGGCTGCCAAAATATTTGGAACATAGTGGGATTTTGGAGAGTGTAGAAGAATATTCGGATATTGGTCAACAAGTGCAACTGCTTAATGAGCAAGCAGACTATGTGGGGCTATCTAAACTGCTAATACCCGGTAGTTCATGGGAAAAACTCAGGAAAATGTGCGAGGAGATAGGTTGTCTCGACCATTATTTTACAATGTATAGGAGTTCATCCGAATTGGCCCATTCAGGGGCACATGGATTGGGTGTGGAAATCCTCGAGCTCATGGGACGGCAACCGATGCCGGACTATGAACCGCCAGGGATCCTTGTCAGTGCCCTCGTGTACTACAGTTGGGTCGTCGAAATCGCTTGTGAAACACTCCCATATCTTTCGAGGGACATAGGGCTAAACGATGATTGGGAAAGAGAGTTTAATCTATTACAGTCCGATATCTCGAAAGCTGCTCGCCGGCATGAATTCGGTTGAGCCATTGGATTCGACTGTTGTCATAAGTCTCCATCCGTTGTTCCTTCGAGAAATCATCTGTTTTGCCCAGCCAGAATATTGACAACCCCACCTCCGGGAGTATAATACCCTCAGCCTGGAATTGGTCTGACCACCGTAGCTGAAAAGGCAGAATGCAGGAACGTATTCACAGCGTTAAGCGGCGGAGGCTGTACGAGGAAATCGTGCAGCAGTTTCACGCGTTGATTCGCCAGGGAATGCTGAAGCACGGCGACCGCCTGCCTTCAGAGAGAGAGTTGTCGGAACAGTTCAAAGTCAGCCGCAGTTCGGTGCGGGAAGCCATCCGTTCCCTGGAACTGCAGGGCCTGGTGGTCAGCAGGCGCGGGTCCGGTACCTTCATCAATACCGAGAACCTGGAAGCTGCCCTGGACCTGGTGGCGGCCAATCTCAACGTTGGCGAAGCCGCCCTCCAGGACGTCTTCGAGATGCGCCACCTGATGGAGCCTCACATTGCCGCCCTTGCCGCCCAGAGGGCAACCGACGATGAAGTGGCGGCAATGCGGGAGATTCTCGGGGACCAGCAGCGTCAGATTGACGAGGGAGGCACGGGCGTTGAGTCTGACACCGCTTTCCATTTTGCCCTCGCCTCCGCCACCCACAATGCTGCCCTGGTGAAGGTGGTCAGCGCCATCGAGGACATCCTCCAGATGTCTCGCGACCGGTCCCTGCAGGAGCCGGGCCGTCCCCAGCGTTCCCTCGCGTCCCATTGCCAGATCCTTGACAGAGTGGAGTTGGGCGACGTTGACGGCGCGCGACAGGCCATGGACCATCACCTCACCACCGTTGAACCCTCGGCCCGGGCGGCGCTGGAGCGGGAAGAGGTGGCCCTGCCGGCTGACGATTAGTGTGATCGGGAAACCCAAAGCGATGCCCAGGCCCTGACGGTCTGGATCAGACTAAAACATTACAGGAGGAACCCTTATGAGCACAGTTGCTGTGGAGGTGGTGTACCGGGGCATTTTCCAGAAAACCCTGGCTCGGAACATCGTCCGCTCCATAGTTTTCGCGGCCAGAAAAGAAGGCAAGTACGGAACCGCCTTCGGCCGGTACGGTGACTCTCCCGAACGTAACGGCATCCCGGCAAAACAGTTTGCCATCGTTGCCGACGATCCCGAGGAACTGGAAGAAAACCTGGCAGTGTACGAAGCCCAGGAAGTGGACGTTACCATCAACGTGGACGACACCATGTGCAAGGGAATCGAGTCCTGGGCATGGTACGGGCTCCAGCCCATCAACGCCCTGACCAAGACCGGTGGCACCCTCATCGTAACCTCTCGCCAGGATGCCGATGCCCTCATCGAGGACATCCATCAGAAGGACCAGCCCTACAACCTGTCCATTCTGACCTCCATACCCAGCTTCTCCGGCCTCTGGGTTTACAAGGACGACCACACCGATGTCCGCATTCTGGGCGCCCTGGCCAAGGTCTGTCCCCAGCTGGTCAGCCTGGAGTCCATGGTTGAAGCCATCCAGGACCAGGGATGGGACGACCTGAAGGTCCGCTCGGCCGAACGTTCCTACGACCGGACCACCAGTCGCCCGGTGGAGCCTGGTGAAGGCAACCAGGAAGAGCCCTTCAGCTTTGACCTGCCCGGCTGGACCACCATGGAAGAGGGAATTATCATCCGCGGCATCGAGCAGGGCGGCGGCTTCCGCGGGGGCGAGGAAGGCTATCAGCCCGTACGCAACTCCGTATTCAAGAAGTACAGCACCCGCTCCATGCGCCCCATCGTCAACTTTGACACCTGCATCAAGTGCACCCTCTGCTGGCTCCAGTGCCCCGACACCTGCTTCGACGTCACTCCGGATGGTTTGTACGACGCCAACCTGGAGTCCTGCTGCGGTTGCGGTGTCTGCGAAGCCGTCTGTCCCGTTGCCGACTGCGTGACCATGATTAACGAGGCCGAGTTCAACGACAACGACAGCCAGTACGAAATGTGGCAGAAGGACAAGGACAGCTACACCCAGTGGATGACCTCCTTGATCGAAAAGCAAAAGCAGGTTGATCGGACCCACGGCTTCCACCACGTCGGTGGCTATGCCGAGGAGATCGCCGAGGTAGCGGAGGACTAATGACAACCGTCGAAGAACAACTGTTTATGACCGAAAAAGAGGAGTTGATCAGCGGCAGCGAGGCCGTAGCCATTGCCTGCGCTTTGGCCGACGTTGACGTGATCACCGCCTATCCCATTCGGCCTTACGACACAGTTATGCAGTATGTGTCCCAGCTAAAGGCCAATGGCGCCTTCGACTGCGACTTCATCGTGGCCGAAAGCGAGCACTCCCAGTTCGAAATTGTTAAGCACGCCTCCTCCGTTGGCGCTCGCACCTTCTGCGGCTCCAGCGGCGTGGGCTGGTTCTACGCCTTCGAGGCCATTGCCGTCACCGCCGGTCTTCGCCTTCCCGTGGTCGCCATGGTCGGCAACCGCGCCCTGGACGACCCCGGCGCCTTCGGCGTAGAGCACAACGACGCCCTGGCCGTCCGCGACCTGGGCTGGATGCTCTACTGGGTGGCCACCGCCCAGGAAGCCCTGGACATGGCGCTCATGGCCTGGCGCATCGCCGAGGACCCCCGGGCCTTCCTTCCCATGGCGCTCAGCTGCGACGGCTCCTTCCTGACCCACTCCCAGGCCATCGTGAATGTGCCTACCCAGGAGCAAGTCAACAAGTTCCTCCCCGGCTACCAGCGGGGCCAGATGCAGCTTCACCCGGACAACCCCATCACTGTTGCTCCCCAGGTAAACGAAGACTGGCTGATGGAAATCCGGCGCCAGTCCAACGAAGCCATGAGCAGGACTCCTGGCGTCATCAAGGAAGTGTACGAAGAGTTCAAGCAGGTATTCGGCCGGGGCGACCCCAGCCCCTTCCTGGAAGAGTACATGACCGACGACGACCCGGATATCATCCTGATGGGTATGGGCACTCTGGCGTTGCCGGTACGGGTGGCCATCCGCCGCATGCGCGAGCAGGGCAAGAAGGTCGGATTCGTCCGCCTGAAGTTCTTCCGCCCCTTTGCCACCGAAGAAGTACAGGAAGCCCTGAGCGGCGCCAAGGCCGTGGCCGTCATTGATCGCGACTACTCATTCGGTTCCCCCTCCTCCGGCGGGGTGCTGTTTAACGAAGTCCGAGCCGCCCTGTATCCCCTGGAGAAGCGCCCCCATGTGGTAAACTTCATTGCCGGACTGGGTGGCCGCGAAGTCCGCGTTCGAGACGTGGAAGAAATGGTGGAAACTACCCAAAAGGCCATCGATACTGGTAAAGTAGAACAGGAATGCAACTGGATCGGAGTGAGGGAGTAAGAATTATGACGCTAGTACGGGATCTCCCCCAGGTTCGGGGTGTAAAGAACATACCCATACAGGAAGGTTTCACTTCCGGCCACCGCACCTGCCAGGGTTGCGAGTCGGCGTTGACCATGCGGCTGATGATCAAGGCCGCCGGCCCTCGCACCATCGTTGTGGGCAGCACCGGCTGCATGTATGTGGCCAATACCACCTACTACAGCACCCCCTGGGTGGTGCCCTGGATGCACACTCAGCTGGGTTCCTCCGGCGCCGCCGCCACCGGTACCGCCGCGGGACTGGCTTCCATGATGCGCAAGGGCAAGATGAAGGACGAACCCATCAACGTCATCGCCTTCTGCGGCGATGGTGGCGGTGTGGACATGGGTCTGGCCGGTATTTCCGCGGCCCTGCAGCACGAAGAGTACAACCTGCTCATCCTTTGCTACGATAACGAGTCCTACGCCAATACCGACATCCAGGTGTCGGGCAGTTCCCCCTGGGGCGCCAACTCCACCTTCAGCCCTCCGGGCAAGGTTCACCGGATCATGAACCGCCGCTGGAAGAAGAACACGGCTCCCATGCTGGCTGCCGGTCACCCCAGCTGCCGGTACGTGGCCACCGCCTGCGCCTCCTACGGCCTGGACTTCACCAACAAGATCCGCCGGGCCCTGACCATCGGCGGTCCCACCTTCATCCACGTCATTGACCCGTGCCCCAAGGGCTGGGACTACGACCCCAAGTATTCCCACGAGCTGGGCATGCTGGCCGTAGAGACGGGCCTGTGGGTCCAGTACGAGATCGCTGACGGGGAACTGACCCTCAGCGGCCCGTCCCGGGCCATTCAGAGTGGCGTGCGGGCCCGCAAGCCGGTGCAGGATTACCTGCAGCGCCAGGGCCGCTTTGCTCACCTCACCGAGGAAGACCTCCAGTTCTTCCAGCAGCGCGTCGACGAAAGCTGGGACGATTGGTGGCTCCCTGGCGTAGTCCCCTTCAAGCGCCCGGAAGAAGAGTAGCCTCGTAACTCCCTTTGGGTATAAGGTTCAGGGCCCCGCGTCAGCGGGGCCCTGATGTGTCATGGGTGGTCTTCTGCCAGGTCCTTTAGCTCCTGCCAGTGCTTTTGAAGCAGGGTTTTGCCTGGGTGCTGCTGGTTTTTCTCTATTAAGGCTGAGACCATTGCCTGCAATGCAGTGGCATTGGATCGGTGTTGTTCCTTCCACCACTGGCTGGATACATAAAAATGCCCTCCATACAATGTCCGCCAATACCTGGAGTGACCAGAGATTTCTCTCCCAAGCTCAGCCTCTCGCAGCAGGGGAAGGTTTCCTATGCTCAGTCCCAAGACAGCATTGCAGTATCTTTCGTCCTGTAGGTTCTCTAAGTCGGTCTGGGTCAACAGTCCAGGATGAGTGTCCAGGAGGGTGGTCATCAATCTCCTGACGATGCCCTGTAAGCTGCTTGTGTCGCCTGGGTTATTGGGCCTCTCAATCTCTTCTAAGGTGCTTTCTGGGTCGTTGTTGCCGTTATCGTTCTTTGAGTACATGCCCTCGGGAGGTCTATCGGTTTGGACCTGCTCTCCCAGCTGAAGCAGTTTGTAAGACCTCAAAAAGAGCTCAGACATATCCGCAACCGAGGTACCCTTATCCAAAGTCGGCAGCAGCAATTCGCTAGCAAATTGCTCATTTGTAAATAGATGCCAGCTAATGTCGAAGTATTCCCTGCTCAACCGGTCGAATATGTCGTTCAGAGGCTGCTGGGCGGCTCTATGCACCTTCGGGGAGACGAAATAAATGTGCCGCGGAACGTGCGGGGGATGATATGCCATCAAGACAAGGACGGTCCGCAACAGTTTCTTCAAGACTCTATTGCCAACTCCTCCGCTGTAGTTGAGCCCCGCTTCGTGAAAGGCAACGTCCATGGCATGTATGCTGCCGTCCTGCCCGACGCCCACCACATCAACTTCGGCCTGACGAAGAAATTGACCACTATCCCTGGTTCCCTTGAAAACGCTCCCACCCAGGTCAAAAGTCTGCCTCATTTTCCTGAACTCGTTCTCCAACTGATCCTCTGAGGCCCGCATTATCCATTGATCTGAAGCCTTCCAGTTAGTCTGCACCAGCCAGCAGCCTCTAACATGCCGCAGGTATGAATATCCTAGCGACTCCCCCATTTCAATTTTCATTTAGCAAAATCTCTCCTGTTGCTTCGTTAGAGTGATTATACGGACAAACGTCGCGGCGTTCTGCCCTTGCCTAACTAACTGCCTAACCCTTAAAGTTAGGCTCACTTCCCCAACATTTCAATGAAGGAGTGTCAATAGATGGATCCCATCAATTTGTACGACTACGAATCGAGGGCCAGGGCAAGCCTCCCCCACAACAACTGGGAGTTTATTGAAGCCGGGGCCATGGACGAATTTACCACGGCCCGCAACCGGTCAGCTTTTGAAGACCTGACCATCCGCCCCCGTTTCCTGCGCAATATCGACAATCGCGACCTGAGCACCACCATGCTGGGCTCGGAACTCAGCTTCCCGGTCTTTGTGTGTCCCGCCGGTGGACATAAGCTGGCCCACCCCGATGGCGAGCTGGCCACGGCGCGGGGCGCGGGTATGTCCAACACCCTGATGATGCTCAGTACCTCTTCCCACTACAGCATGGAAGAGGTTTCCGCCGCCGCTTCCGGTCCCCTGATGTTCCAGCTCTACCACCGGGGCCACGACCTGACCGAAATGCTGGTTCACCGGGCCGAGGAAGCGGGCTACAAGGCCATTGTCCTTACCGTCGATACTCCCGTCCCGTCGCCCAAGGAACGCGACATTCGAAACCAGTACGTTAACCCCGCCGAGCTGGCCAACTTCCGCGCTACTCCCGAGCGGCTGGCCGAAGTCAGCGGCACCGACGAGGCTCCCAACTGGCAGCCTGCCCAGGTCCCGCCCCTGTCCTGGGAAGAGCTGGACTGGCTCAGGGGGCTCACATCCCTCCCCCTGGTCCTCAAGGGCGTCAGGACAGCTGAAGACGCCCACATCGCCGCTGAGAGTGGCGTGAACGGCATCCTGGTATCCACGCACGGTGGCAGGCAGATTGACTCCACCATGAGCGCGGTGGAAATGCTTCCCGAAATCGTTGACGCCGTGAACGACAACTGCGAGGTTTACCTGGATTCCGGGGTCAGGCGGGGCAGCGACGTCCTGAAAGCGTTGGCCCTGGGCGCCAAGGCCGTGGGCGTGGGCCGACCTCTCTACTGGGGCCTGGCCAACGACGGCGCCGAGGGTGTCCACGGGGTACTGGAAATCCTGCGGCGCGAGTTCGACCACGCCATGGCAGTTTGCGGCCAGACCTCCGCCACTAACCTCGAATCCAACTTGATCAACATTCCCCACAACTGGGGCCCGGCCCGCATGGCGCCGTAACGCCTGGCGTTTCAACCGGCGAAAAAGAAGGGGGCAGGCCACCAGGTCTGCCCCCCCTTGCTGTACCGCAATTCTCCCGGGTGGCGTCCTACACGGGCCACCGCTCCATCCGGTAGGCCATATCCCAGAACATGTACTCGTAGCGGCTGCTGACCAGGAAAGCCTGGCGCATGGCCTCCAGTTCCTCCGGACTCGCTTCTTCTGCCATCTGGTCCACAAAACCTCGCCACGCGTTGACGCTGTCTTCAAGGAACCCCGCCACGTAGAAGGATGTCCACTGGCTGTATAGAGGATGTTCCGAGGCGCCGACTTCGTCCTTAAGCTCGTGATAAGTCCAGGGGCAGGGCAGCAGGGCCGCCGCGGCGGGTCCCAGCCCGTAGAGTGAAGCGGTCGTCAGCATGTGGTTTACATAAGCGGCGTTCGTTGGAGATCGACCCACTTCGTTGATGTAGTCCATGGACACCTGGGCAGCCTCCAGCAATTTGTGATGCAGGGGCCGCTCAATAGGCGTCATCACCCGGCGGGAAAGCTCCTCCAGCGTCCTGGAATTGGGGGCCTTGGCCATTGCCATTACTACGGTGCGGCCAAAGCCTTCCAGGTACTGGTAGTCCTGGGTCAGGTAGTACTGGAACTTTTCCAGTGGTAGCGTCCCGTCCTTGATTTCCTGCAGGAAAGGGTGCTGGAAAATCGCACGCCAGATTGGTTGGGCTTCGGCCTTTAGCTGTTCACTGAATGAAGGCATTGCTCTCACTTCCCCTCGCTCCGTTTTCGGGCGGGAACCTGTATTTGCGATAATCAGGGCCGACGGATCACGTCAGCGGGCTGGGCACGGTTACCCTGGCTTCCCCCGTTATTACCATCTCGCCCCGCCCGTTTTCCAGCCACACCTGCAGAAATGAGGTTGCGCGGGTTCCGTCCGATTCGGTCCTTGCAATTGTTCCCTTTGCCGTCAGGGTGTCCCCGGCGTACATTGGGCGGCGGTAATTTACTTTGAGCCATCCACCCTGCCGGAAATCTATTCCGTAACGTCGGTCCAGCAGTTCGTGGAGATATGCCAGGCCCATCTCCTCTGGAGCTACCGTTGAAGCCAGCCCCATGCCGCTGGCCAGGTCAGCGCTGGCATGCACGTTGCTCCTGAGGTCCCTGGCCAGGTCCGCCTGTTCACCAACCAGGGACCGTCGGGCGGCCTCCAGTTGCTCGATGGCCTCTTCGGTGACCCGCTTTACCAGGGATGGCAGGAACGTAGTATTCTCTGCTCCCCTGGTGCTTCCGGGACGGCGGCCCAGTCGCTCTGGAGCCCGCCCGGCGCCAAGCCGGAAGACGTGCTGGCTGCGCAAAATCTCAGTCCCGATTTCGTCCACCGCAAAGGTTTCCACCGTCAGGGTCTCAACCCCCCGACTTATGCGTTGATCCTGGATCCAGCCGGTCACCTGGACCCTGCGACCGGTCACTGGGGGGCGAAAATATCGGTCTTCATGGGTAACACTTTCCAGGACCGGGAAATTGCGTTTTTGTAATAGGACAAAAAAATGGTCCATGGCTGCTAAATTTGGAAAGTATGATGCCGGATATCCCACTGCTTGTTGGAACATGTGAAGGTTTTCGTCGGTAACCTGATATTCCAGGAAACCGAGCTGTTCTCCAATGGGTACCCCGCTCGGCGACGGGAGGGAAGAGGTCATTATTCGCTCAACCGTTCGAATTCCTGGCGGTCGGCCTCTGCCTCGTCGGTGTTTCCCAGGGCTGCGTGGACCCCTGACCTGGCCCGAAAGGCGGCGGCCAGGGTCCCATCCAGCTCCAGCGCCCGGTCCAGGTCACTCAGCGCCGCCGCGTAGTTCCCGCAGTCAGCGAAAGCAATTCCCCGGTTCATAAAGAGATTGGGAAACTCCGGACCGAACCGGAAGGCTTCGTTAAAAGAGTCGACCGCCTCTGCGGGCTTGCCCAGGTTCCGCAGGGCAATGCCGCGGTTGTAGAAGGCATTGGCGAACGTGGACACCGCGGCCAGCGCCCGGTCATAGTCTTCAATGGCCTCCTCGTACTGGTGGAGGTCGTTGTAGAGATTGCCCCGGGCATAGCAGTAGTCCGGTTCATTGGGACGGAGTTTCAGGGCGGCGGAGTAGTATTCCAGGGCCTGTTGCGGTTTCCCCTGGTCGCGGTGGGCTATTCCCAGGTTGTACCAGGCGTTGGGCATTTCCGGATTAAGGTCCAGCGCCTCCAGGAAATCACGGATTGCCTCGTCATAGTGTTTCAGCGAAGCGTGGGCCACACCCCGAGCGTAGTAGAAGTCGCCGTCCTCGGGCTCGAGCTCAATTGCCTGGTCGTAATCGCCAATGGCCGCCTCGTACTCTTCCAGGTGACGGCGTACCACACCTCGCGCGTAAAAGGCCACCGGGTAATCCGGCTCTATCTCCACGGCAGAAGTATAGTCGGCGATGGCAAGCGAGTAGTTGCCGGAATTGCGCTGGGCGATGCCCCGATAGTAATAAGCGGCGGCGAAGCTGGGGTTGATGGACAAGGCCTGGGTGAAGTCGGCAATGGCGGCGGGAAGGTTTCCCACCTGGAGGAAGGCCTGCCCTCGGGTCAGGTAGTCATACTCGGATGCTGAATCAGGCATGGTTTGTCATACCAGGCTGCAAGGCTCGCTAGGTAGCCAAAATAAGATAGTCCTTCCATCCGGGGCAGTCAATTGCCCGTCTCTCCCTGGAATTCTACCTCATACATATCGTAGTGGGACAGGGCCATGCCCAAATTGACATAAGCCTGCTGGGCTCGATGATTCGACCGTTCCACGTACAGGCGCAGGCCACAGACATTGCCGGCATCGCTGGCCAGCTGGCACACCCGATCGTACAGCAGCCTGAAAACCCCTTGCCGCCGAAACTCGGGGACCACGTAGAGGCTTTGCAGCCACCAGAAATGCGCGTTTCTCCAGTCGCTCCATTCGGTGGTGACCATAAGCTGCCCCACCACTGTTTCGCCGCTTTCGGCCAGCAGGTAAAACCCCAGTGAATGATCCTTCAACAGCGACCCCACTCCTTCCCTCAGAGCCTCCAGATCCAGGCCCTTGTCTTCCGTCTCCAGGGCCATGGCGGCATTAAAGTCAACCATGGTATCCAGATCGTCCAGGGTGGCCTGCCTGATTCCAAATGTAAGGGCCAATTTGCCTCCTTTGATGTTCGCCTGAAGCCGTCAGATGATGGTCCATCCCCCGTCCACAATCAGCAATTGGCCCGTAGTGGCTCCGGCGGATGGACTGGCCAGGTAGATCGCCGCCCCCACCAGTTCTTCCGGCGTCATCCGGCGTCCCAGGGGCATATGGGCCGACAGGTCTGCAGCCAGTTCCTCATCGGTCCTGGAGTCTGCCATCTGCAAGCCAGGCGTCTCGGTTGGACCGGGGCCAATGGCGTTCACCGTAATCCCATACCTGAGCCACTCCAGGGCCAGTACGCGGGTCAGGTTTGCCAGGCCCGCCTTGCTGGCGCAATAGGCGGCCCGATTCTCTCCCGCCACCACCGCCAGCTGGGACGAAATGTTTATGATGCGCCCAAAACCCTGGTCAATCATGGGTTTCGCCGCAGCCTGGGAACAGAAGAAGGGGCCCTTCAGGTTGGTATCGATCACGGCATCCCAGTTCTCTTCGGTCACCTCCAGGGCCGGCTGGCGACGCCGTATTCCGGCATTGTTTACGAGAATGTCCAGGCGTCCGAAATCGCCTGCCACCTGGCCAACCGTGTCTTGAATGTTCTTAAGATCCAAAACGTCGAGTTGGTAAGCCCTGCTGGCCACCCCTTCCCGGCGGATAGCCTCGGCCGTCTCTTCCGCCCCAATCATCTGCTCGGGTATGTCCGATACGGCTACGTGGGCGCCGGCCTGGGCCAGTCCAATGGCCAGCGCGCTGCCGATGCCTCTTCCGGAACCGGTGACCAGCGCCGTCATTCCTTCCAGGCTCAGTGGGGAATATGGCATCGTAATGGCCCTCCAACTGTTGGTCTCTATTGAATTATATCAACCCCCGCATTGCCGCCAGGGTTGCGAAACTACCTGCACGAAACTAATATGCCCAGTAGAAGGCGCCGTAAGTCCATGTACTGCCGCGCCAATAGGGAGCAGTTAAGTCCATGCCCGATTCCAGCATCAAGATCGAGGGGGCCAAGTTCCTGGTCACCGTTGACCCGGAGCGTCGAATAATACAGGACGGCTCCGTGCTCATTGAAGGCCAGCGCATCGCCAGGACTGGGAAGTCTGCCGAACTGGCCGATGTGCCCGCCGACCGGGTTATTGACGCCAGCGAGATGGTGGTTACGCCCGGTTTCGTCAATGGGCACATGCACATCAGCTATGCCCATGCCACCCGAGGCGTGTTCCCCGACGACCTTGGTCCCGCCTACCTCTCCAACGTCTTTGCCCTGCAGGGCGCAATGACCGACGAGGAAGAATACCTCACCTCCCTGCTGGCTATTGTCGAGCTTCTCAAGTACGGCACCACCTGCTTTGTGGACCCGGGCAGTACCAAGGGCCTTGACGCCTGCATGCAGGCCTACGAGGAGTCCGGCTGCCGAATCGTGGTTGGGTGGCAGGTAACCGACCGGCCGAACCCCATTAACCTGCCCGTTTACGAAACGGCCGAAGCTGTTCGCCTGATGGAGCAGACCATCAGGCAATACGACCATCGGCTGGAAGACAGGGTGCGGGCGTGGGCCATGCCATTCTCGCCCTCCTTCTCCTCTGAAGAGTTGCTGCTGGCCGCCGGAGCCCTGGCCGACCAGTACGGTACCCGTATGACCCTGCACTTCAACAACGCGTCCCGGTACGTGCAGGACTGCCTGCAATCTTACGGCATGCGTCCCACCCAATACCTCGAATCGCTGGGAATTCTGAAGTCCAGCCTCACCCTGGCCCACGGCCTGGGGATAGACCAGTCCGAAGTGGAGGCCATCGCCCAGAATGGGTCATCCGTCGTAATGTGTCCCACCGCGGCAATCAAGGGGGGAAGTGGGGTGGCCCACGATGGAATGCTGCCCGAGTTGCTGGCTGCCGGCGCCATCGTAGGACTGGGTACCGATGCCGGAAACAACTCCAACCTGCTGGAAACTATGCGATCCATGTATCTGGCGGCGGTCCTTTACAAGGATGCCCGCCGGGACGTAGGCATGATCCCTGCCGAAACAGCGCTGGAGCTGGCTACTATCGGTGGCGCCCAAGCCCTGGGGCTGGGTGACCAAGTCGGCTCCATCGAAGTCGGAAAGAAGGCTGACCTGGTCCTCTTCGATACCCGCCGCGCGGAATGGCGAACGCTGTTCAATCCAGTGAACAACCTGGTTTACAATGCCGATGGCCGCAGCGTGCATACCGTGATTGTGGACGGCAAGATACGCGTGGAAGACCACCGCCCTCTTTTCGTCGACGAATGGGCCCTGGTCCAGGAGGTCCAGGAGTTGGGGGAAAATCTTCTCCAACGGGTAGGTGTCTCATACCCGTCCCGCTGGCCCATAGTCTAGTTTCCAGGCCGGTTTCGATTAGCGGACCTGATACATCCGGGGCAGGCTGAACGCCGCCTACATGCGAGGCTAGAATGGACTCGATTGATAACTTTGGGGTATTGCTTCCCACGCGCGGCGTCCTGGTTTATTCCGATGGTGGACGGCCCCGGGTGGAGCTCAATTGGCAGATGGCCGAAACGGTGGAACGGCTGGGTTACGATTCGGTCTGGGTGGGTGACAGCATCACCTCCAAGCCCAGGCTGGAGCCTCTTACCATAATGTCGGCCATTGCCGCCCGGACCCAGCGGGTGAAGATTGGTACCGCCGTGATGCTGACCGCCCTGCGTCATCCGGTCCACCTGGCCCACTCACTGGCTACCATCGACAACGTGTCTAACGGCAGGGTAATCCTGGGCGCCGGCGCCGGACGCGGCGACAACCAGATGTATATTGACGAGCACGAGTCCGTGGGCATTCCCGTCAACGAGCGCGCCGACCGCATGGAAGAGGGCATTCGTATCCTCAGGGCCCTGTGGTCCGAGGAAGACGTGACCTGTGAGGGCGACTACTATCCCCTGAAGAACGTGACGCTGGAACCCCAGCCGATACAGGACCCACTGCCCATTTGGATTTCCAGCAACTGGGTCAGGCGGGGTCTCCGGCGGGTGGCTGAAATGGGAGACGCCTGGATAACCAATGTGCCCAGCGTTGAACTGTTCGAACGTTGCTGGGACCGGGTTCAAGAAAACGCTGCCAATGCCGGAAGGGATGCCGGCACAATGACCCGCGCCCTGTATATTTCGGTCAACCTGAACGAAGAGGACGAAGCCCTGGCCGAGGGCGACCGCTTCATGCAGGCCTACTACAGCCGCCCATACGAGGCGGTCAGCAAGCAGTTGCTGTGTGTTTTCGGGCCCCCCGAAAAGTGCGCCGAAGCCATCAGTAACTATCGTGAAGCCGGGGTAACCTACTTCATCGTGCGTTTCGCCTCACCCAATCAGCAGGAACAGTTGGACCGGTTCACCTCCAAGGTATTGCCCCACGTCATCTGAACTGAAACCAGGCTGAAAGCTAAATCTGCGGACAATCACGGGAGGTGGCCGCCTTAACGGCGCAAGCCGGATTGCCGGGACACCGCCTGTGATTGAGTTGACTCGTTCCTCAACCTCCTGGACTCGGGCCAGCGCTCGAATGAAGGTCAATGCCAAATGCGCAGGAAGCGTTCCATTTTGGCTGGTATGGCAAGGGCAATAGGGTCGAAATGCAGTCCAGGGCAGGTTTCAAACCTGCCCCTACCTGCCATAATCCGCCTGAATCGGAACGCTACCGAACGCACCTGCCGCCTTGACCCTTGTCAGGTGGCGCAAACCTGGCCCGGGGAGGGAATGCAAAATGGAGCGGGTGGAATCCCGCTCCATACATTCCTTGCCCACTTGTGGGGGCCCCGACCTTCAGGGTGTCGCCTCGTCCCGCATCACTCTCCGCAGAACCTTGCCTGCGGCGCTGACGGGGAGTTCATCCCTGAAGTCCACTATTCGGGGTATTTTGTAGTTGGCCAGGTGGCGCTGGCAGTGGGCCAGAATGTCCGCCCTCGCCGACTCGTCACCGTCAAACCCGTGCCCGTCCTTCAGCGCGATTACCGCCCTGACCGTTTCGCCCCGGTAATCGTCCGGCACGCCCAGCACCGCCGCAACCCTTACTGCCGGGTGCTGGAAGAGCACCTCTTCCACTTCCCGGGGCCAGACCTTGAAGCCTGCCGCGTTAATCACGTCCTTCTTGCGGTCCACAATAAAGAAATAGCCCCGTTCGTCCATGTAGGCCAGGTCGCCCGTAAAGAACCAGCCGTCGCGAATGGCCTCGGCCGTCTCCTGCGGTCGCTGCCAATAACCCTTCATTATCTGCGGTCCCCGCAGGGCCAGCTCTCCGATTTCCCCCTGGGGCATCTCTTCCAGGCCGTCGTCAGGGTCGAATACCCGGGCTTCCGTATCCGGCAGGGGCACGCCTATGGAGCCACCACGGGCATCGTCCACCGGGTTGGCGTGGGTCAGCGGCGAAGTCTCAGTGAGGCCATAGCCTTCCACCAGCACCGGGCGGCCGACCAGTCCATCAAAGGCCTCTTTCACCGCCGCGGGCAGGGGCGCCGCGCTGGTCCGACTGGGACGCAGGGAAGACAGGTCGTATTCGCCCGCCCTTTCGTGGTTCAGCAGTGCGATATACATTGTGGGTACGCCCAGAAAGCGGGTTGCCCGGTAGTCCTGAATGGCCCGCAGGACCCGTTCCGCGCTGAAACGGCGGAAAAGGACTATTGTCCCCCCGCAGGAAATCGGCACGCTCATCACCCCGGCAATCCCGCCGATGTGGAATAGTGGGAGGGTTGCCACGAATACCTCGCCACCCGGTTCATAGCCAAACCAGTCCCGAAACTGCACGGCGTTGGCCACCATGTTGGCATGGGTCAGCATGGCTCCCTTGGGGACTCCCGTGGTGCCGCCGGTGTAAGGCAGCAGGGCCAGGTCTTGTTCGACGTCAATTGGCGGCGGGCTCTCCAGGGGTCTGGCGCTGCCCAGCAGTCCTTCCCACGCGAGGGCGTCGCCTTCAACTTCACCCCCGGCAACGATAACCGTGGAGACCCCCGTCTCTTGAAGGATTCCCTGTGCTGTGGGATAAAGGTCGGCTTCACAAAGCAGCGTCCGCGCCCCCGAATCGTTCAGGTGGTAGGAGAGTTCCTCCGCCTGGTACATCACGTTGCAGGGAACAGGCACCGCCCCTGCCTTCAGGATGCCGTAAAAGCCCGCAATTAGCTCAGGGGAGTTCTGGATGTAGTAGGCAACCCGGTCGCCCTTCTCAACGCCCAGGGAGGTCAATGCGGCGGCAAACCGGCTGGTCTCCTCTTCCAGGTCCCGATACGTCCTGGTTACCGGCTCAGCGCCCCCTGGGGCGTCCTGGTAGATGATTGCCGGCCGGTCGGGAAACCTGGAGGCGGACTGCTGGAGAAAGTGGAACAGGGGAGCCCGAGGGTACTCCAGGCTGGATGGCATTCCGCTGGGATAGGAACTCAACCAGGCTTTCGGCTCGGCAACCATTGCAGTCTGGGCCCTAGCCTGAAAACCCTGTTTCCAACTGGACCATCATCTTGTTCAGGTCGTTTACGTACTCTTCCATCTGGCTTATCCCGAACTCATCCAGGTGGGCGTACCGGCGCTGCGATCCAATGTAATCTCGGACGGTGGACTTGCGCATGATGTTCTGCCTCTGAAACACGCCGTCCTTCCACTCGTAGAGGGGCCAGATGCCGCTTTCCACCGCCAGCCGGGAGACTTCTATCCCCTTGCTGTCGTCATAGCCCCAGGAGGGGTTGCAGGGAGTCAGAATCTGAATAAAGGCCGGCAATCGGTCGCAGGCCGCCTTGATCTTTCGTTCCAGGTCCTGGGGGTGGGAAGTCGAAGCCGTGGCCACGTATTCTGCGCCGCTGAACATCAGCATCAGGGCAAAGTGCTTGGGGTGCCGCAGTTTGCCCGAGGGCCGTACGCTGGTGCGCGCCATCGGCGCGGTGCTGCCCGTGGCGTGACTCCCGCTGGCCGCGTGGGCCTGGTTGTCGCAGACCACGTGAAGATACTTGTAGCCCTGCTGGAAACTGGTGGCCATGTCCTCCAGCCCCAGGTCAATCTGGCCGTCGCCGTCGATCACCACTATGGGCCGGTCGATATTGCGCACCTTCATCGCCGTCAGCATACCTGCAATGCCGCTGTCGTGGGTGCCCAGGCCGCTGCGCTGAAGAAAGTCGCGTCCAATACCGCAACCCTGCCCGAAGATTATCGGGTTCTCTTCCCGCAAATGATCGAACACTATGTGCATCACCAGCCGGGTGGCCAGGTTCTCCGGACATCCCGGGCACTGGTTGGCGGTTACGTTCATAAAAACCCGCTGTTCCGGGGTGTCCTGGATCATTTTTATGGGCATGGCAGTAACTCCCCTTTGCGTGGATAAGTAGCCGGGCAGAATGCGCTAGCTGTTCAGCATCCTGGCCAGCATTTCCTCGTCTTCAATTACCTCAAAGTGCCAGTCCAGCGGCTTGGACACGGCGCCGCCACGAGCGGCGGAAAGCGCTTCCTCCGCGGCATAAACAATGTTGAAATGGGTAACGTCGCGCCCGCCCAGACCGATTATCCGTCCCAGCACCACCGGCGCGTTGGGCTGACCGAACAATGCGCTGCGCAGGTCCTGGTACACCGCGGCGACGGTATTCCGGTCCAGCACAACAACGCCCTTCACGTTGCCCAGCGCCTCAACCAGGTCTTCGCTGGGGAAGGGGCGGTAGGTCCGTATCTTGACCAGTCCAACCTTCTTGCCCTGCTCGCGCAGCAGATGCACGGCCAGCCTGGATGTCGATGAAAGGGAACCCATGGCCACGATGGCTACCTCGGCGTCCTCCATCTGGTATGTCTCAATCAAGCCACCATAGCCCCGCCCAGTCAGGTTCACATAATCCTGGTGGGCCTGCTTCAGCCTGGCCTTTGAGGTGACGTTCAGCGCCTCGTCCAGCTGGAACCGGCGCTCCATGTATTCCCGTTCCACATCAATATAGCCGTACCCGCTCATGCGCTGGCCGCCGTAGTAGGCCGCGAAATCCAGGTTCTTGATGAAGTCCACCTCCGGAGGCAGATCAAACGGAGGCAGGAAGCTGTCCACCGCCTCCTGGCTGGGCGACTGCACCGGATAGCTGTTGTGGGAGACTTCCCATCCGTCATAGGTAACGAAGGCCGGCAGCAGGACGTCAGGATCCTCACTGACCTTGTAGGCCTGGATGACCGTGTCCATCACGTCCTGCGCGTTCTCGCAGTGGTAGTGCATCCAGTGAATGTCCCGGTACATGATGGTGTCCTGGTCGTCGGACCGCACAATGGCCGGCGGTTCCAGCGCCCGGTGCGCCACCACCACCACCATGGGAATGCGGGCATAGGAAGCAAAAATTAGCTGCTGGGCCGCAATCAGCAGGCCCTCGGAGTTGGTGGCAAAGGAACAGCGCGCCCCCGACTGGGTTGCCGTTATCTGGGCGTTCATCACGCTGCGCTCGTGTTCCAGTTCGATGACCTCGGCCGGCAGTTCACCCCGCTGGATCATTCGGGAAAGCTCTTCACCGACCTCGTCCGACGGACCGATGGGAAAGTAGCAAAGCACCTGAACTCGGGCCAGTTTCAGCGCATGGGCCGCCGCCTTGTTGCCGGTTAGTGCTTCACGCCTGGTGGGAGTGGGGGAGGTCATCTACGGTCTCCTGCCTTGCCTTAAAGTGCTAAATGTCCAGGTGAATTCGCTGGTGGGTGTCGATCTCCGGCCGGTGTGGGGCCGCAGTAATGTCGGTGTATTCCGGGTTTTCCTTCTTGACCTGGTCTTCGTCAACCATGGTCAAAGCGCTGCCCACGCAGACCTCCGCGCAAATGCCGCAACCCCGACAGAAGTCCACGTCTATGCGGTACCCCTGGTGCGGCAGGTCCTGGCGGATGATGAAACCGGTCCCGTCGGGACACATAACCTCGCTGATGCACACGCCGGGGCAGATGCACTTGTTGTCCTCGCATACGGGCACCTTGTCCCGCCAGACGAAGGGGCTGCCTCCGCTGAACCCCGGAAGCTTGTCGTAGCGGTCAAACTGGTAGTACTGGGGCAGACTCTCCACCGCCGCGTGTTCCAGCCTCGCCGGCGTCCGGTCAACCTGGAACTTGACACCGCCGATAGCCTGCACCGACTCGTAGGCTTCCGTCGTCGCCTCGGCATTGCGTTCGCCAACGGCGCCAGGGAAGGCCTCCCTGATGATAGACAGCAGTTCACCCATGTCAATGGCCTGGGTGATTCGCGCATAGGCGCCCAGCAGGGTCAGCCCCACCGGCGGCGGATTGCGGCGCAGCAGCCTGCCGGCAATGCCCGTAGCGTCCACTGTTGCCACCACTCCCTCCAGGTCAAAGGGCAGGTCAATTTCCTGGGGTTGCTTGGGCGAGTTCACCAGCAGGGTGCCGGTCTTCATCCGCCCGATTGCGTCGGCAATCAGTTCGTGGGTGTTGTTCCTGGCAGTGAGCAGCAGTTCTTCCTGGAAAACGATCACTTCCGATGGATGGTAGTTGGCGCAACTGGCCATCACCTCCGAGTCGGAAATCTTGACATAATTTATGACCGGCCCACTGCGGGCGCGGGTGCCCGGATAGACGTTTACCGAAACAAACCAACCCTGGTGGGCGTACAGCTTGGCCAGGGCTTCGCCGGCCTGCACCGACCCCTGACCGGACATGCAAAGGAGATTCAATTCTGTGGTTTGAGGCATGGAAGAACTCCTGGAGGGTGCGGCGACCCCAAATGCCCGCCTATTCTACGATACCCATTGAGCTAAATCAAACACGAGGGCGCTTCGTCGGCTGGTGAGTCCCGGCACATTGCCGCAGGAGAATGCAAGTACGGACCGGAGTGTCTGCCAGTCCCTCCTCCTTCGGCAAGAATGCTCATTTGATTGCGGGGAAAGGGGAAGATTCGGCAGGCAATGGGCCAGCGGAGAAAGGTGGCTACGTCACCTCTTCCAGAAACCGGATTATGTGGGGCAGGGCTACCTCACTGCTCTCCCAGGCCTCCATGTGGCCGAGTCCTGGCAGCGATACAAACTTCAGCCCCTCGTGACCCTCAACGCACTTCCGGGCCAATGGGTACGCGGGGTCCTCCTCGCCCGCGTAAACCAGGCCCGGCGCCTCAAGGGAGTCCAGGGCTTCCTCAAAACCCTCCGAGTCCCGAATGGCAGTGGTGAGCGAAATCAACGCCTCGACATCATTGTCGGCGAACTGGGCTTTTACCTGATCGGGAATCAGGTCAGCATGGCGCCCACCCGCGGCGATAGCGTCCCTGGCGCTGGAAAAGCGTTCAATCCTGCGGTTCAACGGATAGGGGTCTCGGACATAAGGGTGCATTCCTCCCAGCGCCAGGCAGCGCAACCTTTCCGGTGCAAACCTGGCAAACCCGAAGCCCACCCAGGCGCCAAAGGAATAGCCGAGGAAGTCCACCGTTTCCTCCCCCAGTTGGTCGAGGACCTTGACCAGGTCCGGGACCAACAGCTCCATCCCGTATTCCGCGGAGTCGTGGGGCTTGTCGCTCTTGCCGTGCCCCCTGAAGTCCACAAGTATCAGGGGCCTGTACTGTTGCAGGGATTCTACATAACCAGCTTCAGCCCAGTCCTCGCTGGACTGCATAAAGCCGTGGGCCAGCAAAAGCGGGGTGGAGGCAGCGCCGGAATCGGGACCGGACCGGGGTTCAGTCCTGTACCAGGTCCTTACGCGGCCGTTCAGCGAGAAGGGCATACCGGCCGAACCGGCTAGGCGCCGGGGGTCTGGTTGGCCAGCGGTACTGCGATGGTAATCCTCGGGACCTCGCTGGAAACCCTGGTGGTGTGTCCCTGCCCCGTCAGGTCCTCTACCAGCACCACGGCCCCGGGGCCGAAGCGGTGCAGGGAGCCGTCACCCAGCCCGATTTCTCCCTCTCCGGACAGGGTGATGATGTAGTTCCTGCGGGACTCCACGTGCCAGTCGGCAAACTGACCTGGTTGTTGCACCCGAAACCTGAGTTCAGATATTTCGGTCAGGGAAGCGGGGTTGGGGAAGTCGTCGGTCTCAATCTGGTCGATATGGGCCTGACCATCGTCACCGGTGTAAATGCGGTGAATTTTCATTGCTAAGGGCCTCTTGGGCAACCAATCGGGCTAGTCGGAAGCGGCGCTCACGGCGGTCCGGTCGGGAAAGAAGGTCTCAAGGATCTGGGCGGCGATACCCTCCGCATCCAGCTGAAGGTCATGCCGCTGGTCGCCGGCGGTACCGTGCTCCACGAAGGAATCGGGCATTCCGATCCGGTGAACCGCCACGTCCCCCATTCCGGCCTCCGAAAGGGCTTCCAGGACCGCCGAACCAAATCCCCCGGCCAGCACATTCTCCTCCACCGTAACAATGCGGCCGGAGGCTCGGGCCGAGTCCACCAGGAGGCTGACGTCCAGGGGTTTGACGAACAAGGGATTGACCACCCCGCAGGCAATGCCATAGCTGGCCAGCAGCTCCGATGCCTCCAGGGCGGCGGTGGCTGTCTTGCCCAGGCCGAATATGACGACGTCGCTGCCTTCCCTGATGACCCTGCCCCGTCCCAGGGGCAATTCCCGGAGTTCCTCATCGAGAGGACAGCCGGTGGCCGTCCCCCGGGCAATGCGAATGGCAAAGGGCCCCGGGTGCTTGTATGCGGTATAGACCAGGTGCTGCAGGTCGTTCTCGTCCATAGGGGCTGCAACCACGGCGTTGGGCAGGCAACGCATGTAGGAAATGTCCAGGAATCCGTGGTGGGTCTTGCCGTCCTCTCCAACTATCCCCGCCCTGTCCGCAATAACGGTTACGGGCAGATTCTGCAGGCAGACGTCATGGACCAGCTGGTCAAACGCCCGCTGCAGGAAGGTGGAATAGATGGATACAAAGGGGATCATCCCCGCGGAGGCCATTCCCGCCGCCATGCTGACGGCGTGTTGCTCCGCAATTCCCACGTCAAATACCCGTTGCGGATATTCCTGGCGTACCTCTTCCAGTCCTGTCCCTTCCAGCATGGCGGCGGATACGCCGATTACCGCGTCATCCTCCGCCATCAGGCGGCTGACTGTGTCCGCGAACACCTTGGAATAGGTGGGCGCCCCAGAACCGGCCCCCAGGGGGGAACTGGGCTGGTGAAACTTGATGGGATCATCCTCGGCAGGTTCGTAGCCGTGTCCCTTGTGGGTAACCACGTGGACTATCGGAACCTGACCCGTGGTCAGCCTGGCCTGTTCCAGGGTTTGTTCCAGTTGCCGGATATCGTGTCCGTCCACCGGACCCAGGTACTGAAATCCCAGTTCGTTCCAGAAGACTGTGGGAAGAATGAAGGTGTCCAGGCTGTCGTTGAACCGTTTCACCAGGCGGTAGATGACGTCGCCGGTGGGTACCCGCCTTGAAAGGGCCCTCATGCGGGCGATCATTGCCTGGTATTCGGGGTGAGTGATGACGCGTTTGCGCCAGTTGGTCAGAAACCCGATATTCTCGGAAATCGACATGCCATTATCGTTGAGAACGACGATCAGCTTGTCCGGATTGAAGTGAACGATGTTGTTGACGGCTTCAAAGCTGGAGCCTGAAGTCATTGCACCGTCTCCAACCACGGCGATGGTCCAGGAATCCGTTCCCCGGATGGCGGTTGATTGGGCTAAGCCCAGGGCGACGGACAGACCGGTGCCCGCGTGTCCGGCGCAAAGGGTGTCGTGGGGGCTCTCCGAAGGTTCTCCGAAGCCGGAAATGCCGCCGGCCAGCCGAATATCCTTGAATTCATCCCGCCGACCGGTCACCAGCTTGTGGCTGTACATCTGGTTCGTGGTGTCCCAGACTATCCGGTCTCTCGGGCTGTCGAATGTGCGGTGAATTGCCAGCGTTAATTCCACCACGCCGAGGTTGGAAGCCAGGTGACCGCCCCGTTCGGTTATTACTGAAACAATAGTATCGCGGATCTCCTGGGCTACCTGCGCCAGTTCCGCCTGGCTCAAGCCCTTAAGATCTGAAGGGGAATCAATTTTGTCCAGAAGTCGGGAATCCATAAGCCAATTCCTGGGGTACTGCAGGCTGTCTGGTGGCCGATCGTGGTCTGAAGCTGAAGGCAAGAGTGTATATGACTACTATAAAGCCTAGAATACCTCCTCCGCTGTGTCAAGAAAGGCTTGGGACGGGTGGGGAAAATCGCGTTTTAAATAGAGGCTGATGCTTTAAACAGTGCTAATGTCGCTTTGAGCCCTTCGGCCTGGCTCAGGGGAACCCTGCCGAAGGGCTCGGGGTGACAGTCAGTTAAGGGGGATTGTCCTGCGGGTCCGGACGCGGGGCGGCAGGTTGATCTCTAAATCATGTGAGACTGGTGGGAAACGGCCACCGAGACCTGGATATCGTGGATGGCCTGGGACATTGTCTGCCCTATCAGGTCAAGCCTGCTGACCTGGGCGATGCGGTCGGCAGCCCTGGCGTGTTCCTGGCGGGACAGTATCCTGGGGAAGATTCCGCAGGCGTCCGCCAGGCAGATGATCATCTGGTCCCTGGGGTCTGGTATCTCATCGGAGAACAGGACGTTCAGGATTCGCAGTTTCACCTCGCGCTCAGCGTCTCCGTCCAGTGTAGGGTATCTCCTGGAGCGAAACACCCACAGGAACCGGTCTTCTTCCCTCTCCAGTATTCCTCTTTCCACCAGCCTGTCCAGGGCCTGTTCCCTGATCTCCGCCCCTTTCCTGGATACCTGCTCCACCCAGTAACGGGTGTCGTTATTTCCTCCGGCGGCGACTTCGGCCAATATGGGGTCGAGGATGTCGTCGCCCACGGGGCTCGAATCAATGAGGATGAGGTTTTCCAAGTCGGTATCTATCCGGTTTTCCATTGCCAGGTCCATGAGGGCAGCCCCTGCGATGGCATAGTCCATTGACCAGGTCGGAATCTGGTTGAATCTTCCGTCTTCATCCCTGAGCAACAGAAGAATAATCTCTTCGGCAAAAAGCAAATTCTGCATATGACCTCCACCAATGGTGCGCCCTGGATGGCTTTCGTTGGTACGGGATGCAATCCTCTGAAAGATCCTGCTCCCGTCTTGCTTCAATACTCTATATGCATTGTATCACGTTGAATGCTAATCCAGAGTCTGAGCTAATATCTGAGGCGGTCTTCCCAATTGGGCCAATTGCATGGGTAAGAGCCGGTTTCAGGCTCGCAAACCTTGCCTGGCGAAATTTCTTCCGGGAAGAAATCGCCTGAATCGGGGCGCCGCCGGCAGCCAGGCCAGGCGCTTAAAATGGCGCCGGTGGGGAAGAAAGAAATCATGCCCTGCCGAGAATGTGTCGATTCAGCAGGCTGCTCGCGGGGAGGGAGGGAAGTTGAATGGTGGGCTGGACTGGACGAAATCAAGAACCGAGGCCGATTCCGACGTAACCCCGTCCTGCGGCATGGGGATAGTATACGTCAGAACCGCCTCGTCCTCCACGATCTCGATGCCCTGCACGAAGTTGCGGATCAGGGCCTTCCGCTCCGGGAAAGTGCCGTCCTGGAAGAGTGCGCGGAAGTCCGCCACGTACCCCTTGATCTCCTTCGACGTGGGCAGCTCCGCCCGCCGCTGCTCCAACTGGAACTCGGCTTCCTCCCGCGCCGCCACAAGCTGGTCCTGGCGGCTCTTCAGGGACAGGATGCGGGGCGACAGGACCTCGATGGGCAACTGCTGGGTCTCCAGGGCCTGGTAGAGGTTCTCCAACCGGGTCTCCACGTCGGACAGCTCGCTGTTGATGGCGGTCAGCCTGCCGTTGACCTCGCCGGCCAAAGCATCAATCTCCTCGGCCACCAGGGTCACCAGCTCGGTGATGGTCTCCTCGGTGAGAATCCGCTCCCTGACCTTCTCGATCACCAGGTCCTCGACTTTCGTGGCGTTCAGGTAGCGGGCGGTGCAGGCTCCGGCTCCCTCCCGGAACAGGCTGGAGCAGACGTAGTATGCGAACTGTCCGCTCTTGGCTCCCTGGGCGGAGTAGGACCTGCCGCATACCCCGCAACGGAGCAGTCCGCTCAGCAGGTACTGGCTCCCGACCCGTCCGGGCTGCTGCACCGTGGGCGCTCTCTCATGCAACCCCTGATGCACCGCGTCAAACAGCTCCCTGGACACCAACGCGGGCCAGGCGTTCTCCACCCGCACCGGCTCCCCCGCCTTCTCGTCCTTGCTCTTGACGCCCCAGACGGCGGTGCCGGTATAGGCTTCGTTGGTCAGGAGGTAGTGGACCACGTTCTTCTGCCAGCGCCTGCCCCGGTTGGTGATGCCTCGTCCGTTCAGCTCCTTGCAGATTTCCGCCAGCCCGTTGCCCCGGCGTGAACTCTCGAACATCTCCCTGACGATGGGCGCGGCCACCGGGTCCACCTCCAGGGTGGGACGCTCCTTCACCCCGTCGCTGACCTTGATGCGGGTGTAGCCGAAGGGTGCCTTGGAGCCGAGGAAGAAACCACGGGAAGCGGCTTCCCGCATTCCCCGCACAACCTCTTGCCCAAGATTCTCGCTGTAATATTCGTCCACGCTCTCGATGATGCCCTCCAGCAGCCGGCCGGTGGCGTTGTCCTCGGCCTGCTCGGTGATGGACACCACGCGGATGCCCTTGCGCCGCAACTGGGCCTTGAAGGCCACGGCGTGCTCCCGCTTGCGGGTGAATCTCGAAAATTTCCAGACCAGAATCACCTGGAAGGGGGCCTTCGGCCTGCTGCCCTCGTCGATCATCTCCCGGAACTGGGGCCGGTCGGCGATGCGCCCGCTCTCGGCCTCGTCCACGTACTCGCGGGCGACGGAATAGCCGTTGGCCTTCGCGTAGTCGCGCAATGCCCGAAGCTGGGCGGCCACGGAGAGGTCCACGTCCTGGCGGTCGCTGGAGACCCGGGCGTAGAGCGCCGCCGGGGTGAGGGGCTGGAACTGTCTGTCCTTTTTCATTCGTCCTCCTTTGCCTGCCTTTGCGGTGGTTTACAGTATCAGGGAGCGGAGACAAGTACCTTCGGTCATCGCATCGTTCCGTCGTTATCGCTCTTCTACCCTTGCCGATAGTAGGTCGAGAGACCACTCTGAAACGGCACGGGCGCCGGTATCGATTTCAAGATTGAACGGCGCGGACACCGAGTATTCCCTTTCTCCCAGGAGGGGTATGTCGATTTTGAGATCGGCTACGGCGGTAGCGGTAATCGAGTACCTGTCCTCGCTCCCCCCCTTCGGGGCCGAGTAAGTCCAGGAAAGGTTCTGGCGAACCTGGTTGGCGATTACTCCTCCCGCCAATTGAGTCAGAGCGGGCTTCTCGCCGACGATAAGCTCCGCCGTGGCTTCGGAAACCAGGCCGATGCTCGCGTTCACCCATTCCCTTGCCACTTCTGTCGCTATGTCCTCCTTGCTCTCTCCGCCTCCACAGCCTGCCCATAATCCGGCCAGAGCCATTGCCATCAGCAAAAGTGCGATGTTCTTCGTCATGTTCTCCGTATCCCTTCTTTCCTGGTCTATTGGCTGTCGTCGCTGCTCAACGGGATGGCCTGCAACCGGAAGCCCAGGGCACGGGTGACTTTCAGCACGGTGTTGAACTCGGGGCTGGCCCCGGCCCGCATGGACTTGTACAGGCTCTTCTCGCCCAGGCCCGTCTCCCGGGCCACCCGCCGCATCCGGTGGGCGCGGGCCATCCGGCCCATGACGCCCATGATGCTGTTCAGGTCGCCCGCTTCCAGGGCGGCGTTCAGGGCAGCCGTCATCTCGCCGGATATGGCCGGGTATTCCGGGGGTCCTGCCTTGCTGCCCATCGCCGCTGCCTCGCCGTCGTAATTCTTGACCATCGCTGCTTATGTTATCCCTTCGGATACCCTAGCGCAAGGGGAAACCGTAAGTCTGTCCACCCGTTCCAGGAAATTGCCTGCTCCTCTTCACCATCCGTCGGCAACCCGGCGCAGGGGTCCCTATCTCAGCACGAACCACCACAGGAGCACGACGCCGAGCAGCAGCATCAGCAGCACCACGGCGGTTACCCGGGTCTCGATGAGCGCATTCTTCGTCTCTCTGTGCTTGGCGACCTCCTTCCGGTACTTCTCCTCAAGCTCGTGGTAGGGCCGGTTGGCAACGGCTGCCGACTCCCGGGCCTCGCCCCGTTCCCGCTCCAACTCCGAGGCCCTGATCCGCCACTCGGACACGCTCTGCTGCAACTCCCGCACCGTCCGCTGAAGTTCCTCCTCCCGGGCCACGGACCGGCGCAGCAGTTCATCGGCGCTCAGGTACTCCGGCCCCTGCATCCGCACGTACACCCGGCGGCCCTCCCTGGCAACCTCCACCTCTCCCCTCCGGATCATCCGGTCCAGGGTGGACATGGATACCTCAAGTTCCTCCGCCGCCTCCGCCTTGGACACCCAGCGCACTGACTCTTCCATCGCTTTTCACCTCGCCATGGGCTGATACGTCGGGCCTCTGCAAGTGGTACAATTCCGGTACATTCTACTCCCGGGATTTTAGTCCCGCTTTTCAATTTTCCCTCTGACTTGTCAGGGGATGCGTCAACCCCGTTTTGTACCTGAAATCGAGGGTTTTGGGGCCTTTTCACCCTCCCCGGATGACCGGAATCGGGCCTGCCGGGACGGTTTTGGACACCCAGCGGGGATAATGGGGAAATGGGGCCGCGTCAGTTGCCCCATCACGTCTCCCCCTCTACCGGACGCATCCGGTGCCGCAGCGAGTCCCACCGGTAGGCCCTCAGTCCCGACAGCGCCAGCCGCCTGGGTCGGGACGCCCACAAGGGACGCCAGGACCGGCCCAGCAGCCCGTTCCTCGTCAGGGTGCCGGCGCAGGATACCAGGATGGGCAGCGTCATCAGGTTCATCCTGGAAGCCGTCCTCGCGTAGGTCTCCTCCACCTCCTCGTTGGCCACCACGAACAGGGTCACGGGAAAGGGGGTCATGTCCGTCTCGGGAGCGTTGGAGTGGTAGTAGTCGGTGTAGGGCCGCAGCCGGGCCAGCACTCCCTTGGGATGGCGGGCGCGCAGTTCGTGCTCCAGGTAGAAGGGGATGTGCAGTCCGTCGGCGATGAGGTGTCCCACTGCGTCCGGGGCGATGGCCGACTCCCCCCAGTTGAAGGCCCGGTCGGTCTTGGCCGTGGGGACGGACCAGGTCAGCTGGGAGTCCGCCGTCGCCCGCGCCTCCGCCGCCAGCTCCGACAGGAACCAGGTCACCCCGTCGGCGTGCCTGGTCTGCCTGGCCCAGGTCTCGATGCGGTGGCCCAGATGCCGCCGCCTCCCGTGTTTGTCGGTGGTAAGCTCCGCGCTCCATATTCCCCGGGTGGTCGGCAGCTGCGCCCGGTCCCGGTGGGTGACGTAGCGGATGCCCTCCTCCGTCAGGGTGTAGCGGATGTCGCCCTGCTTGCCGTGGCCTTCGACAAGACCCCAGGTGCGCACCAGATTGCGCAGCATCTGGCTGACCCGGCCCTCGGTAACCCCCAGCCAGCGTTCCAGATGCTCCCGGGGTATCATCGGATGGTCGGTGATCAGGTCCAGCGTCCGCTTCTCCGATGAAGTCAGGCCGAAGGTGGGCGCGGCCTGCACCATCCGCTGCGCGTCGGGCAGCGAGGCCCGCTTGCGCTCCGGCGGCTCGGTGAAGGGTCCCCGGTTCGGGCTGCCGCGGGTGCGGATGAACTCCAATGAATAGGGCAGGCTGCCGAAGAGCCACGAGGCATAGCGCCAGGCGTTGCTGTTCCAGTCCTCCAGGGAATCCCTGGACTCCACGGCCACGTAGCAGTCGTCGATGTTCAGCCGCTCGCAGAACCTGGTCGCAAACCGCTGTTCCCAGACGCTGGGGGCCAGCACCAGGACCGTGCCGGGGCGGCGCCGGTACCCGTACTCCGCGATGGCCCGCAGCCGGTCGTAGAGGGAGCGGCGCCGTAGCGCCGGACCCTGCCGCACCACCCCGAAGGTGAGCCCGTCGTGGAGAGTGATCACCGCGTCGAACCGGCCCCGGCGGTGAAAGTCCACCTGGGAACAGCGCCCGTCCGTTCCGGGAGAAAGGGACGCCGCCAGGCGGTATACCGTGGCCACCGCGTCCATGCGGCGGACCAGCAGGGCGAGCCACTCCCGGGACACCGGGTAGGCACGCACGTAGTCCGAGGGCGTATCGAAGCCCAGTACTCCGGCGGCTTCGCCGACGCCCTTCCTCGTCAGGTAGTATCGCCTGCTCGTCGGCAGGTGAGCGGTGCCGTGGCCGACGCGCTCCACGATGCCGTCGGCCATCATGCCGGCCAGGCCCCGGTGGATGGCGACGTGGGCCTCCCCGGTGATCATCGCCAGTTCCGCCGTGTCGGTGAAGGGCATGAGGCTGAGATGGTGCAGCAATTCCCGGTCGGAGACGCTCATGCGTCGAGCGTAGCAGACCGGGAGCGTGGCGGTCATCAGGCAAGTGTCATTACCAGCCTGGGGAGTGGCGATTCCGTTGTCCGAGAGGCGCCCGGCAATGTAGAATGACAGCCACGGAAGCAGGCCAGCACGGGGGTGATGACAGTGAACGCGCCAACTCTCCCAACAGCGGAGATCGCCCGCCTGGGCAAGGAGATTTACGAGCGGGACATTCGCTGGCAGGTTGAAGCCGCTCATCACGGGCAGATGGTCGCCATTGACGTGGCCAGTGGCGACTACGCCGTCGCCGGAGCGGCCCTTGCCGCAGCAGACGCCCTGCGGGAGCGGCGTCCTGCCCCTGACGTTTGGGTGGTCCGGGTGGGGTATCCGACGCTGCGCACCTTCGGGGGCACCGCCTCTCGGAGGACCGGGTGATCGAGGGCTTCGTGAATGCCAATCACGAAGCTGTCGTGTCCCTGGTCCTTCGCGGACCGGAGGGACAGACCCGGGAAGTGAATGCGGTGATCGACACTGGCTACAGTGGCTTCCTGACCCTGCCGGCGGCGCTGGTCGCGGACTTGGGGTTGCCCTACGTGTTCAGCAGCAGCGCGACCCTGGCCGACGACACCGAGGTAGGCTTCTCCGTACACCGTGCGATGGTACTTTGGGACGGCAGTCCGCGAAACGTGGGGGCCGACGCGGTGGGCAGCACGCCGCTGGTGGGGATGCTGCTTCTGGACGGGCACGACCTGAGCGTCCAGGTCCGGGACGGCGGGCGCGTCCTCATCCAGACCGGAGAGTAGCCGGGCTACCCTCTACCGGAACCCGCCGGGACCGGTTCCAACAGTCTGTCGGCTTGTTCCTCACGGTTCAGCTTACCCCGGGATTGCCCATGCCCCCGCTCCTGCTGTTGTGCCTCCGCGCGGGTGTGACTGCTGCCGTGGGCGGTTGTACCTCGATGGTGCAGGTCAGCGTCTCCGCAGTGACTCTCGCTTCTGTGCGGCCTTCTTGCGTTTCTGGCCGGGGAGACAACAGCCGCGGGAAGCTCTGGGCGGTTACCTGTCCACCTCCTGGATGAAGAACAGGACGTGAAAGTCCGCAACGCCCAGGACCTCCTGCAAGCGCCGCCGAACCCTCGGCGACGGACTCCGCTCCTCCCGCATCACCTGGGACATGTAACCCCGGGGAATCCCGCAGCGGCGGGCCAATTCGTTCTGGGATATGTCCAGCTTGTCCGGCAACTCCCACGCCGCGGTGGTTCTGAGGAGGGCTCGCGACGGAGGCCGCCGGCGTTGCATGGCGAAGGTCTCCCGTAACGGGTTCTGACTTGGTCGCGACGGGTCCGTTGCCGTAACGGCAGGCCGGTGGCCGAAGCCGGGTCCCATTGCAAACCCACCACGAGCTTCCGCTGGGCTAACCCAGCTCAGGTCTGGCTGTTCCGGCCGCCTTCTCCAGAGCCTGCCTCGGACCTACCCACCAACTCCGGAAGCCGGTTGTAGTACAGGGACGCCACTATCAGAACGGCACCCAACGCCACGACCACTGCTGCCATTGGCAGGAAACCTCCGGTGGCCTGCTGGGTGAGAGACCCCGCCAGGTCTCCCGCCAGGCTGACCGCCGGGGCCGGCACCACCGCCGATGAAGGAACGACGGAGGCAACGGCGCTCCTCGCCATCCCCGGCGCGACGGAATTCAGCACCAATCCTGCAACCAAGCAGATGCCGCCGCCCACCAGAAGTGTGATTCCCGGTAAGCGCAGCATTGCGGACGGGTTGGGAAGATGGACCAACGCCATCAGCAGGATGCCCAGCACCACCATCACAAGCGCGGCCCTCTTCATCGGACCGTTGACCGCGCTCAACGCTTCGCGCAAAGACTCAGCCTGCTGTTCAATATCCTCCCTGCCCGGCCCTCCGGGCTGGCTGGTCAGCCACCCCAGCAGGTCGATCCTGCCGTCGGGAGGTAGTTGCCGGCGAACGTCAGCCGCCGCATTTTCGACCACCGGTTCCACCAGCGGACCGGCGGCGGCCTTGATGAACCCCCTGGTGTCGCCCTCGACGAAGCTCCGGCGCAGGTCCTCAACTTCGCTGCCAAGAATGTCGGCCGCCTGCTCGCCCATACCGGGGTCGTCCAGCACATACCCGAACCACCGGTCGAACTCCCGTTCCCGGCAGCCCTGGGACAGGATATTCAGCGAAGGAGCGGACTTCGGCAGCTTGCCCTGGGACAGATCCGCGAAAGGGTTGGCGGACGCTTCAGCCAGCCGTTGCAGGGCTTCCGGGGAGCAGTCCGACGTCTCCGGCTCCGCTATGTCCAACCCGGCCACGTACCCGTGCACCCTGCCCAGCATTGCCGTCTCCATGCGCTCCAGTGGCTCCTCCAGGATGACGTAGATTTCCAGTTGGTCCACGTCGTAGCGCAGGTAGGCGGTGAACCGGTCGATGTTGGCTTCGACCTGCTCGCGGAGGTATTCGGGGGGCATGACCTCCCGCAGCACGTCCACCACCTCATCGTGGGCCGCTATCTCCATGTTTCCCAGCAGTCCGCCGGTCCGCTCCTTCAGGGCTTCGTCCACCAGAACCTCGTCGTAGATGCGGGCGTAGGCCCCGGTTTCGCTGAAGGCGCCCGCGTAGAGCTCGGAATCATCCAGCCGCTGGGTGAAGTTGAGGCCGACGAGGAGCGCCAGCAGTCCGGCGAAGACCACCAGACCCAGCAGGATGCTGGCCGCCGCCCGGAGGAAAGTTCCCATGCGTATCAGCTTCTCTCAACTCCAGCCCCAATTGGCAAGCTCGAAGTTGCCCGGGTAGGGGCGGGAGGAAATGGGCCTGATTCCGGAGTGGCCGACGCCGCGCTCCCACCACTGCTCATCCCGTTCAGCGCACGATTCAGTCGAGCGTCCTCCACGTTCAGGCCCAAGGGGCTGGCAGTGGCCATCGAGGATGGTTCCCACGTCGAGCGCAAAGCCCGGAGCCAGTTTCCCTTTCGGTGCCAATCCGAGATGGCGAACCTGCTGCGTTAAACGGCTCGTGACAATCTCCATTGTCGGACCGTCAACCCGCCAGGGTGGCCCACCTTTTCCTACGGCCTATCCTGACAGGTGTCAGTGGAGAACGATCTTCGCGAGATATACGGCAGGCAGCCCGTCAACTGGTTGCCATCCAAATTCAATCTCTCCAGAGCCGGCATATCTGCGAAGAACGCAGGTACGGCCCCGCTCAACTGGTTGTCGCCGAGGTACAGCTGCTCCAAGTTCTTCAAGTTTCCGAATTCCGGAGGAATCGGGCCGGTCAGTTGGTTGTCAGCGAGATTCAAGTACACCAGGCTGGTCAGGTTGCCCAACTCAGCAGGCAGCGGACCAGTCAATCCGGCGTCAATAAACTGGAGGAGTTCCAGGCTGGACAGATTTCCGATCTCGGGCGGCAGAGGGCTGCCAAACTGGTTTTCACCCAACGCCAGAGATTTCAGGCTGGTCAGCTTCCCGAGCTCGGGTGGAAGGGGACCAGTCAGATTTGTAGAACTTATGCTCAGGGACTCAAGCTTGGTGAGGTTTCCAATCTCCGCAGGAATCTGCCCAGAGAATTGATAAAGGATATTCAAGCTCTTCAGTTCCGTGAATTGGCCCACCTCTTTCGGAATCGACACGTTTACATTGGCTGGCGGCTCGACAGCCAACTGCAATTCCACGATGCGGCCTCCCTCATTGAAAGTGACGCCGGGCCATTCGGCGACCGGTAGATCCTGCATTGCGATTTGAAGGCCGCCGGGTATGGAGTTGTGGATGGCCAGCAGCAACGCGGCATCATCACCCACCGCCAGAGTTGTTTCGGCACACCTCTCGTAGCGCGCCACTCCGTGCAGGGGCAAGTCTCCGGGCAGGCAGCCGGTCAGCTGGGTATCGCCAATAGACAGCGTTGACAAGTTGGTCAGGCTGGCGAACTCGGACGGTATCTGTCCACTAATGGGATTGCCGCCCAGCATCAAGGACTTGAGGCTCACCAGTTGGCCCATCTCCGGCGGCAGCGGCCCGGACAACTGGTTGCGGCTCAAATGCAGGAACTCAATGCTGCTCAGGTTGCCAATTTCCGGCGGCAGTGACCCTGACAGTTGGTTGTCGGACAGGTCCAAGATTCTCAGGTTGACCAGGTTGCCAATTTCCGGCGGCAGTGACCCTGACAGTTGGTTGCCGGACAGGTCCAAGTTTCTCAGGTTGACCAGGTTGCCTATCTCCGCCGGCAGCGGCCCGGACAGGTTCGCATTCTCGAGGGAAAGACCCCGCAGGCCGGTCAGGTTGCCAATCTCCGGCGGTAGAGACCCCTGCACACCTTCCACCCCGTAGAGGTGGAACTCACTCACCCTTCCGAAGCCGTCCACCTTGACTCCGTACCAGGATTCCAACGGGTTGTCCGGATGCCATTGATTTATGGGGTTGGTCGATGGGATTTCCCAGTTGGGCCCGCCCGCGGCGTGATAAACAGCCAGCAACGCTGCCTGGTCGCCGCCGGTGTCGCCAAGCAGCGGGACGGCGTCTCCACAGGCAGGCAGCCCCAGCGCGGTGAACTCATGCTGGCTCAGCAGGGGCACCAGGCCGCCGGGGACGCAGCCGGTGAACTGGTTTCCGGCTAGGCTGAAAATCTGCAGCCGGGTAAGATTGGCCAGCTCACCCGGTATTACTCCGGTGAGGGCGTTGTTCCCCAAGGACAGATCCCGCAAGCGGGTCAGATTCCCCAGCTCCGCCGGCACCGGACCGGATAGCTGGTTGCCTGACAGCTCCAGGGATTCCAGGCTCGTCAAGTTCCCCAACTCCGGCGGAATCGGGCCTGTTATCCGGTTATCGTCCAGATCCAATCTGAACAGATTCCTGAGGTTGCCCAGTTGCGGCGGCAGCGGACCGGAGAGATGGTTGGAGGAAATGAAGACCCCCTCCAGGTTTTCGAGCCTGCCCATTTCCGGCGGCAGAGGCCCGGCCAACTGGTTTTGAAACATAGTAATGTGCTTCAAGCCTGCGAGATTGCCCATTTCCGGCGGCAATTGCCCAACCATCCCGTTGGCTAACAGCAACAGGTGGGTGACGGCGCCGCTGCGGTCCTCGCCCTTCCATCCCTGCACCTGTGTGGGCGTAGCGCCATCTTCGGTACTGACCCCGTGCCAGAGGCCGATAGGGGCTTCGCCCAGCCAGAAGCGCTGCCGTTCCCACCCGGGACCTCCGGCAGCGTTGTAAAGGGCAACCAGCGCTCCCCGTTCCCCGGTGGCGGGCGGAGGCTGGTGCACATAACCCAACGGCCGGCCATGATACTGGGCGTACAGTTCATTGAATTCCGCCTCCCGTCCCGCTGGTACGTGGGACAGCATCACATTGTAAATGACCTCCTCACGGGCGTAGAGGTCGCGGGGAAAGTCGGTGCGCAGCAACAATTCCCTTAGGGAACCCTGAACCATTTCGTGCCCCAAGTTAACGTCAAGAGCCAGCAGGAACCTTTCTCCCAATGTATAGTCGCAACCGCGAATCTCCAGCCACATGGACCTTGGCATCCAGCCGGTGGACAGGTTTCGATCGTGGATGTTGGCTGCCCCGTCGCAATCAGCACCCATCCGCTGGTTGATCTCTTCCAGCCGTCCTGCCAGATCGCGGGCCCGAATGTGACTAGCCAGAAACTGTGCTCCTCCTTCAACCAGCCATTTGGGTCCCTTGTGAGAGAATCCGTGGGCCAACTCGTGGTAGAGGGGACCAAAGCTGGCAATCATAACGTAGGGGCCGGCGTAGAAGCCGGCAGAATCCGATATGTACTGGTAATCGGGTTCCACGTAAATAATATAGTCCGTGCCGCCCCAGGCCTGGTCCATGTAATCTTCCAGAACAGACATGGCCCGGAGACTACCCTCGAAAATTTCCTCGGCCTCGGCGCCCAAGGGATTGCGGCTGACCACGTGCAGGTTTAGTTCTCCGAAGGGCAGTGGGAGTGTTCTGCTCTGCACCTGAGGATTCTGAATGAGCTGCCGGGCAAAACTCTCGGGAAAGAAGGGCTTGTCAATAGCGCTATTCGTTCGCATCACCCGCAACACCGCAGCCTCAGCTCCGGTTATGGAGTCCTGAAACCAGGGCTGGTCAACCAGCAAGTCCGCTAACTCCCGTAGCTCTGGTATGTACAACAGCCGAAGGACCCGGTCTACTGCCACCAGTTCGTTGATGGTCAACTGACCGTCGCCCATCCAGGGCAGCTCGGCAATCCCTCTTGCCAGGGAGATATCCCTCCTCGCAATGGCTCCCATTTTTTGCAATGCGTGGGATTCTTCCCTGGTTATTCCATCTGCCACCCAGGACCAGTTGGCAACCCTTTCGCCCAGCGCCTCGTCCAATCTTGAGATATTCGCAATACTGGAAAGCCCCCACCGTGCGTCCCTCGTCAACCCATCATCCAGCAAGGGCGATGCCAGCATATTCGGGCCTCTCCCCCCACCTGTCCGGCTGGCGCTGCCCGAAATCCATGAATAGCCTTTGACTATCTCTGCCACGGCCGGACTGTCCCGCTCCATGCGCTCCAGGTAATAGTTGTCGCTGCCGGTGAAGGCCGCCAGTTCCGCTCCGCTGATGCCGTCGGCCAAGTCCGGGGACTCCGCCATCCGCTGCGCCAGGGCCAGGTCCTCCTCCGCAATGTCCTTCAAAATGGCCAGGGTGAATTGGTCCTGCTCGCCTATCCCATCCTGCAGCCAATCCGCCTCTATAGCCGCCGCCAGCGCCTCCGGCCCCACCGCCGCCAGGTCGCCCATGGCTGCCAGGGCCAGTACCTCCTCATCCTCCAGTTCGTCGGCCAGCCACGGCAGACCCGCCACCTCCCCGGCCAGGCCCGGCGCAACTTCGGCCAGTCCCTGGAATACCGTGATGGCCAAGGCATCGTCCAGCGTCATCTCGTCGGCCAGCCATTCCACGTCTATCAGTGTCCAGGCCGCCCTCGGCGCGGCGCTTTCAATGGCTGCCAGGGATTCGGCCACACTTGCCTCCAGGTCGGTCAGGTCGTCCTGCTGCCAGGGCAGCGTTGGCAGGGCCTCCTGTTCCAGTAGTTGCTGGGGCAACTGCTCGGACCCTAGTCCGAGGGTTCCGCTGGCCCGAATGGGAGTTCCGGTGGGGGATTCAGTGGCAGACGATGTGGCATCCTGTCCCCGGGCGGTCTCCGACGAGCCCGATGACGTCGTTGCCGTTTCTGATGGACCGTCGTCGCCCGCCAGCAACAAGAAGCCCACAACAGCGGCCACGCCAACAAGAGAGACTGCGACACCTATCGCCATTAGAAGAGGTTTCATACCGCTACTCCTCTCATCTGAGACAGCCAATCGTCACGAACGAAGTTCCGGCCGAGGTTAAACTTCGGCGCAACAACCGTGGCAACAGTGGGTGCGTTTCAGGTCTTCTCTCCTTCCGTAGGCGCTCTGCAGGTCAACCGCACTTTCCCTGGGTTGGACAGGATGGAGCCAGATCTACGGGGGTGTATAAGGACACGTCGCTGATGCCCGGTTTACCGTGATCCAACCCTGTATTCAGTAGCGCGCTCCATATTCCGGGGAAATAACTCCTCTCTGCACGCCGCGATATCGCCCGCACCCTGGGCGGAGCCTCACGCGGCCGTCGAGTGCCTGTGTCGTTGGTCCTCCTTCCAGCCCCGCAAGAATAAAGATGGCCGAAAGCCGGCATTCCGGCGAAGCACGGAAGGACCATCAAATTACTAATGCAATGGCCTGTTCAGATTCTTCGTAGAAAATCCCACGTCACAGGTCGCTCTTTCTTCGCGGACCGAAGCGGGTCTGCACGTACTCCTCGCGGCTCCCGCTGCTGCCCCCGCTGGTGAGGGGAACGCGTCCACCGTCAAGGAAGAGTCCACCCACATAGGCCACGGGCACAACCGCCAACATGAAAATGGCCACCATTACGACCACGCTCAATATGAACAGGGCTATGCCGACTGCCAGCACGGCGAACACGATTCTCCTGCGCCCGGAGCATCCAGGATGAGCAGGGTAACCCCCAGACTGCCGACGTCGGCCAGCATGGCCATCAGGAACCGGTCTGTCGGCAGACCGAACAGGAACGAGAAGGCACCGGATGTGATCGCGTTGGCGACAAGCCGCCACGATTCCTGCTCAAGCAGCAGGATTTCGGAGATAAGCACCTCGGAGACCGCCCCCAGGAAAAGCAGGATGAATCCCAGGGCCGCGATGTTCGCTCCGGCTTTTTCCGCCAGGTTCAGCTGTGAACTTCCTCTGGCCGTGCCGGTGACGAATCCAAACAGCACATTCACCGCCAGGACAAAGAGCCCGAACAGGACGACGATGACGCCGAAGAATTGGAGAATGTCGCGGCCCATTTCCGCTTCCGTCTCGGTGGCAAACGAGCTTTGGGCTACTGTCGACCTGTCGTGGTCGGGCCAGATCTCTCTCTCCACCGGGTCCGTGAAGGAGTTCAACACTTCCACACCCGATTGGTAGAACGGCTCTCCGTAAGACCAACTCAGGGCATACATCACGAACCCACCGATTACTGCGACCAAGCCCGCAGTGCCGAGTAAACCCTTCAGGGCCCAGGGCATGAGACGGAAGATGACCAGGATGACCCCCAGCACGGCCAGCACCCCGCACACGAAATCCCCTACCGGGGGAAGGAGGAAGAGGAATATGGCCATGAGGAAGCTCAAGGCCAGGCAGGGTATCGCCAGGACACCCGCAAGCACCCGGACTGGGTGGATGGCGTGCTCTTCGACTGCTTTGTCGCGCCCTGGGGAATCGGCTTCCTGGACGGGCAGGTCCCGGTTCTCTTGTGTGTTCACAGTTCAACCTCCGCGTCATGGTGCGATTCGACCGCCAGAATGCCCGTGCCAGGGACAGTCGACCAGGGATGACGGCCGCCCTGTCTCATGGTCGGAATAATTCGGGTCGCCGGCCCGGGCCCTCGGAGATCAGCCAGTTTAGGAATCGAACGGCTGCCTCGACGGGCACGGAGGCCTCTACGATGACGAACTCGCCGTCGGAGTCCGGATCGGAGACCCCGGGTAAGTCGAAGAATCCCATTGTCTGGTCCGTTGATTTACTCCATTCATCAGCCGCCCCTCTTGCCGTTTCCGCGCTGTCGAACAGTGTGACCCAATTGACCTCGACGGTTGACTCGTCTCCGGTCGTTGCAGCCAGCGCCATCGCCCGGCAACCGGCTGCCTCCAGCTCCAGTTTCCCGCAGTAGTCGCTGTGCCAGCCCACCAGCAGCCAACCCCTTCCGGCCCGGTCCATGGCTCTTACGAGTGGGTCCTCACGGTTCTCCAGGAGGTTCTCGCCCCGGGCCAGGGTGTCTAGGAAGAATTCCCTGGCACGCTCGAAGTGCAGGTCATTCACGTATATCCGGTTGTCAACCATGGCCACGGTATTGCGGCCGGCTTCCCATGCCTCGTATTCGACGGACTCGCCCTCAACGGCTTCGGCCTCCTCTGAAGCGGCCAGATAGGTCCGTACCGCTTCCTGATCGTAGTTCCCCTCCACGACGTAGGCCCATCCAAGCCCGGCCAGGTGCATCGCCACATCCACGTCCACCAGGGAGATTCCCAGCGTATCATTCCAGTCGGCGAACAGGTCTCCATCTGCCGTGATCTCATTCCCCAGGAATGCCCCGATCGCCTCGGCTTCACCCAAGAGCACATAGTCGTACAATTCGGAGAGTGCCACCCCGGTAGACCAGTATTCCAGCAACCCGCTGGACACGAGTTCACCGCCGTTCCCGGTGAACTCGTACCTTACCCGGTCAAAGTCAAAGCCGTGATGGATCGCCCAGATTCTCTCCCCTGACCGTTCAAGGTTCTCAGCGATGACGACCACATTTTCCAGTGCGCCGCCCGGGAAGGTGATTCCGGTATCCTCGGGCCATCCGCCGGGCCTTTGCGGTCTGAGGGGACCAGCGGACAGGGAATGAAATAAGACCTCTACATCCGCGCCGTCGCCGAGCAGCAGATACCCGTCGTCCGGGAAGAAGGCTGCTCCATTTCCATTGTTTCTAAAATAAATGTCCTCGGACTCTCCGGCCTTTTTCCAGTACCTGCCTTCGTTCAGGGCGGTCCGGATGTCCCTATCGCTGAAGTCGCCCTGCAGCAGGAAAGCAGATCCCTCATTGACCGTTCCTCTCAGGACGGTTACTGTTGCGACGTCGCCAATAGGTATCCCGTAATGTTCCTCGAACGTGGCGATCTCCAGCTCACCGCCGCGATTGTACAAGGCGTCGTCCAGAATCTCCCCCACGTCGAAGAGGCCAAAGGCGGCCATGATTTCCCGGGGAGGGTCGCCGGCGACGAAGGCTTGCGCATCGAGCATTCCAACCCACGCCCACCCGCGCTCCGAGGCGGGCACTGCCGCAAGGTTCTGTACCGATAGAGACGGGCCGGAATATGCGTCCCCTCGCTTTTCGTCTCCGCCGGTGACGGGCTTGGACACGGCGCCGGTGGTGTCCTGCGGGGATTCCGGCGTGGCTCCGCTGGTTTCCTCCATGGGTGCCGGCTGGACGGTGGGCTGGACGCCAGAGCGGCCGGAGGCTCCTTGGCCGATAGGCGCAGGTTCGCCGCTGGTCCGCGCGGTAATTTGCCGACGGGCACCGGAGGTTTCTTCTGAGGTTTCCGGTTGGTTCGTGGGATGGCCGCCAGAGCGGCCGGGGGCTTCCCCACCCCCGCAGGCGGTGAGCAACACCGCGAGGACAATCACAACCGCTGCGGCGGCAATCGAAGAAAACTTCATGAGAACCCTCCCTTTGTCCGGATTTGCGGTAAAGGATCGACACTGCAATCACAGTCACGTTGGGTGCCGGAGTCGGCCCATTGTCACTCGCAGGTATCCCTGAGTATTTCATCGGCGCGAGGGGGCCGGGACCGGGTGGTCCAGCCGTATTCCAGCTCGCAGAGTGCGTAGACCCCCAGGAACTTCTTCGACTGCACTTCCCTGGCTTCTCTCACCCCTTCCAACAGGGATACCGTGGCTCTCGTCATGTCGTAGAGAGTAAAGGCCGTATCGGCCCCGAAAGATACCCAGCCGACGACAGGCACCACTTTGGGATACGCTTTTGCGAGTTCACCGGCAAAGCTGACCACAAACGTTGCGCCCCGGTTCCGGAAATTCACGTGTCTGCCGTAGGCGATGAGTTCGGCGCTCTGGCCCTTCAGGAAATCTTCAGCCCAGCTGCTGACGTCGGTGGGCACGCCCAACTGGCCCGCAGTGGACTTCGTCAGGTCCAAGAAGCCGCGCTGGATGGTGATCACTTCATCATCGTCGCTTATGGCTTCTTTGACTTTCCTTGGCTCTCCGTCCCAAGGGTTCCTGCCTAGCCGGATCTCCGTCGTCAGACCGGCATTCTCCACGTTGCACGGGTTGCCCAGGAATTTCGTGGCGCCGTACCTGAAACGATTGTTGGACAGATTGAGGCGGGTCAACTTGGGCAAACAACTCAGTGAGTAAACGGATCCCTCCAGCTCGTTGCCGGACAGGTTGACACTCGCCAGTTCGGGGAGCAGTCCCAGTTCACGGGGAACATACCCGGTGAGCCCTCCGCTACATCCAAAAAACCCGCACACCTTGCCGCTCGACAGAGTCAACACCTCCAGAGCGTCCATGCCTCCCAGTGCAGAGGGTATCGTTCCGTTCAATCCAATTCCCCATCCCTGTCCATCCACGGCTCCTATGCCGCCGAGGCTCAACCACCTGACCCGCCCATCGGAGTTGGTGGTGACGCCGCACCACTTGTCGAGAGGCAGCGAGTAACTTGCGGGGAAATAGCAGTACCCCGCATCGTCCGGAGACTTACCTTCGTTGAACTTGGCGACGATCGCTTCCCAATTAGTCGATACTTCGGTGCTGGTGTGGATGGCTGACAGCGCATTGCGATCCCGGATTATGCCCAGTGCAACAGCGCATTCACTCTCGGTCCAGTCGTGGCGGCCGCCAATTCCGGCGCAGATGCTGGGTTCCGGCGTGAGACGCGTAATCGGTGTGGCCGTGGGTGCCGGCGTGGCACCCGTAAAGGGTGTGGACGTGGGTCTCGGCGTGGGACCCGTAAAGGGTGTGGACGTGGACGTGGGTATCGGCGTGGCCGTGGGTGCCGGCGTGGGACCCGTAAAGGGTGTGGACGTGGACGTGGGTATCGGCGTGGCACGCGTAAAGGGTGTGGGCGTACCCTTGGGGCGCGGCGGCGTTAGGGCCCCAGAGGTCTGCCCGTCGGACGACTCCGGCAGGTCGTCCGACGAGAGGCCAGCGGCGTGTCCCCCCCAGCACACAATGGAGCCGTCTGTCTTCAACCCACATGTATGCGACAAACCGGCGCTTACCGACTCAAACTCTCCGTCCGGGGGTGTCACCCGGCCATGATCATCAAGGCCCCAGCACATGACTGAGCGGTCCTCCTTGACTCCGCAGGTGTGCGATCCCCCGGCACTTACCGATGTGAACGTACCGTCGGGTGGTGTTGATTGGCCATGATCATCAAGGCCCCAGCACATGACTGAGCGGTCCTCCTTGACTCCGCA
>JAPPGG010000062.1:71331-77256 GCA_028875055.1 Chloroflexota bacterium
ATCCCCCGGCACTTACCGATGTGAACGTACCGTCGGGTGGTGTTGATTGGCCATGTTGGTTAGCGCCCCAGCAAACGACAGGGCCGTCGCTGCTCACCCCGCAGATATGACTCACGCTGCCCTTCCCCGCACTAATGGAGTTCAATTTCCGATCATGTGGCACACTTGTGCCTTTTGGCGTGCGGCCCCAGCAGGTGAATGTGCCGTCGGTCCTTACTCCACATGTGTAGCCATTCCCCACGCTGACGGCCATGAATTCATCCGAAGGGGGTGAGGATTCCTCTATTCTTTCACCGTCGCCCATCCAGACCCCACCCCAGCATTGGACGAGATCGTCCGTCCCCACCCCACAGGAATGGCGGAACCCGCTGCTAACGGATACGAAGCCGATCAGGGTCTGTGGCGGATTAGCTTGCCCGTCCGCGCTAGAGCCCCAGCATTCGACGGACCCGTTTGTCCGCACCCCACAGGTGTGCACAAACCCCGCGCTAATATGTGTGAATAGACCCAAAGGCACGCCGCTGTTGTCTCCCCAGCATGAAACAGCTCCGTTGGGTCTCACTCCACAGCTCTTTGTCGACCCCACGCTAACTGCGATGAACTTCCCATTGGGAGGCGAAGTGCGGGTCGAATGATTGCCATAAGGGTCGGTATCTCGTCCCCAGCAGGCCACAGCCCCGTCGGCCCTTAGCCCACAGGCGTGGTCGGTGCCAATGCTGACATCGACAAACTCCCCCTCAGGCGGCATCAACTGCCCGAATTTGCCAGCGCCAAGGCCAAAGCCCCAGCAGACGACGGACCCGTCGGTCCTCACTCCGCAGGCCTTTTCTCTTCCTGCGCTGACTGAGGTGAATTTGCCCTCTGCTGGCTGACGGGGAGCTCTACCCCAACACTCAATTGAGCCGTCGGCTTTCACGCCGCATGTGTAGTTCGGGCCCGCGCTGACGTTGACGAACTCGCCACCGGGTGGTGTGGATTGGCCAAGCGCGTTGCCATCGTCATCCAGGTTATAACCCCAGCACACCACGGAGCCGTCAGTTTTCACACCACATGAGTGTGCGTCCCCGGTAGCTACAGAGGTATATTCGCCGTCCGGCACCGTCGCTTGGCCTCTGTCGTCACGACCCCAGCAAACAACCGATCCTCTGATTTTCACCGCGCACGAATGGCCGCCGCCAACGCTGACAGCGACGAACTCACCCTTTGGTGGCGTGGCTTGTCCCCAAGTGTTACTGCCCCAGCAGACTATTGCAGCTTCGGGCATCACCAGACAAGTGTGACCGGGGTCCCCGAGACTCGTATCAATGGATCCAACACCGATTCGAGTCTGGGAGAATGCAGGTGGCGCACTCTCAGGTGCGGTAGCATTTGTTGCATCGAAGGCCGTCGCTGCTGATTGGTCGGGCATGGCCGTCAGTAGGTCTAGCCCCTGCCGCTCCGTCTGTGCTGCACCACCCTCGCAGGCTACGATCAACACCGCGCTGAACATCAGGGCTAATACGAAAGTAATGGTGGTGGGCCACTCGATTCGCAGTCTCATCTTTCGTTTCCTCCGTGTGCTCGGGAATCCAAGATTGGCTCTTCTAGGACGGGCCTCTGACAGATGACGCCTGTTCCTTCGGTGACCGTGATCTCGTGGAATCTCTCTCTTACCTCCGGGATCCGGTAGATGTCCCCGAGGGTTCCCGAAGGGGCAAGCCTATTACTTCCATGATCCCGCAATCTACGGCGTCTCCGTCGTTGAGCCAGATCTCATAGCAGAATATGCGCTGGAATCCGCCTACGTCGACCTTGATCAGGCTTTCGGCATCCGGCGGGACCAACTTGAGAAACCGGTCCATCGAGGGAACCGGACCCGCGTATTCCTCGTGCCGGGGTGCACTGCCGCCGGTACTATTCCTGATTTGAGCGTCACCTCCCCCACTGTCTGACGCTCCCGTGGCGCGACCGCCGTCAGCAGCGCCCGGAGAGTCCTCGCTTCCACAGGCTATGAGGGCAAGCAGTAGGGCAACTACAACGGCTGCGGCAATGGATAATGATTTCTTGGCATATCTCCCGTTTGGTATCAAGACTCCTTTCATACCATCCACTTCACTGTTCCATTTGGTAGGCACCGGGTAGCTTGTTGCGGTCTGAGTCCACGCAGTTAGATGAGCGGAACGGCGAAGAGCGCCATTCCCGGCACCGCCACTGCACCACATGCGAGCAGAACCGCCAACGCCGTAACGGTCAGAATACGCAGCATTGTCTGCATGTTCACAGCTCGCTATCCGTTGGGGCGGAGGCCGAGGAAACTCCGGCCCTGCCCTTGATGGATTCGATTGAAGTTTCGGCGCCGGCAATTTTGGCATAGGAACCCGCGGCGCCTTTGGTGGATTCCGGACGACATCGCGACCGCCCGGGGAACGCTGACGGTTTGAGTGTCTCTCCATTGGGCTCCGCTAGGCTGCTCTTCATAGTTCACTCGCTGCCCTGCCCTGGCTTTTGGCACGGTTCAGGCCAGGGATGGCCAGCAGGGTCGTGGCCAGCAGGAAGCCTCCTGCAGTCAGCGCGAACCCGATATGAGGGATGGTGAAGAAATCCAAGCCGCGTAGCCCCAGGTCGCCGCCGGTGTCTTCCTCTACGGACGCGAAGATGTAGACGAATGCGAACACCGCCACCGCCGTCCCGGCGACGGCCACTATCAGACTGGCCCACCGGGGAAGGACCACCGAGGCCGCGCCAACAATCCCCAGCGCCAGCAGGACGAAGAAGAAAAGGCGGAAGAGACTGTCCTCCATTTCCCCGGATGCCTCCCACATGGTGAAACGGAGCGATTCCGACTCGCCGCCATAAGACACGACAACGGCAATCCAGGGAACGAAGACGCCGATGAATGCAAAGACGCTGAGGATTGATGCTCCGATGCCGCCAACGCTCAATCTCAGGTTGACATTGAACTTTTCCGGGCCCGGCAAGGCAACGGATCCTGGAGCGCCGCCGCTCCTGCCCGGCGCGGCCCGACGCGTCCTCGTCCTTTCACTGGTCCCAGCGCTGCGGGGCGCGGCGGCCCTTTGCGCCGCGCCCTGACGGTCTTGGACCGCCTTCAACACCCCGGTGGCCGCGAGTATCAGTATTCCCACCCCCAGCGGGACGGCCAGCCGCGCCAAGAACGTCTCGAATCCTCCAGACTGGGCGCTGGCCGCCCCCACGATGGCCGAGACCACCGCGAGGAATACGACCACCCCGGCGAGGACCCGGCCGATGAGAACCGAATCCAGCCTCAACTCCATACCGAACCTCCCTTTCCAATATTGAACCCACCCGGCCCGCCCTCCCAAGCGCGGGGACACTGCTCCACTCAGGACCGCAAAAACGGCGGTTGATCGAGCCTGCCACGGACTCTGACGCTGAGCCAGATGAACGGGTGTTGTCGGGCGACGTGGACTCGACCCACGGCGAAGTCTCAGCGGCACGGGAAGCCATCAGTACTAACCTCGCAGATATGATCACCACCCCGACCGATGCAGAACCCTACTCCGTGACACGGCCCGTCCGTCATTATGTGCCCCAGCAGGCGAGGGAACCGCCGGTCATAACGCCGCAGGTGTGGGAATTGCCCGCGCTGACCGAGGAGAACTCCCCCGCGGGCGGCGAGGCCTTGCCGTAACTGTTAATGCCCCAGCAGGCTACGGAGCCATCGGTCCTGACGCCGCAGGCGTAGTCCCTGCCCGAGCTGACGGAGACGAACTCCGCTGACGTGGAGCCTCGAAACGAGGAGCGGCTCTCGGAACTCTGCTCCGCTGGTCCCGTTTCTTCCTGTCCCTCCGCCCGCGCCTCTGTCCGGAGGGATAGGGACGAGCGCTCCGCCGAGTCCTGGTCAGCGGAATTGTCATTATTCTCTGGAGGGTTACCAGAAGAACGAGAGAAAATGGTGCGGCTCCCGGTACTCCTATCCTCGATGCGGCCGGCTTCCTCCTCCGTGACGTCGCCCGGACGCTCTGTGCTGTCCTCCGAAGCGCAGGCCGACAGGAGGACAGCAGCAAAAGCGACAAGCAGGAGGTATGGCAGGGCAGTAATCCCCCGCACTTTTCCCAATGGTATTATCATGATGAGCGCCTCCTCTTTCGGGCTAACGGATCATCTGGCTACTCCCCGTCTCCACCGGTCTCTTCCTCTCTCTCCGCCGGGGCGCTATCCATAACCCGCAGAATTTCCGTGGCCACGATGATCAGGAACCCGACCCCCAGTGGAGTGGTCAGTCGCGCCAGGAACAGGTCGAACCCTCCAGACCGGGCGCCGGCCGCCCCCACGATGGCCGAAATCAACGCCAGCAGGATAACCACCCCGGCCAGAATCCGGCCAATCAGAACCCCGTCCAGTTTTACTTCCATGTCATAACTCCTTGTCATAACTCCTTCGCAGGCCTCTATCGTGGGGTCTAAATGCAGTCTTCGGCCTCCAGTTCTCTCTCGACGCTGCGCGGCAGGTCCTCGAACGCGTCCTCGTAATCGTCGCTCAGATCGTCCAACTCGTCCCGCAGGTCCTCCAGCTCGTCCTCCAGCTCGTCCTCCAGATCATCCATGTAGTCCCTGATTTCGTCTCGCTGGCTCCTGGGCGCGTCGTCCAACTCGTCCCGCAGGTCGTCCAGGTGGTCCTCCAGCGCCTGGCCTCTCTCGGCGGCTTGGAGAATCAGTTGTACCACCTGATACCGGATGTCGTGGATTGCCTTCACCTCCCCCGGCGGACTCAGGGCATTCCAGTCCTCCAGGGCGTCCTCCAGATCATCAGGGTCGAAGGAGGATAGCGAACCGATATCGCCAATATCGCCGTAATCGTCCACCCACTCCCCGCACTCCTCGGCGTAGTCCTCAAGGGACATGGAGGCGCAGGCGGCGGTAGACAAAATGACCACCAGTGCCGTTAACAACAGTGTCCTTGCCATGAATTCTCCTCTTCATCTTGAAGATCAAAGCGTCAATGTGTTGTTGTCCAGTGATTACGTCCCCTATTTTGAAAAGCGAATATGTCCCGCGGGTTAGTCTGCGGCCATCTGTGATTCGGCCAGGACCAGGGCCCCGGCCCGTTCCTTGGCGCTGAGTAGTTTGGGGGGACTTTCGGCTTTGATGTATTTACCGACGGTGTTGCGGGACATGCCCAGTTCTCGGGCAATGGCCCGCAGGGAGAGTCCCTGACTTTTGGCCTGGCGCACCGCCTCCCACCGGGCTTGCTGGGTGGCAGTAGGCGGGCGAGAGTCACATGCACATAGCCGAGGGTACGGGGCTGGCCCGGGACGGGCCGCCCGCACCTGCGCCAATGGCATCTTCTGCGTGCTGCGCACCGGTTGCCGGTGGAACGCCCTGGACGCCACGGGCATCTGCTCTGGACCCACCACCGCACCTGCGCTTCCAGCAGTGGGTTGCCGCCGGAGTATACCCAGGGCTGTGGCGGGTGGGTCTGTGGAACGCTAGGACGAGGTCGGGAAACCTTGTAGGAGGTACCAGGGACACATCTAGCGTATAGGGGAGGAGAAACTGGACGCCCAGGGCGAGAAACGCTATCCCGCCCGGCGCTGGGTGGTGGAGCGCACACTGGCCTGGCTGTCCAAGTGCAGGGCAATCTCGGTGCGGTACGGCAAGAAGGTATCCCAACTACATCGGACTGTTTCAGTTGGCGTGCGCCCTTCTCTGGTCCGCCGCCAACGCCCACACAAGTTTTGAGATAGTCTCTAAGGCCACCAGCAGGGCGAGGATAAGGGTAGCCGAGAGAAGGAGGTGCGGAAGCGGCGGCGCTCATTACAACGCCTATGCTTGCAGAAGTAGAACAGTTATTCTTGCGGGGGGGGGGGGGGGCAAAAAAGGGGGGGGGGTTGGGGGGGCCCGGGGTTTTCCGGTAGGTGGGAAAACCCCCGGGGGGACCGGAAATTTTTGGGTGAAAACCCGGTAG
>JAPPGG010000007.1 GCA_028875055.1 Chloroflexota bacterium
TGCCAAATACGGGCTATGTTCCTTTGGACCAAACTATTTTGACCACACCCCCTAGCATACCTGAACTTCTCCAACTCTAGCGGGCCAGTATGTCGCGGCCAAAATAGTCGCGGCTGACCTGGGCCAAAGCTCCGCTCCCATTGATCTCAACGATGGCCCGGTTAATTGCCGGCAGAAGTCCCGCGTTCTGCAGCGGGACGATTATGCCGATTTCCCCGGAGCCCAGCGCGTCGAACTCTGGTGTGCCGGGGAGCGGCACAACGGGCTCCCCCACCCGTTCGAACTTCCCAAGCTCCCCTGCTCCGAAAAAAGGAGACTGGTTTATTGCCAGATCGGTAATCACGTCATCGGCAATTGTGAGGTCAGCCCGAGCATCCGCCACCGCCTGGAAGGCGTCGACCTGGTTTTCGAAGGATATGGTCGCAATGTGGGCCAGGCCTGGGGAGTTCAGGTACCTTTCGTAGATCGTCGCAGACTGAACGGCCACCAAGCTGCTTTCGTCCAACTCGGCACCGCTTCCAGCCCGACGGATGAACTGCCCGTAGGACCTGTAGTAGGGGTCGGAAAAGCCGACCAACCGCTCCCGAAATTCAGTCCTGGTGAAGGAGTTGATGGCCAGGTCGAACTCACCACGCCGGGTACGGTCGAATACCTGCTCAAAGGCATCGGTTTGCCATTCGCACTTGGCATCCAGGACTTGGCATAGCAACGTACCGTATTCATAGTCGAACCCTGCCGGTTGGCCACGTTCATCCTCGTAGCTGAAGGGCGGGTAATCCACACTTGTGGCGATTATCAAGGTCTTTCCACCCGACCGCTGGCCGGGAACCAGCAAGAAAACAATGATGACCACCGCCATAAGCAGCGCGACAGCAGTGGCAAACCTTCCCAATCCCTTCATCTAGTCCCCCATTCAACGCCGAGGCGGTCATGTGGCTCTTGCCGGAAAAGTGCATCGGACCTCTGCCTGCTCATGGCGATTTAGTCAGCTCTGAGCGTTATTCTCTTGGGCGCTGCCCTTAGCCATGGATGCTACTGCGTTCCTCTCGTCTTCTTTCCTTGCGGGTAGGCAAAACAGAAAGTGCCCTACGTCCGAGTTGGGACAGGTATTGCCGAGGGTTCCCAAAGGGAATTATATAGCAAATTACCCAAAGGGCCGTTTATCGCTTGCGTGCGAACCACTCGTTGAAGTCGGCAAGTTGGGTTTGCAGTGCTTGTTCCTCTTGGAGTTTTGCGGCCTGTATGCGTTCCTGAATTGCCCTTTGGTCCTCCTGTTCCCGCTCCCTGACTTGCTGCGGGGAAGGCTCCCAGACATATCCGCCAGGCCACTGATCTCGAACCCGAATCCCATACTTCAGAAGAACGTCCAGCACATAGCGGTCTAACTCACTCTTGGATGAGAAGAAAATCTCGTCGTTCTTGAAGGGAACCAAACCCGTGTCGCCCCAGGTTACGGCGTGGTAAGCCTCTTCGTCGAATAACTTCAGGACTTGTTCTACTCCCTCCCCTATCCCACGCACCCGAAGCCAGGTCTCACAGTCAATACCGCCGTAATTGCACTTTTCGCAATTGCGCCTCTCGTAGGGCCAGCCCACTAACCGAGGGTCGCAGTGAACAATGCGGATGTATCCTCGGCGGCGCAGACAGGCGTTGCAGGTGATATAACGGGCCGGCGCATTGGAGAATAGTTTGACGGGGTCCTGGCTGGGTGACCAGTCGCAGTCCAGCCAATGCGACTTTGGGGCAAAGTCCCAACGCTTGTCGGCGTACTGCCTGTAAAGTTCTTCTTCCCATTTGTTCATGCTACCGCTCCGTGGCAGGTCTCGCACAATCCGTCTTGGTAAAGTGTCTCGGGGAAGGACACAGCTCGCTTACAACGCTCGCACTGGTAGACCTTCCCCTCCCCCTTGTCGTTCTGATATTGATATTCGGTCGGCTTCTCCATCATCGCCCTTGCCAATTCTTCCATCGTGGCGTCAATCCTGGGCGGTAGAGATCGGCCAGGGCGCCCCCGCCCTGGCCAGTTCTTCTTACGTGGCATACCGACGCTCCCTGGTGGTAATATCCGGGTATGGACTTCTGGATGTTGACGGCAGCAGTAGCGACAGTTGGGCTGATCCTGGCCTCGGTATGCAACGAGGATCCGACCCGAATCTGGAAGGCGAATTGTACCGGAAACCTGGCCTCCCTCCCGAGCCGATACCTGGGGCCGGCCTGCCTGACACCCGATTGTAGCCGGTATAGCCGTAACAATCGTAAGGCTTTTGTTGGGTTTGGGCCATATGTTTAACTCGGCAGGTCACCACCTGCCCTCTAGTAACGGACTCCATACCTCGTCATAGCATACTATCCACTTCGAGCACGAATTCCTCGAAGCCCTTCACCATTCGATATCCTATGCGTGGCTCGGTAAGAATATAGGTTGAGCTGTCGGCGTTTTCCCCCAGTTTGCGCCGGAGTCTTTTGACCACATCACGGAGCAACCGGTGGTCTCCTTTTCTTTCCGGCCCCCAAACTGCCTGGAGTAATTGGTCGTGGCTTAGCACTCTTCCGGCATTGACCGAGAGCTCATAGAGCAAACGATACTCGGTGGGTGTTAGTGGTACGTTTTCGCCAGCCAGGGTCACTCTTCGAAATGCGTAGTCAATAAGAAGATCTCCAGCCAGGAAAGGGTCGGGAGATAGACGTTCCTCAAGACTTGTACGTTTGCGCAGGGCTGCCCTGATTCTTGCGGCAAGTTCTGTTGGCGAGAAGGGCTTCACTACGTAGTCAGAGGCCCCGAGGTCGAAGGCTCTAGCCACAACATCTTCCTGACCGTAAGCCGATATGAAGATCACCGGTATGTCCCGCCATTCCAGGATTTCCTTCATAAGCTCGATGCCGTCGACCCCGGGAAACATCAGGTCGAGCAATATCAGGTCCGGTTTCCCTTCTTCCACGAGGCTCATGACATTTGCGGGGCTGCCGGTAAGGAAGGGCTCGTAGCCGGCGTTGACCAGAGTGTCGCGAATATACCTGAGGGCCTGTGGATCGTCGTCCACCGCCAGAACGCGCAGCTTATCCGCCGTCCGATGTTGGGGTTGGGCAGACGAGACCGAAGGCCGAGGACCCGCTGACCAGTCTTCTCGATCAAGAACTGGAAGAGTGAAGGTAAATCGCGCCCCAGTTCCCAATCCGTCGCTTTCAGCCCAGATGCGCCCCCCGTGGGCCTCGATGATCCCTCTGCAAATCGCCAGGCCAAGTCCTGATCCGTCAATCATTCCCCGACCTTCCGCGCTACCGAATCGAGGAAACCTCCGGAACAGGTGCGGAACCAGCTCTACCGGAATACCCCTGCCCTGATCAACGACGGAGACTGCAACGAAGATACCATCGCTTGAGGCCTCGATTGTAATGGGTGCTGCTTCCGGAGAGTACCTTGACGCATTTGACAGGAGGTTGCTCAACACCTGGATGACTCTTGCTCTGTCAGCCACAACGGGGGGGATGTTGGGGGGAATCTCCATGGTGAGGTTGTAACGTGCTCCACTGTTAAGCAACCTGTTCTTGGCCTCATCGATCATGTCAGAAATGTTCGCTGGACCGGGTTCGATTGAAAGGGTTCCCGATTCGACGCGAGCTACATCCAGCAGGTCGCCAATCAGCCTCTGCAGGTGGTCGACCTGCTGGTCCATGATCCGGAGAAATTGAGCAACCACGGCGGGGTCCATCTCCGGTGGTGAATTCAGCAGCGTCGTAGTAGAGCCCTTTATGGTGGCGAGGGGAGTCCGAAGTTCGTGACTTACCATCCCCAGGAACTCTGCCCGCATCCGTTCCAGTTCCTGAAGGGATGTCAAGTCCTGTAGGGTCACGACGAGAGATACAACCTCGCCGTTGTCCGCCCGGATTGGCGTTGCATTGAGCAGAGTGGTAACGCTGCGTCCGTCAGGTACTTTAAAGACTATCTCTTCCGCTCGTATGGTCTCGCCAATGCTCAGCAGCTCCACCATGGAAAACTCTTTAAGGGATACCTGCCGGCCGTCCCCCCGTATAAAAGTCAGCACGTCCAATATCTGCTCTGCTGGCTGGTCTGGCTCCCGAAGGATCTCGACGATCCGCGCTGCCTCTCGGTTGATAGAGACTGGCATCCCCGTTTCCGCGTCGAAGACGACCACACCCACCGGGGAAGTGTCTATCAGGGATTCCAAGTCCTTCCTGGCCCGTTGCTCGTCCCGGTACCTGCGGGCATTGGAGATGATCATTCCTGCCTGCGAAGCAAACATTAGTAGGGTTTCTTCGTCAGAACTGGTGAACTCCTCGCCACCATCTTTGTCAGCCAGGTATAAATTACCGACGCGGTCCCCGAGGTTGAATACGGGGGAGGCCAGGAATGAAACCCTCTGCCCGACTGGTAAAGGTACGCTAAACTCCGCCAGCCCTAGAGACCGTGCGTGCCCTAGCAGGTCAGGAATCCTCAGGGGCTCGAACAATTTGCTCAGGTATTCGAACAGTCCCCAGCGGTCTGGTAGCGACCAGACTCGGTCTGCTTCCTCGGAGGTCATTCCCGAAGAAAGAAAGTCCAGCACCTGACCTGTCTCATTCAGTAGGGTCATTACCCCGTAGCGCGCCCTGGTCAGCGACCTGGCGGAGTCGAGCACTCCCTGCAAGACCGTTTCGAAGTCCAGACTCTCACTAATCCGAAGGCTGGCCTCGCTCAGCCGGGACAACTTCTCCCGGAGTTCCATAATCTCTATGTCTCGCTCATTGCTCTGTCGCATTGCACTTCTCCAGTTGGTCGGACTGGGGCACCGGATGCCGGTACTGTCCAGCCACTTTGTTACGAAACGCCCGTTTTGCCTCAGGGAGCCTGAAATGTTCCAGTAATTCACTCAATATTGCCATACATATCGAAGGAAATAATACACATTTCACATATTGTTGCAAATAAACTAGAAACAGCCTTGACCTAACCAGGGCCAAGAACATGGCGGGACTTTCTCTTAATACGCTAACGGTCCCTGGCCGTTGGAAAAGACAGTTCCTTCCCTAGTTCTTCCCCTAAGGGGTTCCTTTCCCTACGGAATGTCGGCGGCATCTGCCGACGATATCGCTCCTTGATCCAACGTCTGCCGGGACCGTCGGCCCTAAGGTTCAGGGCAACTGGAACTGCCAAGTGTGACCCCACTAGGGGCGACTGCCTTTGGTAGTTGCCTTCAGTGTATGCAAGACCAGAAACTGTTCGCTGCCCGCCGATCATTGGATGAGACCCCAAGTCTATGATTTTGCCAGCTAGCATGACCTTCGCGCTATTGGTCTAGTGCTGTCAGGCCAGGATATGGGGTTCCAGCAGAGATTTTGGCGTCGGGCGGAGCGAAGAAAAGCGTGATTTGCGGCTAGGGGGCATCCTCTTTGTGACCTTTGGCCTGCCTAGGTCGGCCCCTGAACCCGCACGGAGGTGATGTGTGGAGAAATGCGAACACTATTGGATAATTCCCAACAGTGCCGTCGGAAGGTGCCAAGGCATCTGCCGTAAGTGCCATACCCGTAAGGAATTCCTGAATGCAATGCCTGAAAACGACACCAGTGAGAGCCCGTTTCTTCAGACGGTGCGGATGGTAACCAAGGACTATCTCATTGCCGAAACCACCGATGAGTAGACAGGTTGTCATTACCGGCGGCAACGGTTGGAGCCGCGACAGGGCGTACCATACAAATGTTGACTGCAGGTACTTGGTTCGAGTCAAGAAGGCCGGCAGGTATTTCGCCAGGGTAACTCTGTGGGAAGCCAACCGCATGGGAAGGGACAGAGAGTGCCTTGAATGCCAGGGTCGTGAAGAATAGGGGGCCGGGAATGTACGAGATAGCGTGGCTGCAGCTTCTCGCGTATGTCCTGATTATATGTGGATTCCTCCTGATGTTCATATTCAGGCGGGATCTGCTTTTGAATGCTCACACGCCTACAACAGGAAAAACCCTGGGATACGTTGGCGCTCTTCTCTTGCTGGCGGGGCTTCTGACCGAGCTTGTCATTTACCTATACAACGTCTCAAACCTTGCTGGCTGATATCTATACTCGAGCTAGCCATGCAGTACGAGGTTACAGTCATTGGGGGCTGCCTGAAGTTCCGGCATGACGTTGTGCCCGAGGTCTTGTTGATCTACGAAGTCAGGGCACTTGGCAATTAAAGTGAACATTACCGGAGGGTTGCGCCTTTTGGATTCCTGCGGGGCTGGCGGAGAGGAGAGTTGTCTTCCTGTCCGGTGTAGCCTTCCGAGGCTTCGTCAGCACTAACAGAAAAAACGGCGGTGGCAACGTCTTCAGCTAGCTGCCTGTGAATGGACTGGCCCTCATGCGTCAGTGGATGTCTTAGGTGTTGGCGACCTCGAGTTGGCAAGGAGTCGCCCGGGGCTATAGACGACTCTCACAGGTGCCTCCACAGGTTCTATACCGTCTGACAATCAAGAGACTCCCATCCAGCGGCCGCTGGATGATTGACAGTGGCATGAGCAAGGATAAATTCTTCGAGATGCTCAGGCCGGTCCGTTGCGAGGCCTACGCCGTTTCATTGGACCATACCATATTCCAGTGGCATGCCGCCGCAGAATTATTGCTGGTTTATTCGGTATCGCAGGCTGTGGAACGTCAATGTTGGGGCCTTTTGTCGCCCCGTAATTGGGGCGGTCCAGGCCCCCACCCTTCCCTGAATGTCCTTGTCCGCGCTATCTGAAGGCCGGATTGTTGCCTCCACATTCTGTACCCGCACCTGGCGGTGGTGACTTGGCGGTACTGCCAATTTCTCTCTACCGAACCCGGGTCCGCTCAGAAAAATGCACAGACCCAACTGCTCCGGCGACAGAGCAACCAGGGAATGGACCCGCATGGACGATAAAAGGTCCACAGACTGTCCATCATGTTTGGTCAGGGGGGCTTGGCTCCCGTTACCTTGGGCTACAGGCAGGATGATAGGGGTTGGTGGCCAGCGGTAGAGTAAGGAAGGTAGCTGGAAGCCTGTAGCGAGCTACAGTGTATTCACTCCAGCGTAGGAGGACAAGAGGTCTACTAGATAGCTTTAACGAATACCATATTGCTGAAAACTTGCTCAAAGAGACAGGGTAAGGATTAGACAAGTGTGTGCTATGTTTGTCTCACGGCTCTGCCGGCACTTGCCGTATCAAAAGGGTCATACCGTGTAGATGTGTGGAGGGGATGTGGGAATGAAACTTTTGGCCTGCGCCAGGGACACGATGGGCCTCAAAATGCTCCTGTTGCTGTTCTTGATTTGCGCGTTATCTGCTTTTCCCATTTCCACCCACGCCCAATCAGGCGCTCCCCCATTATTTCCGTCTGCCACGGCAGTCCGGTTCCTCGAGGAAAACTTGGCTCCGTTCCATCCGGTGGGAACCCCAATAGTTGCCACGGACCCGGACCCCCACGATACGCCTACCTATTCTCTGACCGGGAGGGACGTGGAATTCTTCAGGATCGCGAAGACGTCGGGCCAACTGGAGGCAGCCCGACCAATGGACTACGAAACCCGGTCTAGCTACTCTGTGACAGTCCGGGCCACCGACTCAGGGGGGCTTTACGACACCATCCCCGTCAGCATAGAAGTAACAAACGTTGACGAGATAGGGGAAATAGTCATTTCCCAAGAGGCATTTGATGAGGGGACCGAGCTTAACGCAGTCCTGATGGATCCTGATGGCAGCATTGCCGATGTCTCATGGCATTGGTCCGTCTCCATCGACAGGACTGCCTGGAAGGATATTCCGGGAGCAGGAGCCTCCACCTACTCGCCTTTACCTGAAGATTTGCGACGGTTTCTTAGGGTGCAGGCCAGATACACGGACGGTCACGGTCCAGGCAAGGTTGCCTCGACGCTTTTCGCTACGGACTTGTGGTCTCCAGTGGCCAACCATTCGCCGGAGTTTCCATTTGCCGAGTCTGGCGTACGCAGCGTTGGCACAAATGCATCCGCAGGACAGCAAGTGGGCCAACCAGTCCTGGCCAGCGACTTGGACAGGGACCTACTCACCTACTGGCTCACGGGGGATGCTTCCCAGTTCTTCGCGATCGGAGCCCACACTGGTCAATTGACAACTAAGAGCTCATTGAATCCCGAAATTGAAAGCAGATATTTCGGGGTCGTGCATGTCTTGGACGGCAGAGGAGGCAGCGCCTACAAATCAGTGCGTATCGACGTGGGAGAATTTCCGGTTCCAGCTGTTCTCCCCTCTGCTGCGGTTTCCCCTATATTGGTTCCAGGGGACACCGCTCCTACTCCGGCAGCCCAATCTGAAACGGATTCGAGCGCCAACCCGGCCGCAGCTTCCGCTCCCCCCCAAAGTGGCTCGCACCAGGTTCCGGCAGAAGCCTCGGGACCGGCGGGATTGGACCTACTCGCTGAGGCAGTCCCTTCGTCGGCTCAGTTCATGCGGGGCGATGCAGCTCCAACGCTGGCTTCCTCCACACGAGGGAAACTCCAGCCTGAGGTGGAAAAAGAAACGGCTGGAGAAGCTGATCAAGAGCCAATGGCTGTTCTAGCGGCTATAGGGCCTTCTCCGCCCTTATCTCCAGGGGAAGGTGTGGACGTAAAGCCCGTTGGACCAGGAGACGAAAATGGTACGGCGTCGAGCGCCGAAACGAATGGTTTTATGTCATTATTCGCCTGGCTTGCTTTGCTATTCGCGGGACTGGCGTTACTGGCGGGAATCGTGGCGCTCTGCTCGAGAAGGAAACGCGGCAAGAAAACTGATATCTCGCTGCCTCCCCCGTCTATGGGACCGGAACGCCGCATTGGTCCTTTGCCGGTTCTGGTGTCCCTGGCGGGCGAGAACGATACGGCCAACGTGGGGAGTGGCTAAGCCCGAATTCACCGAAGGTTCAAAACGGCACTGCTCAGACGAAGGACAAGGAGTCGGTGTGGGGGCCTGCGCGGTGGTGGTGCGGCTGCCAGTGGACCATGGAGAGTGTGGTGGCCGCGCTATTGTTGTAGTTGGCGAAGTGGGCCAGCTGGGAGCCGGGCGTCGGCTTCACCCGGCGAGCGATGAGACGGACCGGGGCCTCGCCGGGATCGCGCTTGAAGGGGGTATTGGTGACTTCAGCCACGTCGGCAGCTCCCTCCATCAAGTAGGGTATGGCCGTTCGGTGTTCCTCGGGTATGGCCTCGATGAGGTTGCGCGGGCTCCGGTGCGGGTGTACGGTGACGGAGAAGCGGACCTTCATCTTGCGGCAGACGGCGATGATGGAACGGGTGTAGAAGCCGCTGTCGGTCCCCACCGTGAGGGGCCCAGTGGCTCCGACATAGCGCGCCCGGCTCGGGGTCTCGCGCGGGAAGTGGGCGGCTCCCCGGGCGGTGTTGGACCGGCCCTCCTGCAGTCGCGCCATCAGTCAGCCACAGACGGGCCGATGCCGGCGGCCACGGCCAGCAGTGGGTGATGGCTCCGCGCGCCGGTAGGCCGTGTCGCCGGGCGCCCTCCTTGGCCAAACCGTAGGTCTCGTAGATGGTCGAGTCCGGGTCGATGGTCAGGATCGATTCCCCGGGTCCAGCGCCGGCAACTCAGGCCCGGGCCAGCAACTCCCGGCTTACCCGGTCCTGCTGCTTGTCGTCAGTGTTGGACTGGCCCTGCGCATCTCCCAGGTCAACATGGCGGTCCGCCAGTTCGCCCAGATATAGATTATGGGCCAGAGTGAACGGCAGGATCAGCCAAGCATTGGTCACCGGACGGTGTTCGTCGAAGACGACCCGGATGCCGCCGGAGTGCTTGCGTGGTAGCATCCGAAAGGAGCTCCTTTACCGGGGTCGGCTCTCTCAGCAAAAACCTATCTCAGATTCAGAGGAGCACCCTTTCACCCCTTCAGCAGACCCCCAACCTCCAGCTACTTGGGTGGATTCGGGCTTAACAAAGGGTTGAAAGCCTGCCTCAATTTGCCATTTTCCAGAGGTATTGAACCAGGGCGAACGCATTTTACCTTAAGATTGCGGAGGGAAGGTAGCCGTTGTCCCAAGCGGCCAGCCTTCGGTGGGCCTTGATGGGGCCTTTAGAGTGACAGTGCTGGCGCAGCGGGTTGAGAGCCGTGTGCCGGATGGTTGCCAGGTCTTCGGGAATGTTTTCTGTCATTACCCGGCTATCTTCCTGTCGGAAGGACACATTCGGCACCCAATGGACCGAATTCTCAATGCCCCAATGACATCGCACCGCCCCAGGAACCTCCTGGCCTCCAGGGGCAGGCTGGAAAAGTAATATCGCGGTTCCCCTTCATCTCCGTCGGGCTTCGGGAATCCTGGGGGAGACCCCCACCGTTCTTGACGCAGGCGTTCGGAGCAGCTTCAAGAACCGGAACTGGCAGGGATTCGGGATTATTCGGCGGCGTCCGGGCGTATGAGGGCCCGTGGACATTCAGTTACCGAGTTCACCGCGAATGGGACAAACAGTGTGAACGCCACCCGCGAACCCCTTCGTTCTCAGGCCAGTTTTTGCCCACGGTGCAATAGGACGGTAAATCCCATTCGACCACCATTCCCTGTTAAAGGGTGGGCTGCGTGGACCGGCCTATCAGTGATAACCGTAGTCCTGTTGTTGGGCGGCATAGTCCTATGGGCTGTCGTGGGTCTCCTTCTCTGGAGGAACAGCAAGGCGATCTGCCCCGAATGCGGATACGACCCTATAAAGGGAAACGTCGGATGGACCAGAGAGTCCATCACATTGTGGCTTGTTCTGGCTACCTGCTTCGTTATCAGCTTGTGGTATTCATTCTGGATCATCAAGGCGGTGATATGGATTTTCGACCCGGTGCTTGACTGAATGTCCCCAGGTTCTAGCAGAACACGCCGCTTACAACAGTTCCAACGGTTGCTCTTCCATAAAGAAAACTCGCAAACGTTCGGCAGCTTCAATACCCGACCTGATGGCCTCTTCCTGACCTTCGGGTGGTCGGCCAAAATCTAGGGCGGGGACCTTTATGCGAATGCTGGCCGACTTGGCTGCCCGAGCTACGGTCATGTCAGGCGCCAGTATGTCCCTTGCCGCCTCCTGCAGCCTGGCGACCTCCATACTTGAGAATTGGAGGTCCACGTTCCCGTATTCAGGCTTATACACTATCTTGGCTCTTCGTCCGGTTTGGGCCGTGGAAACGCCTTCGGCATTTACGAAATGGATAAACCCCGCACCCACCGGCTTGCTCACGGGCCGGTCCATGCGCAAGTTCGGAGCATCGGCGTCTGCCCAATTCCAAATGGCAGACCATACCCTGGTTGTTGCCTCACTGTGCTGTGGGGTGTAACCGCGTCTGTGGGACTCAATGCCATTCTCCAGAGTTTGAGCCAAGAACTGGGTCCTGGGATCGTCCGACTCGGCCAGCGCCGCAATGACGGCTTCGTAGCTGATCTGAAGGTCAAATAGTTCGCTGCCCTCGTTTTCAAAATACTCTTCCGGCGCTAACAGAACCGTTTCCACCTCGGCGCCCGGCCCCAGAGAGTCTCTCCATCGATTCGCGCGCTCCCTGTACCGCTGAGGTTGTTCGGGCTGGAATTCGGCATCTATCTTGTTTTCTATGAGCAGGACCAAGGCATTGTCGCCCGCCCAAAATGAAGCGACTATATCTGTTTCTCCGTCAACGTCATGGTATGAAACCCAGGCTCCATAAAAGTGTGCGATGCGGGCATTCCAGCCACCAAGGAATACATCCCTTAATGGCCCCTGAGAGTTAAGCTCACTGCAAATCAGCAGGTCGATGTCCCTTTCCCGGAGCCACTGCATGGGGAGGCGTTCTTTGAGCATGACCAGAGGATTAACCATGGTCCATCTCCTCCTTCGCGAATATGGGGCAGACCCCCGATGGCTGGCGCCTTCCAGGGTATCTCAATATCCCTGGAAAATGACAGGCGTGATCACTGGCCACCATCCAGGAGGTCGAGGGCCGTGAAGAGGTGCAGGCCTGGATCCGCGACACCCTGCAGCTGCAGGCTGGGAACCTGACCTGCCAGTTGCCAGCCTGACAGGGCGACTTCCTGACCCAGGTAGGGCAGGCCATGGTGCGCCACCTGGCCTACGAGATCGTGCTGGGGCAAATGACGGAGACCAGCTGACGGCCCTGCAGGCGCTGGCCGCCAAGAGCCTGTCGCTGGCTGATCCTATGGCCGGGGGCAGATGCTGTATGACGTGGCCCTTGGCCGGTAGCCGCCCACCGACGGTGGGGAACACAAGCAGGAGTAAGCCGCTGAAAAGTGACTGGAAAAGCGAGCGGGACTGGTGCCTGGACCACTTTTACCAGTGGGTTCCCGTCCAGCGACGCAGCTCGAAGGCCGCCACGTTGACCGGCTCCGACTGCGTGGCTATCCCGCCCTCCGACCAACGTGCCTACCCTACTCAGTGCCAGCCTCAGTTGGCAGGACGCGTATTCTTGCCCCAACCGACTCTTCCGCCAATGCCAGGTCGTACTGCGCCTGCAGGTTCAACCAAGACTGGGGGTCCATGCCGAACCAATGGCCAAACCTTAGTGCAGTGTATCCAGTAACCGACCGCTTGCCGGCCAGTATCTGGCTGATGCGATTGGCAGGCACGTCAATCTGCCTGGCGAAACTGGCCGGGGACACGCCCCGCTCCTCCAGCTCTTCTTTCAGAATCTCCCCGGGGTGAACAACCCGTTTCAACATGGTCGTCAATTGCCCCCTTCAGTGATAGTCCACGATCTCAACGCCGGATGGCCCTGCTTGACCTTCTGACCAACTTAAGCAGATCCGCTGTTGTCTGATAATCCTTATGGAGTAATGCCCGGACCGGTTCCATCTCAATAGTTCCAACCGGTTGCCGCGTAGCGTTCCAAGTGTGTCCAGAGACCGGGCCGCGTTCAGTATTGAGAGCCGACGCGCCACCTGCTGTTCAAAGCTCTGGAAGTCTGGGAAGAACTCCCCAGCGGCAAACGCCTCGGTCCGTCGATCCCCGTATCCTTGGATCATGCCAAGCCCAGTGTGGATACGGCTGACGTCAGTCGTCAAGCAGCAGGTGCAGGTTACTGTGACTGACGATCCCTTTGTTCAGCACCCGACAAATCGGCTATACCCTTGCCCCACCGGTCACTTTTTTTGCCGCCCCTGACACTCTCCCAACTGCCACCGCCGGATAATTTCCTGTATTTCCCCTCTGGCAACCGCCCGGTACGCCATCCCTCCACCTCCAAGCTTGAAGTGCAGCAAAGGTCGCCGATTGGCTCCCAAAGAGTGGGTCAATGTTGTCGGAAATTCACAGGGTACGCCAGCCATCTTCCCAGACCCCTAGTTCCTGCCACTGGTTCAGTCGTCGCCAGCAAGTCACGGAACTGCCGGACTCTTCCGGAAGGTCCTGCCAGCGGCAGCCCTTGCGCAACACATACAAGACGCCGTTGCTGGTGCGCCGGCCGTCGGCTCGGGAGCGTCCCCTGCGCTTAGTCGCTGGCAACCAAGGGTGGATTAGTTTCCACTGGGCTTCGCTCAATTCCTGCTCCACCATTCCACCCCACACATGCCTCTTTGTCAGGAGCATAAACCCTATTCGGTATTCTTGAAATGGCTTCTAGGGATTCCAGGACTGTCTTAGCTAGCCGTTCGTCCATTACGGAAGAGACACTATGCATGGTACCGATAAAGGGAATGGCGAGTGGCGGTTTACTGCTGGACCCGCAGGGCCCGCCCGTATCTGCCTAACGCCCACAGGGGAAAATAATTGCGGTACAGGTGGTAATTTATCATGAAGGCCGCTCCCAGTTCGGGGCCTTGTCCTTTGCCGTCGTGGAGTGATCCAATGCTCTCCGGCCGGTCGCCGGGGCCATAGCCCGGGAATCCGCAGCCCGTGAATTGGGGCTCGTCCCATGTCCCGTCTTCCCGCTGACGTTCAAGTAGAAAGTCAACGCCCTTGCCGGCCGCATCGTGACCCGCCTCCCCGGCGGCGATCAGTGCGATCAGTGCCCAGGAAGTTTGGGACGGGGTGCTCTCGCCCTGCCCACGCAGGCTCGGGTTGACGTAGCTGGCACAGGTCTCGCCCCACCCGCCATCGGGATTCTGGCGCGCCAGGAGCCACTGGACAGCCCGACGCACCCGTGGCTGGGTCATGTCGACGCCCAAAGCCTCCAGGGCCGGTAGTACGGCTGCAGTACCGTAAATGTAGTTGACACCCCATCGGCCGAACCAGGGACCATCATGCTCCTGCTGGTCCCATAGGTAGGCAAGGCCACGAATAACCGTACGATGTTCCAGCGAATAACCCAGCCTGCCGTACATCTCCAGTACGTGCGCCGTTACGTCTGCGCTGGGTGGGTCGAGGAGTTCGCCGAAATCGGCAAAGGGTATATTCGCGAGTTGACGCGAGTCGTTATTCCAGTCAAAGGCAGCCCACCCGCCGTTGGAGCACTGCATGCCGGTCAGCCACGTTACGGCGCGGCTAATCGCCGAAGTCCGCTCCTGCTCTTTGGAGGCACAGACCATTCTTGTGGAGACTAGGTCTCCTACAATAATGGCAGAATCGTCTATATCCGGATAGTTTACGTTATCGAATTCGAAAGCCCACCCGCTGGGTTCCAGGTTTGGCCTGCACATGGCCCAATCGCCCTTCACCCGGATCTCCCGTCCCATAAGCCAGTCTGCGGCACGCCGGATGGCGGGGTGTTTGGCTGGCACTCCTGAGTCCAGAAGGCCCCGCATGGCCAGGCAAGTATCCCAAACCGGTGAAAGGCACGCCTGAACCCTGAGGGATTCGCCGCCCTCCGAGGGAAGGCTCCACTTGCCCCTGAAGCCGTCTAGTCCCTTCTTGATTACGGGGTGATCAAGGGAGAAACCCATGGCGCTCAGTGCGATAAGGGAGTAGACCCAGGGAGGCTGTATCCCAGCCCACGAACCGTCGGCCTCCTGGTGGCTGACTATCCAGTCGATGGCAGCCTTTAGAGCCCTTTTCCTGCCGGGAATAAGCGGCAGGTTTCGGTATATTCGTATGGCCTGGTCCAGAACCAGGAATCCACCCCTCTGGGAAAAGGGCTTTGCCCGCCAGCGGGACAAGGTAGAGTTGGCCGGGCCGTCCGGGTAGAGTTCCATTACCCAGGCGCTTTCCGGGGGAGGTCGCGTGGGGTGGAGAGTGAGGATAATGGTCATTGGCACGATGGTGGCTCGTGCCCAGCTGGCGAAGCGGTAGATGTTGAACGGCGCCCACTTGGGCAATAGCAGCATATCCGGTGGCATGGCGGGAGTACCCTTCCAGTCCCATTGTCCAAAAAGGGCCAGCCAAATCTTGGTGAAGACGCGCGCCCTGGGGAGGCCCCCTTTGGCCAGGATGAACTCTCGCGCCCTTGCCATGTGGGGCGCTTCGGCTGAATCGCCGGCGAGTTTCAGCGCAAAGTAGCACTCGATGGAAGTGCTGAGATCGCCCGGCGCACCGTAATACATTCGCCAGGAGCCGTCGGGGGACTGCCTGCGGCGGATGTCCTCGGCAATTCGCGGAATCCTGCCGCCCTCAACCGATCCCATGAAATGCGTGAGCATGACGTACTCCGCTTCCATGGTCGGATTGGACTCCAGTTCCCCCAACCAGTATCCCTCCTCGTGTTGAGTCCGGAAGAAATAACGCTGGGTACGATCCAGCGCCTGGCGGATAAGTCTCTTCCTGTTGTGTTCAACCAACGTGGAAACCAGGCCTCCCATCACTGGTCAGTCAATTTCTGAAGGTGACTGTCGTTCGCATCAGGCCCGGTTTGCAGAAGGAGGCTATTGTTTGAGGGTGTCTCTGCCTGACCGGAGCCAGCTATAAAACCACATACCCCCTACCGGGAGACAAGCGGCTAAGAGAACAGCAAGAGTGGAACCAACAAGGGCAGCCCCGAGGTCTTGCTCGAAAAGGTCTAAGCTGACGGCTATCCTAACCCCTGCCGCCCCTGACCACATATTAACAACCCCCATCAGTAGCCCCAGGCCAACACCCACTAGGGCATGCACCCCGGGCAAGAGCCAGCCCACGAAGAAGCATACCAGCACGGTGAGCAGTATCGGCCAAACCCCAAACAAGAGCAAGTCCATCTCCTCTACCTCTTCACCCAACCGTATCAAGGCCCGCTAATTATTGCCGCCAATCTTAACCCTAATTTACTTAGACAAAACATATCCCTGCCAGGACCATCGCCAACTGCGAAAACAGGAGCGGACCTCTCGGAAACCAATAGAGCGCAGTTTTCATAGTGGTGGGATTCGGTATAACACATCCCGCAATTCCACCCTGGTGGAAACATCCCGTTCTACTGCGTCAGTCGAGTCCGCAATTCTTTTCCTGAGCGGTAAACCACCGGACTGCGTCCTCAAATGCTTGCGTTACCGGAGTCTGGGGCATTCCCAGCTCGCGGACGGTCCAGGACGGATCAACCCACATGCGGGTGGCGGACATCCTTACTGCTTCCATGGGTATCGGCGCAGGCTTCCCCAGCAGCCCGGCCCCCGCCTTGCTCAACCACGCCGCCGACAAAACCGCTGGGCGCGGCAGGAGAACGCGGGGGGCCGGGACACCGGTCAAATGAGATAGAATACTGAAGGCCTGCCTGAGAGTCAGATTTCCTTCAGCATTGCCCAGCAGGTAACGTTTGCCAGGCTCACCCCGCTCCAAGGCGAGCAGGTGGCCTTCCGCCACGTCTTTAACGTGCACAAAATTCAGCCCGGTATCGACGTAGGCGGGCATCCGCCGCTCGATGAAGTCCAGAACTATCCTCCCCGTGGGAGTGGGCTTAGCATCGCCGGGGCCGATGGGGGCCGTGGGACAGACCGTCATGACGGGAGCGCCCTGTGCCGCCATCCGGAGCACTATGCGCTCCGCCTCGAACTTGGACCGTTTGTAGGGGCCCTTCATTGCGTCAGGTCCGGCAACATCCTTTTCCGTTGCAAGCCTGTCACTGAAGAAGGCCGTTCCGCCAACTGTGCCCGTATAGACGATCCGGTCGACGCCAGCTTCCAACGCTAGGCGGAGTACATTCCCGGTGCCGCCGACGTTTACGTCGTGCATCAACTTTGCCTGGGAAGAATCAAACGAATAGAGGGCGGCCACGTGGATGGCGGCGCGACATCCCTTCAGGGCAGATTGAACCGCTCCGGGGTCCCGCACGTCTCCCTCAATGGGAACGACCTGTCGGGTGGGTTCCCCGTAGGTGTCGCGGTTTCTGACCAGAGCCGCGACTTCGTAACCCCGTTCAACGGCGGCGTTGACCACGTGGCGCCCGATAAAACCTGAGGCGCCGGTAACAAGAATCCTGGTCATGGTTGGTGAGGCAAGGCGGCAACCATACTTTGCGCGGCCACCTCCAGGGTGCGAGAAGCGCCACGGGACTTCATTGCCAGGGGAAGGATGCTCCTAAAGGCCGACGGATTGGACATGGCTCGGATTGCGTGGGCCCACTCCCTGCGGCCTGAATCTGCGATGATGGCTGCCACGAAAGCGGGCAGGGAAAACTGGGCTTCGTCCAGCACCGACCGGATCGCGATCAGGGGTACTCCCTTTCTCGCAGCAGCCTCCGCTATCCACCGCCCCTCCATGTCGACCACCAGTGCCCCGCTCCCCTGGAGCGCCCGGCGCTTGGACCGTGGAGACAGTAGGGGTTCGTCCACCGTCAAGACTGGGCCCTCCTGCACCGACAACCCTGACTCGCGCAGCAGAACTGCCGCCCGGGTGGCCAGCGGTACGCCGGAGATCGGCGGTTCTGCCCCGTGAAGATAGGCATTCCCCACCACCAAGTCGCCGGTGCGAAGGTGTGGCTCCAACGCGCCGGCATACCCCAGGGAGACCAGCAACCGGCAGGGTGCTTCCTCCAGCAAGGCGGCTACTCTGCCTCCTGCGGCACGCCCCATACCGACTACGCGGGCCCGCACACCCTCTTGGCCGGAACCCAGCCCCCCCAACTCTCGCTGGGTTGGAGCAATGGTGAGATGGTAGGCGACAGCAGTTTCGGTACCCATGCCGCTCTGCTCCCTTGCCGTAGATATTTCAGCTCACCGGGCCGTTCCTGGCTATGGACGCTGGAAATTCTCGTAGCGCCTGGCCGACGCCGCAGCCTCGTCCCGGCCGGTGAACCGGACCCGGGTTATGCATTGGTAAGGGACGGTGATTTCGCGTCCGGTGCCGGTCTCAAACAGCTGGATGAAGGGCGCATTGCAGTTTGTGTTGCGGTTGTACAGGTAACCGGTCACGGGTTCTCCGTTGCTGGTCTCCACGGTTACGTCGCCCCGGTATCTGAAGGCCCGCTCAACCAGGCCGGCGATGGTACCTCTGTCCGGACGAGACTCGGCGTCCATGGGAATCTTCCGTTCCATCGTTGCTTACAGCTTGCCGGTTACAGTGGCAATGGCGGAGTCCCGAAGTCCCCGCCAAGTGTGGAATGTCGCATGAACCGCCGAGGGTTCGTAGCCGGAATGGACCATGCAGTCCTGGCACTGGGGATTGCCGCTGGCCCGACCATATTCTTCCCAGGACGTTTCTTCCATCAGTTCCCGAAAGGTGGCAGCATAACCGTCCTGCAGGAGGTAGCAGGGGCGCTGCCAACCGAAAATCGTATACAGTGGGTTGCCCCAAGGCGTACATTCAAACTCGCGCTTACCCATCAGAAACTGCAGAAACAGGGGCGACTGGTTGAACCGCCAGTGCCTCTTCCGGTCAGTCAGCACCTGGGAAAATAGCTCCTTAGTTCGTTCCCGATTGAGGAAGAGGTCTTGGCCCGGGGCTTTTTCGTAGTTGAACCCGGGAGACAACATCATCCCTTCTACGTCCAGGTCCATCATCGAGTCGAAGAAATCACGGACTCGCTTGGGCTCGGCCGTGTCGAACAGGGTGGTGTTGGTGGTCACCCGAAAACCTCTCTGGACCGCGTCCCTGATTGCTTCCACGGCGATATCGTATACTCCGGTGCGGCAGACGGAGGTGTCGTGGTCCTCCCGCGGCCCGTCCAGGTGCACACTGAAGGTGAGTCTCTTGGACGGTGCAAAAACGCCCTGCTCCAGCTTTTCCTTGAGCAGCAGGGCGTTGGTGCAGAGGTAAACGTACTTCTTTCGGCGCGTAATTTCCTTGACCAACTCGCCGATGTGGGGATACAGCAGGGGTTCGCCTCCGGGTATGCTGACCACGGGCGCTCCGCACTCCTCCACGGCGTGCAGACACTGTTCTACCGTCAACGCCCGCTTGAGCACGTGAGGCGGATATTGAATTTTCCCGCAGCCGGCGCAGGCCAGGTTACAGCGAAGCAGAGGTTCCAGCATCAGCACCAGAGGATACCGCTCACGTCGCGCCAGTCGCTGCTTGAGGACATGGAGGGCGATGGTGACCACCTGCGAAATCGGCACTCTCAATTCCAGAATCCTTCGCTGCAAGTTCTCGTGGGCAGTATATCAGAAGGCAACTGTAAGACTGCAACCAAGAGCCGGGTGATCGTGCCCGTTTCAAGTCCAAACCTGGGTAGTTGGACCCTATGTGTCAGCAGTCATCTGAAATGGAGGACAAGAATCACCGAGACTCGCGATGCTCCTATCGAAACCGGGCTAGGGCCGCCGTATTAGTCGTAGAACGCGGGGCCAACAGGAGGTTCAAGCCGAGTTTATCAGACCTAGGGTCGCCGGATGGTCGTAGCACCGATTATTGATTCCCTTGGCGAAGTAACAACTCCGGCCAATATGATACACGTTGTCGGAGTCGTGAAGAGCGGGGTGATATGGTTCCTTGTCCTCCTTATTGGGATCTTCCTCTTATTGCGGAGCCATTTCTTTATTGCTCCATCGCTGCGTCGCCCGGAGCCGGTAGGGATTGGGCGAAATGGACAATCCGAATGTTTCGTCTTCGGGCAGTGGGTTGCCTCCTGGAGTCTCAAAGCGAAGGCGGTGCAACATCCGCGTAACGTGCAGCCACACCGTCATCTCGGCGAAGCGGCGCCCGGGGCAGCGGCGGTGCCCAGTGCCAAAGGGGATGAAGGCGTTGCCGGTCAATGCCGGCGACGGAGAGCCGTCGGATTGGGGCAGGAAGCGCTCCGGGATGTACTCGTGGGGCGACTCCCAGAAGCGGGGGTCGTGGTGGACGGAATAGATGTTGCCCAGCACCTGTGCTCCCGCCGGAATCCGGTAGCCGCCGACCTCCGTCTCCTCCGAGGCCTTGTGCGGGACTGCCAGGGGACCGATAGTGCGATAGCGCATGGACTCGGCCAGGCAGGCGAAGGTGTAGGGCAGTCGTATCCGGTCGTCCACCGTGGGCCGGGCGTCGGGACCAACGACCCGGTCCAGTTCTTCATGCACCCGGGCCTGTATTTCCGGGCGGTTGGCCAGCAGCAGCAGGGTCCAGTTGACTGTCTGGGCTGAGGTGTCGGTGCCGGCGATCAACAGGTCCATGCACAGGTCCCTGGTCATGTCGGCGGTGATCTCCCCGGCCTCCTCTTTGGCCAGCATCACCTCCACGAGGCAGGCCGGGGCAGACAGGTCCAGGCCGGGACGATTGCGGGAGCCCTCCACCAGCGCGGTGATGATGGCCGTGCCGATTTCCGACTGCGTCCTGGCCTCCTTGACCCCGCCGTTGGGCAGGAACCGTAGCCAGGGGATATAGTCGGCCAGGTTGGCAGCATTTGCATTGGCGAAAATCCAGTTGACGTGATCCAGCAGTTCGTCCCGCAGTTCCAGGAAGTCTCCTCCGCTCTCCTCTTCCTGGCCGAAGATGCTGCGGAACATCAGAGTGGAGTTGCTGCGGGCAGTGAGTTCGATGGGTGACACCAGCGTCCCGGCGTCGCCCGCCCGTCCCATCTGCTCCACCAGGTCGTTGACCACCGTCTCGATGTAGCGTTCCCGTACGTTGTCCAGGTTGCGGGCGCTGAGCAGTTCCCGGTTGGCGAAGCGCTGCATCCGCCGCCAGTGCTCGCCGTAAGGCGCCATCACCAGGTCCTTTTGCTCGCTGAGAATATCCATGATTTCGCTGACCCAGCGGTCGGCCAGTTCCGTCTTTCCGAAGGCCTCCTGCAAAAGGTCCGGGTCGTTGATGATCACCGTAGGCACGCTGCCGAAGTGGAGCAGACAGATGTCCCCGTAGCGCCGGGCCAGCCGGTCGATGGCCAGGTGCGTGTCGTGACGTACGTCCAGCAGGGATCCGAACAGCGGAAGGCCGCGGGGACCAGGCGGCAAGCCCTTCGGTGATCTTGTGGTTGAATCGTTCATTTCGGCGGCTTCCGGTCCTGGCCCTCTGGTCTACGTTGCGGGTATGACTGTAGCAGACCAGGAATGGAACGGAAAGAGCGACCGCCGGGTCCTGGAGACCGTACGGCCTTTCGCCGGGCAGGATGCCGAACCCTCCGCTGGCTATAGGCCCGGATATAAGCTTAATGCCCCTGAGGCCTCGACGGTCCAGCATTGGAGTTTTTCTCCCCGAAGCTTGCGCAAGAGAATCGTAATCAGTGGTCAGATGAAATTCCATAGGCCGCAATCGGCAAACTGAACACCCTTGCAAGGAGCGGCGGGCTGAGGCTGGTATCCTCAGGCAGGGCGGGATATCTGGAGTCTCCAAGGATTGCTCCCCAATCTGATTCGGCATATTTATCGGGCGGATTGCCCGGGGGTGGCAGGTGGGCCAAGCGGCCACTCGATCCCCCAATAAGCGAGCCGGAATTCCTATTAGTACTCAGTGGCGACTTTTCAGCTCTGGGCCTCCAGCGCGTCGGCCCATCGGCGCAACTGATCGGTGTATCTGATGTTGTACCGCACTTGCACGGAGCCGCTGTAGATTCTCGTCCAAGGCAGGCGATCGTGCTGCGCCATGCCTACAAGGGGTCTGGGCAGGTTGGAGTAGTCAAAGCAGGGGACCATGTTTCGCAGGAAGGGCATGTGCGGCAAGCCCCTTCGTACCAGGTTCGGAGGGCAGGGAACGGCTGGTGGACGCGGTAATATACGCCGAGTTAAGCAGCAATCCGACGCTGCGGCCGGCAATAGGGAATGCCGTCAAAATTATGTGATCCCGGAAGCATGCGCGCGGACTTGGCAGATAACCAGGAAGGAGGCTTTGTTCTTGGCATATCGGGTAGCTGCTGCCTTACATCGTTTGAAGAAAAGGAATGCGTTGTCAAGCAAATGACGTAGTTTGTACAGGACCTGGTCGCAATGGATGGGTTCCTTGCGATGGCTTCTTGGCGGTATCGCCCGCTGAATTCCCCAAGCCTCGGCTTCAGCCGCGATGGAGTCGGTGTCGTAGCCTCGGTCGGCCAGCAGATATTCGGCTAAGATTTCAGCAATCAATGCATGAGCTTGGGTGCAGTCCGCTACCGCTTCCTTGCCCAGCTCCTTACGCACTGGCATACCGAGAGAATCTACCGCCCAGTGCAGTTTGCTGTTCAGACCCCTTTTGTACGCCCTATGGCCTGATAGCATCCCTGGGCTCCAGTCATATGGAGATGGACCTTGATGTAGCTGGCGTCTATCATCAGCCACTCAAAGTCGGGTTCGTCGAAGAGGGGTTTCACCAACCGCTCCCAAACGCCTTGATCGCGCCAGCGATAAAATCGACTATTGGTATTCTTCCAATCCTCATAGTCCGGCGGCAGATCCCGCCAAGGATCCTCAGTACGCAAGATCAAGACACCGCGTTGAGAAACAGGCGGTTGTCCCGGGCCGGCCGACCCCTCTTGGCATTGTCCCCAGGCAAATTCAAGAACCCCGAATTCGAGCTGGCCTTTTACCTGTAGGAAGTATCCCGGCTTCAGTCCATGACAAGGCAGGCTTGGGACACAATCCCCAACTGCCTGGCCAATCCAGTGGGCCCAGCTAGGCCTTCGAGACTGTTTAATGCTCCACAGTTATCTGACACTCCTTCCCCTGCATCGAGAGCATTGAATTGCTATATTCATTGAATGTCAGATTGAATCTTAACTATTGCGATGAATCAAAGACAGTCCCCGGGTCTTCAGCCATTAGCTTAGCAAGCAGTTGTCGCTTAACCTGGCGGGGCTTGGTCTTCCCCTCCTCCCAGGACTGCACCGTCTTTTCGTGAACTCCAACAGTCTCGGCAAGTCCCTTTCTTGTCAGCCCAGCCTGGATTCGCACCTGCTTGACCCATGAGCTTATTGGCGGTTCAGTGCTTGAGACCTCTTGGATTTTCACCAAGACCGGAATAATAGGGTACTGCGGCTCAAGGCCTCCCCCGTCTCCACCAACGCCTCTTTTACCTTTCCCCTCGGACTCTTCCGCCTCAAGCTGTTTCAAACTGCGGCTGCCTCTTTCCGGTCCCCTTCAGAGACGGCCCTGTTGACCAGTCCGCGTCCCTGGCGGCGCTTCTGCGTCGGAAGATGGCGGGACTGAGTCCTTCTAGCCCCTGAAACTTCAGGGCAGCCGGACCCTTCAACTGGGCGAACGGCGGAAACCCGGGGCGAGGCCGGCCGCTACCGAGTCCAGCAGCAGTTCCACGCACCTGGATGCCCGGCGGTTGCGGGTGTCGGCCTTCCTGGCCTGGCCCACGTGGTTACAATAGGCTTTCTTGTGGGAATAGGACAGGTCATCGAAGATTTGCTGCGCTCCGGGTTGGGACTGCAGCGCTTCCGCCAATTCGGGCGGCACTGCCACGGTACGGACCCCCGATTCCCTTTCCAGGGTTACTTCGGCAACGTCTCCCGCGTCAACGCCGGCCCGGTCGCGAATCTCCTTTTTGACCACCAGGATGTGGACGCCTTCGCCCTGGGGCAGCAGGGAGTTTTCGTAGGGGACTCCGTTGATGGAGCCCTTAACCGGCACCTGCCCCTTCACTCCGAATTCTTCCGCCACGGTGAAGGGTATCCGTACAAAGGTCCATGCCCCCTGCTTGTCGGGTCTTTCCAGCGTGGCTTCAAACCTGTAAACGCTCATAGATTTACGTTCCAACGCCCATTTGACCGCCGCCGCTACTGCTGCACGAAACGGCGGAACACCTCCTCCTCGGTCAAGGACTCCCGGCTGAACCACTGGTCCTCGATGGTTGCGTTGATTTGCGCCAGGTGGGAGGCGATGCCCTGGGTTACGGCAAGCACCTGTTCCGGGGTTTCCATAGAAGAAGCGTCGGTTTCCTGCAGGTCCAGAATAGCTGCGGCGATGGCCCGAATCAACTCCAGCGGCGCCACCTGGGTAGCGTTCATCCGGGCGTTGGCCAGGCAGTGAAGCGCCGAGGAGGTGGTATCGTGCAACAGAACATCGGTCGCCACTGTCTCTTCCCGTTCCACCTGCATGCCGACCATCTGGGCGACTGAGACCAGGGCGGTACGCAGACCCGCCGTGCCCGTGCCGTTGGCGGCGCTCTGTCGGGCCGCTGAACTGACGGCCCGGTTGATGGCCTCTGCCCGTTCCAGCCACCGCCCCAGCCAGATGAGACTATATACTCGCGAGTCGGTCAGCCATGTGGCATTCCCTGCCGCCAGTGACCTGGGGTCTGTCATAAAAAAACCTGCCTCTGCCTGCTATTGTCCAGGATCAATCAATCTGAAGGCGTCATCAAAGGTAATGTTGTCGCGCCCAATGTGGACCTGGGCCACTGCCGAGTGGAGCCTGCCCGTTCCCCTGGAAACGAAGGAACCCTCTATTGGCGCCGCCTCCGAATAGTCCCGCCCAACGGAGAATTTCAGCAGTTCGCCGTGCCCGGCCACTGCCTCCCCCCTGGTCGGGTCCGAAGGTATCCAGCCCTGCTGCGGGTGCCAGAATTCCAGCCAGGCGTGAGTCTCGCCAACTTCGGCGGTCAACAGGCCGCAAACATAGCGGCAGGGAATTCCCAGGGCTTTGAGCAATCCCATGGCCAGGTGCGCCATGTCCTGGCAAACTCCCACGCCGGCGTCCAGAACCTCCTCCGCGGTGGTGCTGACGCTTGTGCTTTCCTTTACGTACTGGATATTCCGGTACACCCAGTCGGTAACCCTTTCCACCGTTTCCACCAAACCGGCCCCTCTTCCTGCGATGCTGGTGGCGTGCTGTACCAGTAGTTCGGGGTGAACCAGGGACGTGGCGGTCAGGTATTGCTCCAGGGCCCAGTCGCCGGAAATTTCGCCGGGGTTAGCCTCCACGGGGTGAGCGAAGGGACTTTCAAAACGGACCACGCCAATGGAGAGGACGGTGAGTTCGTGGTGAGGTGTCGTTATCCGGGCGCGGTGGGTGACGTTTCCGTAAGGGTCGTGGAAGAGGACGCGACGGCTGACCGGTCGAGTAATGATTTCGGCGGAGACGGGGGTTTGATAGGAGTCTGCGGCCGCAGTCAACCGGATGAAGTTGTCGTTCTGGACGACCACGTCGCTGTAAACGTACCGGGCGGCGTACCCATAGGCTGCGACAATGGTCGTGTCGCTTAGCGAACCACCCAGGTCGGTTTGCATAGGCCACCCGATGAGTTATTTGTTATGCGGCTGTTGGCCTGGGAAACCCGGGTCAGGCCACCAGGGAAGGCCGTGGTCTCGCCCCGGCCGTTCTGTACGGCGAATACCCGCAGGTCTATGTACCGGTCCTCGAATTCTCCCGTCCCATCATCGAATATCAGATGCCTCGAAAAGTCAAGGGTTTCCTGGGCGACAAACATTCGCGGCTGCTCAACGATTCTCCGCCCCAACTGAATGCGAGACTCTTCGTCCAGGTCTGGCATCACGTAAACTCCCAGCCCTCCGTAGCCCTGCCGCGTTTTGATCACCATCCTGTCCAGGTTTTGGATGACATAATGGCGACTCTCGGCGTACCGCAGGTCGTAGCTGACCGCCTGGTCCAGCACGGGTTCCTCGCCCAGATAGTGGCGTATCATCTCCGGCACCCACTGGAAGACCAGCTTGTCGTCGGCCGCGCTGGTGCCCATTCCGTTTACCAGCGCCACCTTGCCCTCCAGGTAGGCGTCGGTAAGCCCCGGGACGAAAATCTCCAGGTCTTCTACCCGGCGGTAAACCAGGTCCACCGCCACGCTGCCGCCAGGGCCCTTCAGCATCACCCGGCCTTCGGCGCCGATGTATAAGTCTGAACCCTCTACCAGGGGAATTCCCAGCAACTCTGCCAGGTAACGGTGCTCGAAGAAGGCGGCCCCCAGCTTGCTGTCCGTAAGCAGCACACATACCGGGTCTTCCCCGTCGCAAAGGGAATGAAACATATCGCGATACGTTTCCCTGATATCGAAGGGCACAATGTCGTATGCCGAAACTAACTCCGGCATCAATTTCTCCAGCAGCTGGCAAGACTTGAGCTGGTAAGTGATTCCGGAAGGGATGCGCAGATTGTCCTCCAGCACCACGTACCGGCCATCCTCCAGGCGCACCAGGTCGGAGCCGTAAATATGGACGAAAACATCCCTGGCGGGCCGAAAGTCCTGGTACTCCGGATAGAAGTACTGGCAAGAGTAGATGACATCCTCCGGGACTACGGACTGCTGGCCGTTATACAGGTCCGTCAGGAACAGATTCAATGCCTTAAGGCGCTGCGAAACGCCGGCGCTGATCACCTCCCACTCCCGCCGGGGAACCACCCGGGGAATCCAGTCAATGGGGATGGAGCGATAAACCCTCGGGTCCAGGAGAAACGAGAAGGCATCCAGCTGGGCCTCCCTCCTGCCCTGTCGCCACAGGTCGCCCAGCCGGTCCTTGCCAAGGCCTTCCAGCAACTGAAAGGCGGCCTGGTATTCGGGCCGGATTCTCCCTTGGGAATCCAGGTACTCCCTGGGGTCGCCTGCGGGGTTTGCCAGCACGGGAATCATATGCAGTTATCTCAAAGTGATGAGTTATTCGACACTGGTAAACAGGATAGCGGAATGTCGTTAACGGAGCATTACCGGTCAACAGGATTCAACAGGATATTGTTTACGAATTCAACACATCCTGAGGGAAGCGACGGGTGACAGGGCCAGGTCACTGCCGGCTCCCGGGTTCCAATACTCATCACCCGTGCCGCCCCTAGTAATTCGGTGACACTGGAAAGGGTTGGGCTGTACGCACTTGGAACGAGGGGTGGCGGAAAGGGCCCGCGGAACCGCTCCAGGTCTCTGTCGGGCCCATCCCCGCCGTTTGCAATGCCCGGGACCGCATTGTTATGGTCCTGCTGCACATTGCCCGGGGGTGTTCCTGGCGAAAGGCCTAGCCCCGGTATGCTGTCGCCTTGTCCAGCATCAGGCAGGGCTCTCCCCACTGGCTCGGGTCGTTCAGGTCCCATTCGGCATCATCATCCCCGGGTTTGAGCCGGATGCCTTCGCTGCCTCCGAAGACCAGCAGTATCACCCCGTCTCCCGAGTCTTCGGCCAGGGCGGCCATGGCCTGGCAGGGGCCGTCCTCCTCCCATCCCACCACCTGGCACCAGGCGTCCTGGCCGGAGAGGTCCGCGGTCACCACCCGGGTGAGGGGCTTGGGGTCTTCCAGCAGGTCAAAAACCCGGTCCAGGGCCAGGGGACTGTTTCCCCCGTCGTTTACTTCCACTTCGTAGAGCATGGCTCGATTCCTGATTTCAGAGATTCACTGACCGAAACTTATTCCAGGTGAAGGGCGGGCGGTCCCGCCATGCGCGCCGGCGGGTTCAAGCCCCGGCCCGGCGCTCTTGATTTTCCGCCTTTCTTTCTCCCCTGACAATCCTCTATACTTACGCCAAATCCCCAAGCAGCCCAAGGAGGCGGTTATGCGATTAGGTTACTTTACAATGCCTCTCCATCCGCCGGGATCCGACCTGGCCGCAACGCTGGAGTCCGACCTGGTCCAGATGGAGACCCTGGACCGCCTGGGCTACTGCGAAGCCTGGATCGGCGAGCACTTCACCACCGTCTGGGAGAACATTCCCGCCCCAGACCAGTTTATCGCCGCCGCCCTGCCCCGCACGAAGAACATAATCTTCGGTACGGGTGTTACCTGTATGCCCAACCACGATCCCTTCATGATCGCCCACCGGGTGGCCCAGTTGGACAACCTGGCCCGCGGGCGCTTTTACTGGGGCGTGGGCTCCGGCGGCTTCCCCGGCGACTTTGAAGTCTTCGGCATGGACGCATCCGAGGGGGCGCACCGGGGCATGTCCCGGGAGATGATCGAGCTGATCCTGGATATGTGGCAAAACCCCCGGCCAGGTTCCTACCAGCACCCTTACTGGAAGTTCGCCATTCCGGAACCGGTACCCGAAATTGGGCTGCAGTTCCACGTCACTCCCTACCAGAAACCCCATCCGCCGATTGGCGTGGCCGGTGTTTCACCCAAGTCCGACACCCTGCTGCTGGCCGGGGAGAAGGGCTGGCTGCCCCTCAGCATCAACCTGGTGCCGCCCGTAACCCTGAAGGGACACTGGGAGGCCGTGGAGGCAGGCGCCAAGGTGACCGGGCGCACTCCCGACCGTTCCGATTGGCGCATAGCCCGGGAAATATACGTCGCCGAGACCACTGAGCAGGCCCGTGACGAAGTGCTCAACGGGACAATCGGCCGGGATTTCCGCCAGTATTTCATCCCCCTGATGAGCTACATGGAGGCGTTGAGCCTGTTCAAGACCGATTCCGACATTCCCGACGAAGAAATAACCCCGGAGTACCTGGTGGACAACGTCTGGATTGTGGGCAGCCCGGATGACGTGACGGAGAAGATCCGGCAGATGTACAAGGACGTGGGCGGCTTTGGCGTTCTGCTGGCCATGGGCCACGAGTGGGCCCCCGAGAAGGGCTGGGTAAACTCGGTTACTTCCCTGGCCAACGACATAATGCCCCGCATGGCCGACCTCAATTAGTGGACCGCCATTAATGCGCCTGGGAAGGTCAAGGGACGATTCAGCCCGTGGGACCGGTGCCATTATTGACTAGGTTAGCTGTCCAACTCCCGGGCCCCGGGAAATAGACGGCGCCACGGTAACGGAAGTATAGAGGAACGGCTGCCCATGCTTGAAACCGAATCCCTTCGCCGTGCCTCCCTTTTCCTGGTGGCTGCTACCCTGGCCTGGAATGTGCTGGAGATCGTCATTTCCCTGTGGTCGGGGCTGCAAGCCGGCAGCGTGTCCCTGCTGGCATTCGGGTTGGACAGCATTATTGAACTCTTCGCTGGCGGCGTCCTGGTATGGCGGCTGCTGGCAACGGAGGATGGGGAGAGAGAGGAGGCAGCGGAGCGCAGAGCCCGTAAGCTGGTGGCGCTGAGTTTCTTCTTTCTCGCGGCATACATTGTCCTTCATTCGGGCGTCAGCCTGGCAGGTTGGCTACCCGAACCCCGGCCCAGCCTGGTGGGGTTAGCGCTGGTGGTGGCCAGCGCCCTGGTGATGAGCGGACTCTACGTGGCCAAGATGCGCATCGCCGTCCGAATCCAGTCCCGCGCGCTGCGGGCGGAATCCCTGGAAAGCCTGTTCTGCGACCTGCAGGACGTGGCCATCCTGGTAGGGCTGGGACTTAATGGCCTGTTAGCCTGGTGGTGGGCCGACCCGTTGGCGGCCCTGGTCATCGTTCCGCTTCTGATCAAAGAGGGGCTGGAGAACCTGTCCGGTGAGGAACACGGTCAAGAGGAAGATGAAGAGCATGGACACGAGGGGAGACCCCTGGCGCCTCGTATTTGCTTCTGCCTTGAGTGCTTCTTTGGCTTGCGCGGCTGTCGCTGCCTGACCTGTTCCGCCTGATGCACGAGATTGATGGACAGTCTGCCAATTCGTGGCTCAGCCGCGTTCATCCCGAACCCGTCGAAGGATGTGTTCCTTCCAGGATAAATCACCCGTAGGAGGTAAGAGCTATGGCGCTGGGACTTCGAACCTACCGGCCCCTGATATCGGGGCGCACCCACATGGCGGCAGCCGGTCATTACCTGGCCACCGCCGCGGCCTACCGCATCCTGGAGCAGGGCGGCAACGCCACCGATGCCGGCGTGGCAGCGGGCATAGCCCTGAACGTAACGCTGCCCCAGTACACCAGCTTTGGCGGCGTTGCCCCCATCATGATCCACGATGCCGCCCGGGGAGAGACCGCCACCATCGCCGGCCTGGGTCGCTGGCCCAAAGCTGCCAGTGTGGAGTACTTCGAGGCCAATCACGGCGGCCAATTGCCCGGTGGGGTGCTGCGTACGGTAACGCCGTCGGCTGCCGATGCCTGGCTTTCTGCCCTGCAGCTGTTCGGCACCATGAGCTTCCGCCAGGTGGTTACCCCTGCCCTGGAACTGGCTGAAAGCGGTTTCCCCATTCCCCACTCCCTGCATCGCGCGCTGGTCCGCGAAGAGGAAAAGTTCGCCAGCGGCAGCCGCGACCCCAGATTCTGGTCCACCACCATGAACGTCTTCTTCCCCGGCGGCAGGGCCCTGGGCGCGGGGGAGGTGGCAGTCCAGAAGGAGCTGGCCAATACCTTCCGGCGGTTGATATCGGCGGAGCGTTCAGCCTCGGGCAAGGGACGTTTGGCGGGCCTGCAGGCGGCCCGCGACCTGTTCTACCGGGGAGATATGGCCCACAAAATGGTGGAATTCAACCGGGCCCAGGGCGGGCTGATGTCCATGGAGGATATGGAGTCTTTCGAGGCCAGGCTGGAGCCGCCCGTTTCCATAGACTACAAGGGAATAGAAGTTGTCACCTGCGGACCCTGGTGCCAGGGTCCCACCACCATCCAGGCCCTGAGCATCCTGTCGGGGTTCGACCTGCAGGCTATGGGCCACAACAGCCCCGACTATATTCACACCCTGATCGAGTCGCTGAAGCTGGCCTTTTCCGACCGCCACTCCTACTACGGCGACCCTGACTTTGTCGATGTGCCGATGAAGGGCCTGCTGGACCCGGACTACGCCGCCCGGCGAAGGCAGGAAATTGACCCGGCCCGGGCCTGTCCCGACATGCCGTTGGCCGGCGACCCCTGGGCCTACCAGGGCTATGAAAGCAACGGGGCCAGGCCGGCCCATCCGGAGCCCGTGGCGGGAGCGGTGGAGCCGGACACCAGCTATATCTGCGTGGTTGACCGGTGGGGCAATGGCTTCTCAGCCACGCCCAGCGATGGCTTCTCCGGCGCCGCCGCCGTACCGGGGCTGGGCTTTGCCATGTCCACCCGGGGCTACCAGACCTGGCTGGACCGAGACCATCCGGCCTGCCTGATGCCGGGCAAGCGGCCCCGGCTGACACCCAATCCGGCCATGGCTTTCCGCGACGGCAAGCTGTGGATGCCCTTTGGCACGCCCGGCGGTGATGTCCAGTGCCAGTCCATGACCCAGCTTTTCCTGAATGTAGCCGAGTTCGGGATGGACGTGCAGGAGGCCATAGAACAGCCCCGGGTGGCCAGCTGGAGCTTTCCCGAGTCAGGATTCCCCCACGGTTATACCCCGGCGGCCATGTCGGCGGAGGGGCGCATCGATCCGGATACCATCAGGGAGCTGGAGCGTCGCGGCCACGTGGTGGACGTCTGGAATGACTGGACGCCCAGCATGGGCGCCCTCTGCGCCATCACCATCGACCGGGAAAGGGAAACCCTGGAGGTAGGCGCCGACCTGCGCCGCGACAACTACGCCATGGGCCGCTGAGCTGCCCCTCCCAATATACGGACGTTCCGGAAGCGGGGGCGGGTTTCAAACCCGCCCCTGTGGCTACCCTGTGGTTGCGTTCGCCCACGGAAATTTCTTTACATGGCAGTGCGGCCGCCGTCAATTACCAGCTCGCTGCCGGTGACGAAGGAGGACTCGTCGGAGGCCAGGTAAAGGGCGCCAAAGGCCACGTCCTCAGGCTTGCCGATGCGGCCCAGGGGCGTCCGGCCCAGCCGGTACTGGTACTGTTCCGGATCGGCCAGCATTGACTCGGTCATCGGCGTTTCGATGATACCCGGGTGAATGGAATTGGCCCGAATCTTGTCGCCGGCGTACTGGATGGCCGTGGCCTTGGTGAATATGCGCACCGCCCCCTTTGACGATCCGTAGGCCGCCGACATTTCGCTGCCCACCAGTCCGGCCACCGAGGAAATGTTGATGATGGAGCCGCCGCCGGCCTTGCGCATTTCCGGAATGGCGGCCTTGGTGCCCAGGAACACCCCCTTGCCGTTGATGTCCATCACCTGGTCCCACAGCTCTTCGGATGTCTCCTCCACCGTCTCGGTCCGGTAGATGCCGGCGTTGTTCACCAGGATGTCCAGCTTGCCGAACCGCTCTACGGTGGCGGCCACCACATCCTGCCAGTTGGCCTCGCTGGTGACGTCCAGGCGCAGAAACAGGCACTCGCCGCCCCGCTCGTTGATTTCCGCCTCCACCTGGCGACCCTCGTCCTCAAGTACGTCGCAGATAACCACCCGGGCGCCCTCGGTGGCGAACAGGCGGGCTTCCACGGCGCCCTGGCCCCTGGCGCCGCCGCTGATCAACGCTACCTTTCCCTCAAGTCGCATGGCCTTTCCTCCTTCAGCGATAGTTGCTGCGCCGTCCTGACCTTGTTGCTGGGATTGTAACTGGGGCGGGAGCAGAGTCAAGGGCGCTCCGTTGTCCGTTTGACCCCGTTCTCCCCCGGCCATAGAATGTTCCGGCCCCGCCTTGGTCAACCAGGAATCGTGCGGAGACTAGAGCCCGCCCATGAACGTTCTGGACTGGATATTGTTAGCCATTCGCTGGGCCCACGCCCTGGGCGCTGTGGCCTGGGTCGGAGGGGGAATTTTCTACCTGATGGTGCTGCGACCCGCGTTTCAGCGCCGCGACCCAGGCCAGGAGACTCACCGGGCCATTGGTGAGGAGTTTCGGGGCCTGGTGAACACGGCCATCGTAGTTCTGATAGTAACCGGCGCCATCCTCACGGCCAGCCGCCTGACCCTGGACACGGTAACGCTGCCCTACGTGGCGGTGCTGGTCATCAAGGTAACCCTGGCGCTGTACATGATGGCGGTAATGCGATTTCGCCGACACCGACGAGCCGGAGCGGGTGTTCCGCACGACGTTGGGCGCCTGGCGAGGGTGCGGGAGGTGTTGACCGGTCCGACGGCCCTGCTGGTTATCGGGGTTATAATATTTGGACTGGCCGACGTGCTTGGCTATCTGTTTGAAAACAGCCTTGCCGGCTAGCTGATCAGCGGCAGCAAGGAATTGGAGGAGACTTGAAGAGAGATCTGATGGAAATCCTGGCCTGTCCGGTCTGCAAGGGCGAACTTACCCTGACCGTGGACACGGAGCAGGGAGACGAGGTCATGGAAGGCTCGCTCCACTGCGCGGCCTGCGACGAGACCTACCCCATCACCGACGCCATACCCAACCTGTTGCCGCCCAACATGCGGGTATAGGCCCGGCAGTCATTTCCACGAAAGACGCGAAGCTATTCGAAGACCGGTTTGTCCGCGAACTGGCACGAACATTCGCCAATTGGGGGAGTCCCGGGGATCTCTGGCAAATATTCGTACCTGTTCGTGAACGAAATACCAGCCCCTAGCTGCCCGTAAGTATCGTCACCACCTCGGTAGCCAGGCCTTCCGCCCGCTCCCTCAGCTGACTCCGGTCCAGGTTTTCAATGGGGTGCTCGGTAAAGATAGTTGGGTAGTCTTCGGCGCCCCACATTTTCGCCATGCCCCTGGCGGTGGGGATGAACCGGTCGGTGCAGATGGTGGCCGAGGGCAGACCGGCCTTTTCCACGTGAATCCCGTCGTGCACACTGCACGCGCTGCAGGACCCTCAATCGCCGATGGCAATTACCACCGCGTCGCAGTCCGTAGCCAGGGCCGCGATGGCCGCCGGGTCGGCGGGGCGGGAGGCGCTGGGCTTGCGGTGCCACTGGACGTCCCCAATTTCGTAGCGGGTCCGCAGGACTTCCGCCAGCTCCTCCAGAAGCACGTCGGCGTTGCGCTTGCTGTCGTCAATAATGCCCACTTTGGCGCCGGCCATGGTGGGCAGGCGGGGCGCGCCGTCAAAGGGCGGCGTTACCGGTTCAGTGGTGGGATTTACCAGGGTGTATTCGCTCATATTCCTTCCTCCCGTTGGCTATCCACTAATAGACGCGAACGCTCACAAATTGAGAATCGCTGGACGGGTCGCTACCGGCGCACTTCCCTTGTAACCGAGGTGGACCCGACCTTGGGGCCCCAGCTCGGTATCACCGAGGACATGTTGGACTCCTCGCCTCCGGCAAATACTACCAGAATATCTTCCGGGGAAGCGGTCAGCGGGACCATCCGTTCCTCATCCCCGGGTTCAACGTCTCCGGGGAATACCTGCGCCCGCTTGAAATCGGCCACGGAACGCCGGATGCGGGAGTGCAGGAACTCCTTGACCCCGGCCTTGGTCCAGTCCCTCCACAGGCCGCTGTTCCCGGCGATGGTAACCACGGTTTCCCCCTGCCTGATGCCTGCCGCCGGGTCGCCCACGGAACCCGAGGTGGACAGCGAGGTCCCCAGCGATGAGGCCACGTCGGCGATGGCGTACAGAATCGCCTCCGGGCGCCCCACGGACCTGACCTGTCGCGGCGCTTCCGAGGCGAAGACCGTTACCGCGCTCTGGCCGGCGGAGAAGCCCCGTTCCATGTGCAAAGGAGTCCAGTGGGTCTCGGTCTCCGCCTCGGCAATGCAGTAGCTGAACTTGCCTGGGTGACCGATAACGCTCCGGTCGTAAAGCCCCGGGATGGCGGCGCAGGCGTTCATCAGGATGAGCCGGATCGCCCTGCCGATGGTCGAGTTGGCCCGGTTGCCTGGGCCGAACAGGTTGTTGCGGGAGTTTATGCCCAGTTCCTGGACCACCGGCCCGTTGACGATTACCAGCACGGCGGCTCCGCCCATGCTGGACGAAGGGCCCACCAGGTTAAAGGGGGGCGCCAGCATGGCCTCGGCCGCCGCCAGCACCACCGGCATATACTCGGGCTTGCAGCCAGCCATAACCGCATTGGCTGCCACCTTCTCGGCAGTAATCTCCCGGCGCCGCTCCGGCAGTTCGCCGACAATCTCCGCCCCGTCCCGGCCACCGGCGGCCAGGAACTCGGCTACCTTGTCAGTGGTGGGTGGCAATATTGGCAGGCCATCAGTCCAGCCCAGGTCGTAGAGGGCCTCGACGGCGCTGAAAACGTCGTCCCAGGCTGCGGCGGTGGTTTCATTGGATGAAGTCATTCAGTATTCCTGTCTTGAGAGTTCAGCTAAGCGGGGCGTAAAGACATCCTTGAATCTGAGCAGGTTATCTACCATCCAAACCTGAATTTCTGCAAGGGTGTCGTCATCATCGTCAATGCTGCCGGGGCGAGTGAGTGCTATTCGACAAGCTTTCTTGCCTTCCAGAGGTTGCCAATCAAGGACGCCCAATTGGGATTGGATTTCTTCTCTTTGCAGTCTAAGACCGTCCAGAAACCGGAAGTTTCTTTCTCCGTCCCTGTCGTTCAAATATATCTCAACCCTGGCCTCCTTCTGCCCAGTGAAGTTGGCACCGATAGTTACAGCTCGTATCCCTAATGAGAAATTCACCCAGTTTCTGGTTGGAGCCTTGCGGTCATTTGTGAAATTGTGCTTCTCACGTAAAACGTCCAAGAGGTCTTGAAAAAAGTCTCCGTAACGCTGTGCTCGTTCAGAAGCTCCTGAGAAAATATTGCCGCTGAGCCTACCTGCACTTTCCTTACGCCATCCGTTTGGCGTTGCGACGACGTTAAAGTGGGGCGCTGGCAGTGAGTCGCCGATTCGCCACAATTCCACCGCTATTCCAAAGAATTGCGTATCCTCTCCCGTGCGTTGATTTAGCCAATCCAGTGCCTGGCGGTGTTCGTCCCTGAATTCCCTCGTCACCCACACTACGGCTTCCGCGTCAAATCCTGCTGCGTAGGTCAGGAGTTGTCCCAAATGGCTGTGATCCGTGGCCTCCAGCTGATTCTCGATGATCACTGGTCGGCTACTGCCCAGGTCCGTGGCCAGGATATCCAGGCTGTAGCCCCCTACCGGCGCCTCAATCTGCTGCATCTCGAGGTCCATGCCCAGCGCTGCCCCTAATTCGGCGATGTTGTCTGCTAGCCAGGGCGTGAAGTGCTGGGCCTCGTTGGGCCAGGTCCCCCTCAAGTCGGGAACTCGTTCTATTTTCGCCAGCTTCGGGGTGGTCATAGCACACCCTTCACTCTGCAGGCGTGGGTGGCGGTGTGGGCGGATAGAAGACCGCCGCCCCTTCCCCATCGTGGCGGTGGAAGTACAGGGCTTCCATCATGCGTTGCGTACTCGTCCTAATTTCCTGGCGCATCTCGTCCCGCAGGGCGTTGTTGTCTGCGCGCATTTCCTCGCGCAACTGCTGCATGGCCTGATTCATATCCCGCCGGAGCGTGCGGATTTCAGACATAACCCAGTAGAAAGCTCCGGCGCCCAATAGCAGCATTGTACCCACTGCGCCGATGAATACTTCGAAAGTTAGCATTAGGCTCTCCACTAATGGGTTGTGTTGGCAGGCGCTCCGTCCCAGATTGCAGCGGCGCCTGCCAACCCTGGCCTACCGTACCCTTTCGTACTTGGAGAAGCTGCGCAGTTCCCGGGGCGGGTCCATGTGGGAGCCTCGGATGGTGTAGGACACTTCCGCCACGTAAACCGCGCCGGTAGAGTCCACCGCCACGCCGTGAGGCGCAATGAACTGGCCCGCGCCTTCACCCTCTTCCTTGGCTCCGAACATGCCTACCCGGTTGCCTTCCAGGTCATATATGGTCACCCGGTGGCCCAGGCCCGGCGCGTCGTCCACGCCGCCCATGCCGTTAAGCTCGCCAATGTAGATGTGGTTGTCCCACAGCACCATGGCGTCGGGGCGGTGGATGTTGCTCCACATGGTGATGAAACCGCCTTCCGGATCGAATATCTGGACCCGGTGGCACTCGCGGTCAACGACCAGTATCCGGTCATCGCCGTCCACGGCGATGTTGTGGGGGCGAATGAACTGGCCGGCGTCAATGCCGGGCTCACCCCAGCTGAACTTGTACTCGCCGTCGCCGGTGTAGCAGTGGATGCGGGAGTTGCCGTAGCCGTCGGAGATGTAGATGTCGCCGTTGGCCGGGCGGATGGCGGCGGAAGTAGGCCGGTTGAAGGGCTGGCCGCTCCAGCGGGGAGCGGGATGGTTGCGCTCGCCAATCTCCATTACCTTTTCGCCGTCGGGGGTGAACTTCTGGATGGTGTGGATGCCGTCATCGGCGGCCAGGATGGAATCATCGTGGGCGATGTAGAGGCCGTGGGTCCGGTTGCTGAACAACCCCTGGCCGAAGGAGCGCAGGAAGTTGCCGTCCTTGTCAAAGACCATGATGGGGTCTTCCCCGCGGGTCAGGATGAACACCCGGTCTTCCGAGTCGCAGACCACACCGGGGCACTCCAGCAACCGCTTGCCCTCGGGGAGTTTCGCCCAGTCTTCCGCAAAGGTATATTGAAAGTCGCCGTACCCGAAAACTTCTGCCATAGTTTTCTCCTCCTGTTCTGTTGTGACCGCGGGGAAGTTTACCTTGCAGTTCCCCTTGGAATAAGCAGCCCCGGCGGTTTGGCTCATACTACCGCTACCAATAGCCACCGTCAATTGGGAATCGGTCAGGCCGCTGCTTCGTCTTCCTGGAATATGCCGAAGGGGTTGCCTTCCGTGTCGGTGAAATAGGCCGCGTACCCCACCCCCGGGACTGCGAACTTGGGGACGGTCACGGTACCGCCACCAGCAGTGATCTTTTCCACGTACTCATCCACCGTGGGCACATCCAGCATCACGGTGGTCACCGCCCCTGGGGCTTGTCGGGGCACCATTCCCCCGTTGATTCCCTGGGCCGGCTCTTCCCCGGTATCCACCAGCCAATATACCGCGCCTCCATCGCCCTCCCACTTGTTGACCGTCCAGCCGAAAACGTCGCCGTAAAACTTGCTGGCCCGGTCCATGTCGTCCGCGTAAACCTCGAAATGTACTACCCTGGGCATAACTCACCTTCCAATGTATTCAGTTGGCTTCAAAAGCCGGGGTAGGCTAGCAGACAGGGATTGGATAAGCAACGGGTAAATGTCAGCGAGTGAAGCGAAGAGACCGCTCTCCGATCATCATTCCAGGAGAGGAGGCTCCCGAGAAAGTTGGGAGCCTCCGTCTGATTGCCCGCAGTTGATGCGCTGTGCCTTTGAGACTTTCGCCTACAGGCTGGCCTTCCTGCTGTGAATGCCCGTGGCGCCGCTGGGACGGTTGCCCTGCTCCTCCTCAATCTGGGGAGTCCCGTCCCCTTCCGCGCACCGGACCTCGAAGGTATGGTCGCCGGCCGCGAAGGGCCAGTCGTAGCGCCAGATAACCCAGGTTGTTTCGGAAAGAGGCGATCGCAACTGGGCGTCCTGCCAGGGGCCCCCGTCCACCCGCACCTGTACGCCGGAAATACCCCGTGCCCCGGCAAAGGCTATGCCGCCCACCGGCACCAGGCGCTGCCCGTTTGCCTCAATCACGTCCCGTACTGCCACGGTGTCAATGACAGATGTAGCTTTCACCCGGGCCACTTCGTCCCAGCCCCGTTCCACCCAGTAGCCTTCCCGGTACTCATCGGTCACTTCGATGTCAACGATCCACTTGGGCTGCTTCATTCCGTAGCGGTCCGGCAGCCAGATACGCAGCGGGAAGCCGTGGTCGAAGGGCAGTGGCTCTCCGTCCCAGGCGTAGCACAGCATTATCCGTTCGTCCGAGGCTATCAGGTCCAGGGCCACCGTTTCGTAGAAGCCGTCGCCGGACTTGATGACCAGGTACTTGGCCTGGGGCATCGGCTGTACGTCGGCCAGAATCGACTGGAGCACGGCCCCTGTCCACCAGGTGGTGCTGATCAGGGTCGTGCCAATCCTGCCCGAGATGCAGGACAGGGTCACATACTGGTCCCGCGAGGGATAGTCGTTGCGGATCTGGTCAATGGTCAGGTCCTTGGGGTTGGCGACCCACCCGTGGATGGGCAGTACCCAGTTGGAAATGTCAATGAAGGTGGGCTCGGTACGCAGGAAAACCTGGTAGTGGTCCTCCACCGGCGTGTACTCCGGGCGGGTGCCCGGAGCCGGGGTAACCGGGTCGCCATCGTTTGGCAAGGGTCGCCGGGGCGGCATCGCGTCCGGAGGCATGGAATCGGCCACCGACTCGGCGATGCGGGTCCGCTCTCCCTGCCCCAGGGCGGCGCCCAAACCCGCGCTGGCCACGGTGATGGTGGCGGTGGTAGCGCCCAGCCGGATGAGAAACTGCCGCCGGTCAATAACGTTCACCGAGCGTTCTTCGTCCTCGGCGCCCTCTACGGAACCCCCGGAGGCCAGGGAAAGCCGCTGCCTCAGATAGCCCAGCCCCAGTCCCCAGACCAGGAACAGGATGACCAGGACTACGAAAGTTACCACGGGATTCATGGTGGACTGGCCCATTGGCAGGCTGACGATGGTCAGCGGCAGCCCCACGGCGGCGGCGGTAATGAGCCCCGGCGCTGGCCGGGAGAATACGCTGCCCAGCCAGCCGCCCTGGAAAGCTGCTCCGCCGGCTGCGCGGCCCCTCAATGCCGCGAACAGGACCGCGCCTGCCGCCACGCCGATGAAGAACACCATCAGCACCGCCGCCACCTGTTCGCTGGTCTTGGCCGCGTCGGCCACGCTCAGGTTGAACAGCAGCAGGGTCTCGATCATCATGTCGATGCCGAAGGTAATCAGCGGGCCAGGGGTAACCGTGGCAATCCAGTCAAACAGGGCAAAGGGTACAAAGGGCAAGTCCAGCAGTTTGTCCGCCAGGTACATCAGTCCCAGCAGGGGCGCCGTGAGCAGGGCGCCGGCCAGTGCTCCCAATCCGACGCTGGGCCAGAATTTCCGCATTGATAACACCTCTCGCAACGCCCCGCTCCTTCGCCTGAAGGGAGCCGTCTCCAGCCCCGTCAGCCGAGGGGCGTTCTCTCTTGGTAACCCGTTCCAAAGCCGAGGGTCGAAACAACAGCCTCTTACGATTGCCCAATTCCCGTAACCATTGTATTTGCCGGGGGCTTCGGCATTTATAGTAAAATCGGCTTCTACCTGCTATTTTATCCCAAAGAGTGCAGTTGATGAACAAGAGAGTCTTCTTGCCGCTCCTGGCCTTCCTGCTCGTTTTCCTCGTGTCCTGCAGCAACGCGGCCGATGAGGACAGCGGCCGGAATCTCGCCCTCACGAACTACGCGTCGGGCAATGCGGCTCTCCCATCCCCTGCCGGCGCAGCCGCAACCGCCGGGCAGCCTGCCCAATACTACGCCTACCCCGCCTCGGCGGTTCCATCGCCCTTCGCCGACTACGGTGGCGGAGGAACCGGTCTGCCGGCCAGCTTCCTGGGCCAGGACCTCCTGGGGCCAGGACAGGAACCCGCAACCCAGGCGCGGCTGATCCTCGAGGTGGACTCGGTGGAGGGTGCGGCTCTACAGGTCCGGTCCATTGCGGCCAGCCTGGATGGCTACGTGGAGCGAATGGCCAGCTCCGGAGGTTCCTTCTCGCCCCGGTCCGACATCATTCTCAAGGTGCCCCAGGGCCAGTTCGATTCTTTCATGAAGCGCGTCGAGTTGCTGGGAGTGGTCCAGTACCGCAGCCTGGGCGGCGAAGACGTGACCGACCAGCACGTTGACCTGGCGGCCCGTCTGTCCACCCTCAGGAAGGAGGAACAGGGGCTCATTGCCCTCCTCGACCGCGGCAGTTCCGTTGCCGAGCTGCTGGGCGTGGAACGGGAACTGTCCCGCGCGAGGACCGATATCGAGCTGACGCAGTGGCAACTGGAACTGCTGGAGCGGCAGGTGGACCTGGCTGCCATCCACGTCTCCCTGTTCCCCCGTGGCACGGCAATGGTCGTTGGCCCGACGGCCAGCTTTACCGTGGAAGCCGCCGGCGTGGATGCCCGTCTCGCTGAAGTGCAGCAGTTCGCCGCCGACCGCCTGGGGCAGATAGACGAAATCTACCTGTCTTCCTCCGGCGAGTCGCAAATGGCCCGGGTAACCTTCCGCGTATATTCCGACGACTTTTCCCGAGCGACCCAGTTCGTTGAACGCCAGGGCCGGGTTACAGACCGCGAACTGCTTGACCGGCGTGATCCCCGGGTCGGGACCAGGTCCCAGCAGCGAACGCCCAACGCCACCTTCCAGGTAACCTACGTGGACAGTTCCTCCGGCGTCAGTCCCTGGGTCCTCATCCTGGCAATTGTCGGAATTCTGTTTCTGGCCGGCGTCATCGCCTACCTGATGAGGGCGGCCTACACGCGGGGCCGGAGGCGGGGCAGCTTCATTTAGGTGGAGTTGCTTTTGGGCTGACCTGTTAAATTGCAGGGGCAGTTCGCGAGCTGCCCTTGTCCCCGTTGCGGTATCCCGTTGCCCTGGCGGACCGCCGAAATTCCAGGCCTGCACCCGGGCTGTAAGAGTTCAGAGTTGGTTGGATTTCCGCGCCAGCCAGCCCCGTCATACGGACGAAAGCCGGTATCCAGGGATCCTTGCTGTGCTTGATCTGTATTCACTGCCAGCCTTGCTGGATTCCGAATTGCGCCGAAATGGCGTGTTCCAGACCTCCGTGAATATCAACCCTGAACAGTGATGGGCAGGTCACCACCCTGTACCTGCCCCTGCTTCCCCGCTATAATCCCGTCAGAAACCTCTTGGTTCAGCCCAAGACAGAAACAGCAGCACAGAAACAGCAGCAAGGGACGGTAAACTATGGCAGACGGCACGTATGTAGAGTGGGTCCACGGTTCCACCATGCAGGTCGAGTATCTGAGTCGCATAACTTCGGTTCGCCACACCGGCCCCTTCGTCCGCATAGAGGGCGCCGGCGGGCAGAATACCTGGGTCCACTTCCCCATACCCACCCTGGCGGTTTCCAACGGCAAGGCTACCCGGGCCCAGGCTGCCCTGGTAAGCTTCCGCACCCGCTCCCACGCCACCGTCCACGAGGTCATCGTGTACGACGGCGAGAAGCGGATTGCCGAGCACATGGCGGTGGATATGCAGGGCGATAACCTGGACGCCCGCTTCGAGATTCCCGACTCCCCCGAGGTTCAGAAGGGCCTCAACGTGACGGTGGGGGTTACCTTCGCCGACGGAGCCCCGGATACCCGCTCCATGCAGATAGAGATTGTAGGCGTGGGAATCGAGTTCTCCGGCCAGTAGGCTCCAATCCGCGAACGGGCACGAGTATCAATAGGCAGTTGCTGTCTTGGGATAAATTCCCCCTCATTAAGCGGAGCAGGTCGTCTTTCCGCCGGTAGTAGTTTCTGATTCATCAGTCAGGCTTCTGTGCCAGCAATTGCCTAGCTTCAATGCAAGGCATGACAACTATTGTGGTCAAGTCAACAAGTCGCATTTGATTCGTCCCTATTATCACGAAGCGACTGTGGACTTAGGCACACTCTTTGGATAGCATTTGCTATAGGCATAATGGTTTCTATGACAGACTAGCCAGCACTCTCCGCATATTTGTTGAGAGTCAACTGGCTGGCCAGACCTGCCAAAGGAGTGAACGGGCATGGCATCTCAAGTGATACCGGTCAATGTTCGTAATAGCGCTACGGGAAAAGTATGGTTCGCTAGCGAGGTCATGTACGGACAATTGGGTAGGGGGGATAATCCCGAAGAAGCGCTGACCAACCTGATGGAGTCCATCAAGGTAATTCTCCCTGCAGAAACACCAGTGTTCGTCATACGTTCCGTGGATATGAACTTCCCCACGGCCAAAAGTGTAACTGAGTTTTCTGAATGGATGAAGAACATCCACGAGTGGGAGGCAAGCAGTGCCGTCCGATGAGGAGCGGTTCGCTGAACTAGAAGCGGAACTGGGGAGACTGCAAGAGAGATTGCAGGGACTGGAAATCAGAGGAGAGTATCTCGCTACAAGGGAGGATGTAGAAAAGGCAAAATCCGACATAACGAAGACTATAGTTGCTTTAAGTGCGGGCTTTGCTTCTCTACTGTTCGCTGGTCTTGGTCTAACGGTTGCAATCATACAATAGGTACAATCAAACATCCTGCCAGCATCGGCAGGATGTTCCTTTTGGTGGGAGTGGTCGATACTTCCCAGCTCGCCACTAAGGAAGGGTTCAAGGCACGTGCTTAGAGCAAGATGTGATGAATCTCACAGCAGCCCCGCCAGGCTGAACAGCCACCCCAGCGCTCCCGCCCCCACTATCACCAGGGGCGCGGGAACCCGGAAGAACATAACCGCCCCGAAGGAGAGCAGGGCGATTACTGCGCCTGCCGTGCCGGGGTCGGCCCGCTGCCACAGCAGGAACACCACGCCCACCACCAGCCCTATGGCGGTGGCGTTGACGCCCACCAGGGCGATGCGCACCCACGGATACCGTCGCAGCTGCTCCCAGAAGGGCAGCACTCCGTAGATTATCAACACGCCCGGCAGGAACAGTCCCACGAAGGCCAGCAACAGCCCCGGCACGCCACCGGCCACCGCTCCCAGGTATGCGCTGAAGCTGAACAACGGCCCGGGCAGCGCCAGCATCAGCGCCAGTCCGTCCAGGAACTGCTGCTCCGTAACCCAGCCCGGTTCCACCACCTCGGCGCTGAGCATGGGCAGGACCACCTGTCCCCCGCCGAAAATCAGCGACCCCGTCCGGTAGAAGGACTCCAGCAGTTGCAGCCAGGACTGGTCCAGCGCCAGCCGCGCCACAATCAGGCCGCCCAGCAGGCCGAAAAACAGCGCCAGCAGCAGGACGCCGGCCGCCCGGCTGATGCCCAGGTTGTCCAGGGGTACGCTGGATGCGTTTTCCGAGTCGTGGCGTTGAGCGCGCAGGGCCACAGCGGTTATCGCCCCGCCCAGGGCCAGCGTGGCGGGAAAGGCCCACGGCTGCTGCAACAGGATTGTTACCACCGCCCCCAGCAGCATCAGCCCCATGGTCAGCCGGGTCCTGATTACCGCCGTACCCAGCCTCCATGCCGCCACCGCCACCAGCGCCACCGTGGCCGACTGAACGCCGTCCAGCCAGTCGGGTCGCGCTCCCCCGTCCAGGAAGGTAGCCACGCCCAGGCCGGCCAGGGCCATGATGGTGGCTGCCGGATAGAGAAAAAGCAGGAAGGCCAGCAGCCCGCCCAGGGGGCCGGCCCGGGCGGTGCCTACCGCCACTACCATCTGGGTGGAAGTAGGACCGGGCAGCCCCTGGCCCAGTCCCAGCAACTCCACAAACTGCTGCTCGTCCAGCCAGCCCCGGCGGGCCACGAACCGCTCCTGCAGCAGGGCGATGTGGGCCTGGGGTCCCCCGAAGGCTATCCAGCCCAGGGGCAGGAAGGCCCACCCAACCTCGGCAAGGCGACGGGCCAGGGTTGGATTGGGTCGTGTTTCACTTTCAGTGGGATCGTAGGCCATCGACAGCTACCTCTCTCCCCGTAAACCTCTCCGTCCTATGAAACTGTCTCAAAGGTACCGCCCCCCCTTGACCGGCAAAAGCCAGGATGGGGGTGCCCGGCAGCCTTGCGCCATCTTTGCTCAATAGGGGCCGGAATTCTCAACCTGTTTTGAGACAGTTCCCTGGAGCCTGGTTCCGGGGAATTGTACCCGCTGCGTCCGCTCCAGGCCATTGCTCTCCCCCACCTGGACTGCCTCAGGCGGCGGACTCAGCCATTTTGGCCTGGCAATACCCGGGGCAACCAATCTCCCAGGCCCTGCGGACTACCTCGGAAGGCGACAGTTAAGCCTTGACAAGCCGCCAAACGTTATAGAACAATTGTTCTATCTTGGACATATCGGGGGTTACCATTGAATAAACTCTTGCTCAAGGCCTGTCGCAGGTGTAGCGGCGACCTGACCCTGGACGGCGACGACTGGATTTGCCTTCAGTGTGGCGCGTATCACTACGTTGGACTGTATCCACCTGGAGAAACTGCCTCATTGGCCAGCTTCAGCCACATATTGCAGTCGGGATCTGGCCCCGATGCCGGCCCGCGCAGCATCCCGGACATCAACAGGAGCGCCGCGACAGGAATCCGGACGGTCAATACCGGTCAGGGAGTTTCTGAAGCTGGCGGCCAGGCGTCCGTCGTCAGACCGTGGATGTCGGCGGTCCTCCGATGATGGCTCCGGTGGGTCTCCTCTGGTACTGGGCTAGGCCTGTATCCTGCCCAGCCTCCATCGCGAGCCCGGTGGTGGACGTGTACGCAGGGAGCGTCATCAGTTGGAGAATGCCATGACGGTGCTGGCCCTTGATGCGGGGGTTCGCGAAACAGGCTGGGCCATCTTCCTTCCCGGCGGAACCATTGAAACAGGCATAATCCGGCTTTCCCGCAGCCGCACCCTGGACTCCGCCAGCAGGGTGAGCCAGCTGGTGGAAAGGCTGGACAGTCTGGCAGCCTCGTGGCGTCCTCAAGTGGTTGCCTACGGTCAGCCCTCGGGCATACGCTGGCCGGAGCCATCCCTGGAACTGCTGGATTCCTCCCTGGTGAAGTGGGCGTCAAAACGCCAGCTGGTCCTCCACACCTATCCTGCCCAGGAGGTGCGGACCGCAATCGCGCGTCATTCCCGGGTCCCGCCCGACCAGCTGGCCTACGCGATAATGCGGAGGTTAAGGTTGATTGGAGTCCGAAAGTCCACTCCCGAATGGGAAGCGCTGGCCATCGGCTACTACCACCTTCAAAGCATTGCTGCCCATGATCCGGACGGCGAGCCCCGCGGGTAGGGTACGCACATACCAGGAGCCGGGCAGTGAAATGACCCGGCTCAGTGGCTAACTCCCCAACCAACGGCTCAATACAAAATGAGGTCAAATGAGATCAGATTAAGTCAAAAATGGTTTTTTCCCTGGTACTGCGGGAACGGTCCGGGGATGATGGTCAAATCCGGTACCGCCACTGTGTATAATGGGAACCGCCGCAATAGAATCGGGGAGGTCAGAGCCCATGCCTATAATCCAGCGTCCCTACGTGCCCCCGGAAGACCAGCCGCCCCAGGAAGAAAGCTACGTCAACCCGGGCGATACCCAGGTTACAGAGGCTTCCGGAGAACCCATAACTTTTTACTGCGATTCCTTCCACATTTACAGCAGCCTCTACTCGGCAGTGCTCTTCTTCGGGGAGCAGATGGAGGAGCGGGAACCCATTCTGCGGGCCCGCATCAAGGTAAGCCCCCAGATGCTCAAAGCCTTCGCCCTGCTTGCCAACAAGCACGTCCGTGACTATGAAGAGGCCGTGGGCCCCATAACCCTGCCCGAACAGGTTTACAACGCCTGGGATATTGAGGTAGAGCAGAAGTAGGGAGCAACGGAGTTGCTTATATGAGCGCTGAGAACTTGCCCGGATTTCCGGCAATAAACAGGCCTCCGGGTGAAAAATTGACATTGCCCGGTTCCACAATCGGAGGGGAAGTGGGGACTTTCTACGTAGATTTTACGGTGTGGAACAGGGAAGGAACCCGTTCCCAGACATTGAATGGGCTGGTGGACACCGGCGCCTTATACCCGCAGGTACCGGCCAACATTCTCGAAGATCTGGGGGTGGAACGGGAGTTCTCGGAAATATTCCGATTGGCCGACGGAACCTGGCGTGAACTCGCCGTCGGCCTGGCAACCATGGAATTGGAAGGGCAGAGTCGTAGTGTTTACACCATATTCGGCCCCGAAGGTAGCAGCGTATTGCTCGGAGCCCTGGCGTTGGAGACTTTTGCCTTGGCTGCCGACGCCCGGAACCAGTGTTTGATTCCGGCAGACTTGACGCTATGAGATGCTTGGTGTATCTCAGGGACCAAAATTAATCGCTGAGGTTTCCATGTCCTCAACAAAGATGGAGCCCACACGGGAACCCGAAGACAACCGCAGGCTGACGGAGCATGACTCCATACCGGTCCACATCGAGTCTGAAATGGACGTGGCGACGCCCGCCGACTGGGACTGGCGTATTATCGGGGCCAGCCAGCCCAACGCCGCCGTCTTCCACATCAACCACAGCGACGTTACCCAGGTCAAGGTGGATGCCCTGGGCCCGCAGGACTCGCCCCCGGATGCCCCCTTCGTGGTCAAGAAAGACATTCCGGTACTGATAATCGACACCCTGGACCAGTACTGGGCCGGGGAGTCGCGCACCAGGCTGCCCCTCCAGGGCTTGCGGGTGCCGGTCGCCGGGGATACGGAAGCCGAGGCCAAGCAAAAGCTGGCGGCCGACCTGGCTGCCCAGTTGCGCCTGCTGTTGTTGCTCTCCTCCTCCCGCTCGGGAAACATCGCCCCGGAGTTAAAGGCCAATCTAATCTACCTGGACTCAGTACTCGGATTGCGGGACAGGACATCCGATTAGGCCAACGGCCAAGCCGCCTCAAGCCCGACCTGCCCGCTTTCCCACCATCTGAGCCAACGAAAACGCCGGAGGGTTTCATGACCCTCCGGCGCTTCGTATCTTTGCGTCCCAGGGTCATGGCCATCAGGCCGACTGCAAGAAACTCCTTACCTCCCCCGCAACATCCTCCAGCGAGACCATAGTCGCTTCCTCCTCGGTCCGGCCCTTCATTTCCGCGGCGTTATTGCGCAGGTTGCGGGGACTCACCACCAGGCGCAGGGGCAGCCCCATCAGGTCGGCGTCATTCAGCTTCACTCCCGCCGCCTGGTCTGGCCGGTCGTCGTAAAGTGTCTCAATACCGCTGTCCCACAACTCCCGGTACAGCTTGTCAGCGGCGATGGCTACCGCTTCGTCGGTCAGGTTCAGGCCCACCAGGTGTACCTGGTAGGGGGCAATGGGCGCGGGGAAAACGATGCCCCGCTCATCGTGGTTCTGCTCAACGGCGGCGGCCAGCAGCCGCCCAACGCCGATGCCGTAGCAGCCCATGGTAATGGGATGTTGCTGGCCTTCCTGGTCCAGGTACATGGCGCCCAGGGCTTCGCTGTAGGAGGTGCCCAGCTTGAAGATGTGGCCCACCTCCACTCCCCGGGTGGCCTCCAGCGGTGTACCGCAGCGGGGGCACAGGTGGCCCGGCTGGGCCAGGGCGATATCGGTCAGGATGTCCACTTCGAAGTCCCGGGGGTAGTTGGCGTTGCGGTAGTGAGTGTCGGGCTGGTTGGCCCCCACCACGAAGTTGCTGCCCTGGGTGATGGAGGGGTCGGCCACCCGGCGAACCTGGGTAATGCCGATGGGCGACGCCGAACCGGCCACCAGTCCCGCCTCCTTGACCTCCTCATCGGTTGCCAGGCGCAAATCGTTGCAGTGGAGGGAATTCTTCAGCTTGACCTCGTTGACTTCCAAATCGCCCCGCACCGTCACGAAGACCACCTCCTCATCTGCGGCGTAGAAGACCGCCTTAAGGGTCTGGCTGGTGGCAACGCCAAGAAAGTCGGCCAGGGCCGCGATGGTCTTTACTCCGGGAGTATCCACCGTTTCCAGCGGCAGTTCGGAAGCCGCTTCCTGCTCGGGATACACACCCTCCGCCTTTTCGGCATTGGCGGTATAACCACAACCGCGACAGGTAATGACCGTGTCCTCGCCCGTGGGCGTGGCCAGCAGGAACTCGTGGGAGTCTTTGCCGCCGATGGCTCCGCTGTCGGCCTCGGCCATCAGCACGGGCAGACTGCAGCGGCGGTAGATGCTGCGGTAAGCCTGGGCCATGGCCTGGTAGCTGTCGTCCAGGCTGTCGTCGTCGGCGTTGAAACTGTAGGCGTCCTTCATATCGAATTCCCGCACCCGCACCAGTCCGGCACGGGGACGGGGTTCATCGCGGAACTTGGTCTGAATCTGGTAGAGAATCACCGGCAGGTCGCGGTAGCTCTGCACGTTGGCCCGCACGATGCTGGTAACAACTTCCTCATGGGTGGGGGCCAGCACCATGGGTCGGCCCCGGCGGTCCTCCATGGAGAAGAGAACCTCGCCCATGGAGTCGGCGCGGCCCGTCTGCTCCCACAGTTCCCGGGGCTGCAGGGCGGGCATCATCAACTCCTGGCCGCCGGCCGCGTCCATCTCCTCCCTAATGATGTTCTCAATCTTGCGCAGGGAGCGCCAGGCCAGCGGCAGGTAGGCATAAACCCCCGCAGCCACCTGGTAGATGAGGCCGGAGCGCAGCATCAGGCGGTGGCTGGCGGTTTCAGCTTCGGGCGGGTCTTCCCGCAGGGTCTTGGTTACCAGTTGGGTCAAACGCATGCTAAGGATTCCCTTTACCGGATGGACTCAGATTCCCACGGGTTGATGACGGGAACGCCGCAGTCGGTAAAATCTGGTACGTTGCGAGTAGCAACGGTGGCGCCGTTCGAATAAGCGATGGCTGCGATCATGCCGTCCTGCATGGGAAGTGAGCGACCTACCGACCTTCTATGCGCCAACATTCTTGCATACTCTCTAGCTGCCGGAACATCCAAAGTAAGCACACGTCCATCGAAGAAGTCCGTCAGCATATGCTCAATCCTGACTAAGAGTTCCCGCTTTCGGAAACCCGCCGGCAGAATAGCAGCTCCGTACCGCAACTCCGCTTCCGTGATAACCGTGACAAAGAGATCGCCTGGAATCTGTGAATTCCACCAGCTGAATACATCCTGTTGAGGCGCCGACCGCAAGAGTTCAGAAACGACGTTTGTATCAACTACGATCATCTTCCTCGTCTGCTTCCCAATATCCCAAGGGCCAGACGGGTGGATGATTTCCTTCGGCCAAACTTTCCAAGACTACACCGCCCAGGGGTTTGAACAGTTCATGGATCGCCGTGCCCATAGCCTCCGGTGGCGCTTTGCGATAGGGTAAAGCATCCGCCAATATCCGGCGCACTTCTTCTTCCATGGAGCAACCGTGTTTAGCGGCCTGTTCTTTCAGGCGCTGTTTAAGGTCTTCATCCAGGTTCCTTACCGTCAAACTGGCCACATTGTCACCTCCGGCTAACCCCCTGCCTCCACCGGCGCGGGCGTGTTCTCCACCTCTTCCATCAGCGCGGTGAACATCTCCTCTTCGGGAACCACCCTTACCTTCTGGCCCTTGCGGAAAATGACCGCCCGACCGGCGCCGGCGGCGATGCCCACGTCGGCATCCTTGGCCTCGCCGGGGCCGTTGACCTCGCAGCCCATGACTGCCACCTTGATGTTCTTGTCCGTCTTCTTCAGCAGCGCGTCCACGTCGTTGGCCAGCTTGCGCACGTCCACGTCGGCCCGCCCGCAACTGGGGCAGGCCACCAGGGTGGTGCCCTTGACGCGCAGGTTCAGGGACTTGAGGATCTCGTAACCGACGACCACTTCTTCCTTCGAGTCGTCGCTGAGGGAGACGCGGATGGTGTCGCCTATGCCCTCGTAGAGCAGGTAGCCCAGGCCCACGGCGGTGCGGATGGAACCGGCCTGCGCCGTCCCCGCCTCCGTAATGCCCAGGTGGAAGGGATATGGGACCATATCGGCCAGTTGCCGGTAGGCTTCCACGGTTGTTGGCACGTCAAAGGCTTTCAGGGAAATCTTGATCTGGTCGAAGTCCTGCTGCTCCAGCAGGCTGATCTCCCACAGGGCGGTGGCCACCATGTGGTCCACAATGCTGTATTCCCCTTCCTGGGCATCTCCGGCCTTGGGCAGCCGGTTCACCAGGTCCATATGGCGGGAGAAGCCCCGGGTGCGGCCTATGCCTCCCACCGGGGGCAGGCTGCCGAAGTTGGCCCCGATGCGGATGGGTATATCCCGCTCCTTGGCTACCTTGACCACCTCCTTGACCTGGTCTTCGTTGCGGAGGTTGCCCGGGTTGAGGCGCAGGCAGTCCACGCCGCCCTTGGCGCACTCTATGGCCAGCTGGTAGTGGAAGTGTATGTCGGCGATGAGGGGGATGTTAATCTGCTTCCGAATTTCCGCCATTGCCTGGGCGGCTTCCATGTCCGGAACCGCTGAGCGGATGATGTCGCAACCCACTTCTTCCAGTTCGTGAATCTGGCGGACGGTGGCCTTGACGTCCCTGGTATCGGTCTTGGTCATGGACTGGACGGTGATTTCCGCTCCACCGCCGACCTTGACGTCGCCTACGTAAACCGGCTTGGTAACGCGTCGCTTCTTCATAGGAATGGCTCCCCCTGCTGCCCGGGTAGTTTGTGACCGGACGCAGGTTGGACGGACTTGTCCGTTCATGTTACACGAAACGCTAAAGCTGTGCCAGAACGCAATGGGAGGGGCAAGGCGCTCCTTTGCTTCATTGGACTTACCTCCTTGCAGGTGTTAAGGTAGGCCCACTAGCCCAGGAGGCGTTTATGACTGAAGTACAGGAAGGCAATACGGTTAAGGTGCACTACACCGGCACACTGGACGACGGATCGGTGTTTGATTCCTCTGTCGGTGGGGAGCCGCTGCAGTTTACCATCGGGCAGGGCCAGATGATCCCCGGTTTTGAGCGGGGCGTCGTCGGCATGGAACTGGGAGAGACCCGTACCGTAGTTATCGCCGCCGACCAGGCCTACGGGGTCCACCGTCCCGACGGAGTTTTCGAGGTCGAGCGGTCGGAGATTCCCACCACCATACCCCTTCAGCAGGGTATGCAGTTGCAGGCTAACGGCCCCGGGGGCAGACCAGTCACCATGACGGTGCTGGAGGTATCCGACGAGAAGGTAAAGCTGGACGCCAACCATCCCCTGGCCGGCAAGGACCTGACCTTCGAGATTGAGGTGGTGGAGATCAGTTAGGCTTTCCACACATCCAGACCAACTATTGGCGCATCAGGAGTCAAACCTATGCCCGAACGTAGCGGCAGGCTTGAAGGAAAAGTAGCAATCGTAACCGGCGCCGGTTCCAGCGGCCCCGGGGTGGGCAACGGCAAGGCCGCCGCAGTCCCCAGGATATGAACCTTCCAGGATTCAGGCTTCACCCGTTGACGGGACGCCTTTCAGGTCACTGGGCCGTTACCGTTTCTGCCAGCGTGCGGGTTACATTCCGTTTCGAGGACGGTCACGTTTTTGACGTGGACTATACCGATTACCATTAGGGAGCAATGGCAATGCCCATGCACGACCCCTGCCACCCCGGCGAGATAGTCAAGTATGAGTGCCTTGAACCTCTGGGGCTGACCATAACTAGAGCGGCCAGGGGCCTGGGCGTTAGCCGACAAAAACTTTCCGAATTGGTGAATTGCAAGACCGGCGTTTCCGCAGACATGGCCATCCGGCTATCCATTGCCTTCGGCTCATCGCCAGAGGCTTGGTTGGGAATGCAATCGGCATACGACCTCTGGAAAGTCCGTCACAAAACCGAGTCCATGGAAGTTGAGCATTTTGCCGCCGCGAGCAGGTCCTGAGGCCTTATCCACCTTAATGGCGGCGTCATCCAATCCCAGTCATTAGCCAGGAGTCAAACCTATGCCCGAACGTAGCGGCAGGCTTGAAGGAAAAGTAGCAATCGTAACCGGCGCCGGTTCCAGTGGCCCCGGGGTGGGCAACGGCAAGGCCGCCGCAGTCCTTTTCGCCCGGGAAGGGGCCAGGGTACTCCTGGTGGACGCCGTCCAGGAGCGGGCCGAGGAAACATTAGCCATCATTCGTGGAGAGGGTGGCGAGGCCGACGTGTTTGAGGCCAACGTCATCAATGCCGATGACTGCCGCCGCATGGTGGACGCCGCCGTGGACCGCTGGGGCAGGCTGGACGTACTGGATAACAACGTGGGAATCTCTCGCCGGGGTTCTGTCCTTGAGGTCACCGAGGAGGACTGGGACTTTGTCATGGCGGTGAACGTCAAGAGCATAGTCTTGTGCAGCAAATACGCCATCCCCAAAATGATTGAAAGCGGCGGTGGCTCCATCATCAACATATCCTCAATTGCCGGACTGCGGGCCCACAGCAGCACTCCCTATACAACCTCCAAGGCGGCGGTGCAGGGACTGACCATGTCCATGGCTGCCGACCACGGCCCCGACGGCATTCGCGTCAACTGCATTGCCCCTGGCTTGGTCTATTCCCCCATGGTGGCGCCCCGCATGGACGACGACCTGCGGGAGATTCGCCGCAGCGCCGCTCCCCTGCGCACCGAAGGCGATTCCTGGGACATTGGCTACGCGGCCCTCTACCTGGCCAGCGACGAGGCCCGCTGGGTCAACGGTGTCGTCCTGCCGGTGGATGCCGGTCTGGTCCAGGTTACCCCCGTCACCTATCAGACGCTGGCCCAGCAGCAGTACGCCCAGCCGAGTCAGCGATTTTGGTATCATTACAGGTGACCACCAAGCCCGACCAGTAAAGAGGTAGTGCCGAAATGACTACTCCCCGGGCAAAACCCCGCCAGGAAACCCCGGCTGCACCGGATCCTGTTTCTCCGGAACCCTATGGGCCCATCGTGCTCCGGTTGCTCCCCGGATGGAAGTTGACTGAAGACCAGTTCCTGGAGTTGTGCGTCCTGAACGACGAGCTCCGTATTGAAATCAACGCCCGGGGTGAGCTGGAGCTTATGGCCCCTACTTTCAACAATACGTCAAACAAAAACATCAGAATTTCTGCACGCCTGCAAATTTGGGCCGAGACCGACGATTCAGGACTAGCCTTTGAGTCAAATGCCGGATTCACCCTGCCCAACGGCGCCCTCCGCTCCCCCGATGCGTCCTGGGTTCTGAAAGGACGCCTAGCAGAAATACCGGAAACGGAACGTCTCAAGTTTTCCCCCATTTGCCCCGACTTCGTAGTCGAACTGCGTTCCGAATCCGACCGGCTACGCGATATACAGGCCAAAATGGAGGAATACCTGGCCAACGGCGCCCGCCTGGGCTGGCTGATAGACCCCCTGGATCCCCGCCATCGCGTCTACATTTACCGACCCGGCGTTGATGTGGAAGTCCTGGAAGCCCCGGAAACCCTGTCCGGCGACCCGGAACTCCCCGGCTTCGTCCTGGAAATGCAGCGCATCTGGGAACCGCCCTTCTGAATCTCCCGCTCATACTGAGCTTGTCGAAGGACGCCGACTTGGTAGCCAACCCCCGGGGTTGGTGCTAACATTACTTGGCGAAAATTTCAGCACTAACTCAAGGAGCAACTGATGAGAATAGCCCGGTACGAAGCCCACGGTAGCATTCATTTCGGCGTAATCGACGGCGACAATGTGGCCGCAATTGAGGGCGATATTTTTGGCAGCTACACGGTCACCGACCACGTTCACAAGCTCAGCGATGTCAAGCTACTGGCCCCAGTGGTGCCCGGCAAGATTCTGGCCATGGGTCTGAACTATACCAGCCACATCGGCGACCGGCCCGCCCCCCAGTACCCCATGGTTTTCCACAAGACCCCCACCAGCGTCATCGGACCCGAGGACACCATCGTCCGCCCCAGTGAGGTGGAACGCCTGGACGCCGAGGGTGAACTGGTGGCCATCATCAAGGACACCTGCAAGAACGTGTCCAAGGAAGACGCGCTTAACCACGTCTTCGGCTACACCTGCGGCAACGATGTAAGCGCCCGCGACTGGCAGCGCCGCGACCGTAACGACAACAACTCCGACTGGTGGCGGGCCAAGTCGGCCGACACCTTCTCTCCCATGGGCCCCTGGATCGAGACGGACCTGGACCCCCACGCCCAGCACCTGCGCACCCGCGTTAACGGCAACGAGGAACAGAACGAGTCCACCGCCCACCTGATTTTCGACGTCCCCACCATGATCGAGTTCATCTCCCGCTACGTGACCCTGGAAGCCGGGGACTGCATCTACACCGGCACCCCGGGGACCACCAGCAACATGGACGATGGCGCCGTCTGCGAAATTGACATTGACGGCATTGGCATTCTCCGCAACCCGGTCAAGCTGGAAAGCTAGTTTTTTATTCCACGAAGGACACGAAGGTTCACGAAGAAAGAAGAGGCCGGGCCAAACAGCCCGGCTCTTTTCATTTTGCGGGCAGGATTACCGCCGCCCGCTGCTCACTGGAACTTCCCTGATGTAACTTCGCGCCCCTTCGTGGATAACCGGTCACTCCGTTATTGGCCGCGAAATTATCCACAGGCTTACCACCGTGTACAGCACCATCAAGGCCAGCATGGGGACCTGGCTCTTCAGGGCCAGATTACGGTCACCGTAGATGCTCACGGCCTTAATGTGGGCCAGGTACACGGCGATGATGTGTCCCGCCACAATGGACATGACGGCGAAGAACCAGACAGACCTGGCGTTGGTAATGGAGATGTTCACCACGTAGCTCGCCGTGCCAAAGTAATCGGCGCCGCTCCCGAAGGGATCGGATGCCAGGGGAATTATCAGTTGTCCCTGGATGAGCAGGAAACCCAGGTAGTGGGCGAAATGGTAGGCCAGGGCAATGGGAACCAGGGAAAAGACGAAGGCGGTCATCAGCTGCGCCGGTGTGGGGTCGGGGCCGCTTCGGCGGGCAGTCGCCCCCTGCATCATTGCACAGAACACCCAGTAAACGGCGGCAAAGGCCAGGGGAAACAGGACCAGGCCCAGGGTGTTGGCAATCACCAGTCCATTGAAATAGGGCGATGTCAGCTGCGGAGTCTGGATCAGGGCCCAGCCCAGCGCCGAGGCCCACTCCGGCGTGTCGCTGAATCCATCGAAAGTAACTGTGGACAGCACAAGCAACACCATAGCGGTCAATCCCGCGGGAAGGGGCCCTTGCCAGTGCAGCCCGATGGCGGGAGGACGGAGGTTCAACTGCCGATGGCGGGCGTATTCGAAGCATTCGTAGCAGTCCACGCAGCCGGCCCTGTAGTTGAGGGTCCCTGCGCTGCACTGCGGGTCCGAACACTCGTGGCAGACCATGGGGTCGCTCGTACGCGCCTCGGTAATGGAGAAGCGGGTCAGGAAGCCGTAGATGACCGTGAAAACCTCGCCGTACCTCAGCCACTGGTGCTTGCCAAACAGGAACATGCCGCCAAGGGTAAGAACGCTGTAGGCGATAATCAGCCAGGACAGTAGCTCCGGAGAAGCGCTGTCGGGCAGAGCGTTCTCCACCCATACAAAGGCGAAAAACAGGACTACGGAAGGCCACACCCCCACTCTTTGGGCGTAGTCCATCCCCAGCGTAAGCTCCCAATCCGGGGTAATGCGGTGGTACAGAAACTCGACCAGCCCGAAGACGATCTTCCAGGGATTTACCACCGCCCAGAGGTTGCCCAGCAGGGAGACCACGAAGCCCATTCCTACCCACCAGATTATCCATACGAAGGTGGGCGTCAGGTTGTTGACGGGACGCTCGGAGCCGTACAATCCCGTGGCAATGACCAGCAGAAAAAGGAACAGTGAAGCCGTCTTGAGCAGCCACGTTACAGGCCCTGACAAGACCAGCCTGAGCGGCTCCAGGGCAATCAGATTCAGCCGCGGGTAACTGTCGCCGCTGTGTTCCCCACGTACAAAAATGCCTACCACCACGAAGGACAGGGCTACTGCCGCTGCCCCCCCGACAACGAAGTAGGTAAGAGGCAGGGGAAGGTCGTACCGCTCTCCGAAGCCATGGGCATAGGCTGGGGCAGCGGAAAGTCCCATGGCTAGCAGACCGATGGCCGTGAAGAGGAGTAGCAGGGGCGTATTCAGCCGCAACATTCAGTCACCAGGCCAGTGTTTTGCGCCCTTTTAGTTTAGCACTTTCCCCGGTCAGGCCATATTGGGGAGGATGCCCGGCGCGGGGCGCCGGGGGTATTTGAGGCGTCCCCCTTCGCTTCCCGGAAAAGTTCGTAAATGCCGCCTTTTCCGCCCTTCTATTGTCTGGGATTTTCTCCGTGTGGGGCGGCCGGGACATAACGCGTTTTGCCAAGTCGCCAGCTATATGCTTATTGCATGCAGGGGTTTCGCGGACCTGCAAGCGGGGTATGTCAGGCTAACCATGCCAGGCGGAGGGGTGGGTAAAGTCATTGAAGAGGGGGGATTGTACAGGGGCCGCGCCCCAGGGCCAGGGATGCCGGTGGCGTGGCCAGCCCCCTTGGCAAACGGAAGACCAACAGCAGTTATTCCAGGTTAGGGGCGACCTCTTTCCCCAGCAATCTCATGGATTGAAGGACCTGGTCGGGTGGTACGCGGCCGCCGGCGTTGACGTCGGCAACCACCATAGATATGCCCAGTTCCTTCTGGAGATGCCGGAACCGGTCAATGACCTGGTCAGGCGTCCCGAAGACCACACGGGACTCCAGCACCTCGTCGTAATCAAGCTGGGCAAGGGCTTCGGCTCTTCGCCGCATGCCCTCAGGGTCGGTCACACCCTCGTCGCCCAGTCGCGAAATCATCAGGTTGGACTGCCGCTGGTAGAAGGCCAGCATGCTGTCCCTGGGCTCAGAGCGGGCCAACTTCGGATCGGATGCGGTGTACACGGGCACGCGGATGCCCACGTCCGGTTCGCCGGCGATGCCCGCCTCCCGCCAGGCCTCGGAGAAGTGGTCAATCCTCGCCTTCAGATCCGCGAAGGTGCCAAAGCCAACGTTGACAAAGATGGGAATGCCCATGCTGCCAGCACGGGCAAAGCTCTCCAGACTGGCGCAGGCCATGCGAATGGGAGGGTGGGGCTGCTGGACCGGCTTGGGCATAAGGCGCACATTGTGGAAGTTGTAGAACTCCCCTTCGTAGCTGAATTCGTCGGTGGTCCAGGCTTTCAGAATAACCTCCAGGGATTCCCAGAAGCGGCCCCTGCTTTCCGAGTAGGGAATGTTGTACCCGCTGTATGAAATGGTGAGGCCGCTGCGGCCGATGCCGAAGTTGAACCGGCCCTGGCTGATCTGGTCCACGGTGGCTGCCTCTTCCGCGATGCGGATGGGGTGGTTCAGGGGCAGCACCTGCACCGCGATGCCGACTCGTACCCGTTCGGTGCGGTTGGCAATGGCGGCGGCCACCACAATGGGGGAAGACAACACCGAGCGCTGGGGCTGGAAGTGGCGTTCGGCCAGCCAGATGCTGTGAAACCCCGATTCCTCCGCGACGTCCACCTGCTGGAAGCTGTCGCGAAAGGCCGCGGGCTGGTCGTTGACGTCGCGGATGTCAAATTCAATAGCGGCGGTTAATTCCAAGACCATCTCCTTCGGTCACCGGCGCCGGTCCTGCGGGCGCCGCACGAAAACGTTTTGCATACCGGTGAAGCAGCCCAGTGTCGGATTCTGATTCAGACCTGCCATATTTCTGCAGAAGCTGGAATAGTATCTGGCCGCAGGTAACCAAAGTCAAGGCGGGAGAAGCGCCTGGCTAGGGTCTTTCGGTCATCCCCTCCTCCTCGACGGGGGAGGGTTAGGGTGGGGGTGAAATTCTAGCGGGAAGCCCCGAGGCCCAATACAGGATTCGTCCCACTGACGGAAGCGGGCCAACGCCTCCCCAATAATCGAAAGGCCCTGTTACAAAGGCCAGGTTCAAATTGCCGATGGTGTCGGGAAGGGGTTATAATTCATAGCCGTTCCCCGTGGAGAGGTGGCCGAGTGGTTGAAGGCGCCGGTCTCGAAAACCGGTATATCCGCAAGGGTATCGCGGGTTCGAATCCCGCTCTCTCCGCCACTATTTCCCTCCTTCAACTAACCCAGCTCCCCGCTTCTACCGGTTGGCCTTCATTGACGCGGCGTCAGTCTGGGCTTGGGGCCCCGGTTGTGGGCGAGGATGATGGTGAAGGCGCCGGATTCTACGGTGATGGCGCCGCCGGACCTCCGTGCCACGTCAACGACTATGGGCAGACCCAGCCCCGTCCACCATTGCTCCGGATGCGCGCGAGCCTCTCCTCCAATTCGGCTTTGATGTCTTCAACGGTGTCACGGTCCCCCTCGCTCATTCCAGACAGGTACGGGGCCAGGACTTGCAGGGGACACCGTGCCCGGTTGACCGCGCCGCCCAGGTGGGGGTTGTACAGCTGGGGAATGGCGATGGGCCATCATGGAGTTCTCGGAAGTCTTACTCTCGTCCCTCAGTCTGCTTGAACCCTACGTATTCCACAGGCATTGTTGTCGTAACTGATTGAGAACATCCCTTTTCGCTTGTAACGCAGGGCCCGAGGGAGTCCTGTCTTCATTTGTCGCCTACCCCGTCACGTAGCCGTTCTTCATGTCCCACTCTGCCGATTTCCTGTTCCTCTCTTCAGGACTGCCGTAACCGCCGCCGCCCGATGAGAGGCAGACTATGTGGTCGCCGGGATTTACCGTTACCCCCACTTCCTTGGACCCAAGTACCCGGTCGCTGTCGGTGGAGACTATATGGTAGTGGTGGGGCAGGCCGTCGGCGCCGCCAAACAGTCTGAAGGGCGGCACCACAATGCCGTCGCCGGCGGTGTTGAGGAGGGCCGGCCCGTCGCCTTCGTAAACCAGGTCGCACACCGCTCCCAGGCCGCCCCGCCACCGGCCCACGCCTCCGGAATCGGGCCGCAGTTCGTGCCGCTGGATGAAGAAGGGGAACCGTTCCTCGGTAACTTCAATGCTGGGAGACCGTATGCCGCCAGCCACATTGATTTCTCCGACGTTGGGCCACCCTTCGTAGCCTTCCGACGCGCCGCCGCCGCCCCGGGCCAGGAAGAAGTGCCAGATGAACCGGCGCCCGGACCTGGGGTCGGCGCCGGTGATGGCGTAGCGCAGCCGGCGGGAAAAACCGGCGGACACCGCCTCAGGTATGGCGGGAGCCAGCGCCTTGAACACCGCCTCCACCACCTCCTCGGCGCAGTGATTGGTGCTCATGCACACCGGCGCGGGAGGGTTGGCGTTGACTACCAGGCCCTTTGGGGCGATTATCCGGACGGGCCGCATGGAACCCTCGTTGCGGGCCACGTCCAGTGGGGCCAGGTACATTATGGCGGCGTGGGCCAGGGAGCGGGTATTGGCGTAGGCGCTGTTGATGAACCCCTCCACCTGGGGACTGGACTCGCCCAGGTCGATGGTCATGCCATCGCCGGCGATGGTCACCTTGGCGCGGATGGGCACCAGCTTGCTGCTGAAGCCGTCATCGTCCACCAGCGACTCCCCGTAATAGACCCCGTCGGGCCAGCCAGCGATGAACTGCCGTACCTGCCGCTCGGTGGCGGCCAGGATATTGGCAACCACGGCCATCAGGCGGTCGGCTCCGTAGTCGTCCAGCAGGGCCTGAATTCGCTGGGCGGCCAGCATTACCGAGCCGATCTGGGCATTGAGGTCGCCCAGGAAGTTCTCCGACTGGCGCACGTTGGCCGACAGCATTTGCAGCAGGTCGGCGCGGGGGACTCCCCTGTCGTAGAGTTTCAGCGGCGGGATGCGCAGCCCCTCCTGGAAGATTTCGTTGGCGCCGGGGTTGTAGCCGCCGTGGGTGCCGCCTCCCACGTCGCTGTGGTGCGCCCGGTTCACACCATAAAAGAGCAGCCGGCCTTCGTGGAAAATGGGCCGGATGATGGTGATGTCCGGCAGGTGGCTGCCTCCGAAATAAGGGTCGTTGAGGATAAACAGGTCGCCCTCCGCAATATCCTCGCCAAAGTAGTCGCGGACGGCGGCCCCGGCCACGGGCAGCGCGCTGATATGCACCGGAATGCCCTCGCCCTGGGCCACCAGCTGGCACTCGCCGTCCAGAATGGCCGTGGAAAAGTCGCGACTGGAGTTGAGGATCTGGGACATGGCAGTGCGCAGCATGGCTTCGGTCATTTCCTGCGCAATGGACTCCAGCCGGTGCTCCACCACCGCCAGAGTTATTGGGTCGTCATGGGCGGGTCCCTCGCCATCAACGGGGTCCGAGCTGGCTCCCACATCCCCCGGAGGCGACGTGGACTCCAGGCTGATCCGCAGCTCAATGCCGCCCATGGAGTCTGCCGTGGCGGTGTCGCCGGGCCACACCAGGATGGTGGTGAACTCCGACTCCAGGATCGCGGGCCCCGTTATTTCGGTCCCCGCGGGGATAGCGTCGGCAGGATAAGTTGACGCCTCCAGCCACTCTCCCATATACACCCGGCGGGAGCCGGTGGGCTGGGCTGCTTTAACGTGACCGCCGCGTTCCTGCTGGGCTATTCGTGGCAGCTTGCCCACCGCCGATACGCGCAGGGTGACCAGCCGCACCTCCTGTTCCTGCTGGTTGTAGGAATAGAGCTCCTGGTATCGCCGGTGAAAGTTGCCGGTCAGCTGGGCCAGGAAATCGGCGTCGGCCAGGGTGGCATCGGGCAGCGGCACGGTAACTTCGTAAATCTGGTCCAGGTACCGCATATCAGCGGAGCAGGTGATTTCCACCGCCTCCGGGGCCACCCCCTGGGTCAGAAGCTTGTCCCGCCCCTGGGCCGCCAGGTCGTCCAGCAGGGCCCGCAATTCCTTCTGGTCCAGCCGGTCCAGGCTGACCGGGTAAGAACGGGAGAAGTCATACTTGATGTCGGTGTTCAGCATTCCGTAGGCCGACAGCACCGGCGCCGACGCGGGAATATAAACCCGCCCCACCTGCAGCTGCCGCGCCACCTCCGCGGCGTGGAGGCCCGAAGCGCCGCCGAATCCCATCATGGTGAATTCCCGGGGGTCCACGCCCCGCTGCACGGACATCAGCCGGATGCCCTCGGCGATGGTCGTGCAGACCACCTTGAACACCCCGAAGGCCGCCTCTGGCCCGGAAAGGTTTAGCGGGCCGCCCACGTCCCGCGCCAGGGCCCGGTGGGTCGCCTCGGCGTCCAGTGCAGCCCGTCCACCCAGGAAGTTGGATGCGTCCAGGTAGCCCAGCGCCAGGCTGGCGTCGGTGACCGTGGGCCGCTCACCGCCGCGGCCGTAGCAGGCCGGACCGGGGTCGGCGCCCGCGCTGTCCGGTCCCACGTGGAGAATGCCGCCGTCGTCCACCCGGGCGATGCTGCCTCCACCGGCGCCCAGGGTGTGAATGTCAATCATGGGGGCGGCAATCTTCCAGCCGGCCTCGAACTTTTCGTTGGTGACGTGGGGCGCGCCGTTCTCGATGAGGGAGATGTCGGTGCTGGTGCCTCCCATATCAAAGGCGATAATCTTTGGCTCGGCCAGCAGCGACCCCAGCCACGCGGCTGCGCTGACCCCTCCAGCGGGACCGGACAGGATGGCCCGCACCGCCATGCGGCTGGAGTCCTCAATGGGAGCCACCCCGCCGTTGGACTGCATAATCAGCACGTCCCGCAGCCGTGGGTAGGCGGCAAATCGTTCTGCCAAGTGGGACAGATAGCGGCTGAAGACGGGACCCACGTAGGAGTTTATGACTGTGGTGCTGAGGCGGTCGAACTCCTTGATCTGGGGGATTACCTCGTGAGACAGCGAGGTGTAGGTGTTCGGGAAGCGGCCCCGGATGATTTCCCCGACCCGCCGCTCGTGGTCGGGGTTGAGGTAGGAAAACAGGAAGCAGACGGCCAGGGCCTCGGCCCCCTCCCGGGCCAGGTGGTCCAGGCATTCCGCCAGGGCAGTCTCGTCCAGGGGCCGCTCCACCCGCCCGTCGGCGCGCACCCGTTCCGGCACGCCCACCCGCAGGTAGCGGGCCGCCAGGGGTTCCACCGGCGTCATTCGCAGGTTGTACCGGTCTTCCTTCAACCCCTCCCGCATCTCCAGCAGGTCGCGGAAACCCTCGGTGGTGACGAGCCCAACCTGCGCCCCCTTTCGTTCCACCAGGGTGTTGGTGGCCACGGTGGACCCGTGAATCACCAGGTCCGTCTCCCCCAGGAATTGCTCCAGGGACAGCCCGTAGCCCTCGGCCGCCTCCGCCAACCCGGCCATCACGCCCAGGGAAGGGTCGTCGGGGGTGGACTGGGTTTTGAAGAACCTGGGTTGCCCCCCGTCGCTCACCACCACAAAGTCGGTAAAAGTGCCGCCCACGTCAATGCCAATCCTGAACAAGCTGGGGCCTCCTGGGGAAGTGATGGGGTAAGTATGGACCATTGGGTGCGATTTGGGGTAGGGGTCAGGTCAGATGTCGGGCCGGTCCGTCCGGTGGGGCAACGGGCCGCTTCAAGGCGGCGTCAGCACATCGCCGGCCGGCGCCTGTCCTCCTTTTCTGTCCGTTGTTAATGATACTGAATCGCTTGTACTTTCGCTAAACCACCGAAAACCAAATATAATACCTTCAGCCGGGGAGAGGCTTAAACAGCAAATATGGAGTATCATTCCTAGGTGGTATCATTTGGCCCTGGGCATTAGCCTTCTCTTGAACGAGGGAGCTTGGAAGAGTCTCAATTCCCTGGAGGGGAAGCGAGGACATTGCGCTTGTCCGGTCAGCCTTAGTCCAGGAGGTGACCCAGTTTGTCCGATAGACTGAATCTGGTTACTTTCGTGGTGCCTGCCGCAATCATAATCTTGATGGCGGTTGCCATCGTGCCGCTGTTGTTCAGCCGGTCCGGGGAAGCAACCCAGCCGGTAGTGGGCCTGACGGCGGAGGCCACCCTGGAATCCCCCTCCGGCGACTTCATGGGCACCGTGAAGTTCCGGCAGGCGTCCGCCGGGGTGTTGATCATGGCCGAAGTGGGGGACCTGCCACCCGGCGGCCACGCCCTCATTATCCACGAATTCGGCGCCTGCACGCCCGACTTTGGCGCCGCCGGCGACCACTTCAATCCCGCCGAAACCGAGCACGGTTTTGTCCACCCTGCCTGGAAGCGCGGCGAACCGGGTGGGGGGCACAGTGGCGACCTTCCAAACATCTACGCCGCTTCCGACGGTTACGCCCGCGCCGACTTCTTCACCCAGGGCATCACCCTGGACCGGGACCTGCTCCATTCCATACTTGACGCCGACGGCTCGGCCATCATCGTCCACGAATTCCCGGACGCCTACGGCGAGGAAGAATCGGACACCGGCCGCCGCCTGGCCTGCGGGGTCATCGGGCAGACTTAGGGAATCTTCGGGAACCTCCCGCGCCAGTTAGTCAATGGTCCAGCCTCCGGCGCAAAGTCGGCGAAGGCGTCGCGCCCCCCGTTAATGCCTGTTTTGAACGGAGTGGGGGGGTGATGGGGGTAAGTAGGGACTTTGGGAATGGGTGGTGTGAAGATTGAATTAAGCCTAGGCCTTGGTTCAAGTAAGACGTTAGGAAAATTAAAAGCCAAGGACTTCGCCAAGTGATTTTTGCAGGAGCCAAAGCTGAGCCGCAGCAAAATAATTACCAATGTACGGTTGGTATTTCTAATCTCTTATGGAACAGCCTATACCCTTGAACCAGTTTCCGACCGCGAGGTCTGTGTACCTGCAGTACATTCTGACATACTTACACATCTCTTGTAGATCACTCGGAGTTCTATAGGCAAGAAAATCCCCATGAGCTATCTTGTTTCGTTGGTCTACAACTTGCTCCACCATGTTCGAGCAAATTGGGAAATTTGCTTTTAGACGTGCGGCAAGGTCATCACCAAAAGTTACGTACCCAAAACGCCTGAAAAACCTTCTTATGTTTTCGTGTGTGGGTGTGGAGAATCTGCCAACAAACTTCTCTACTTGAAGTGGATGGGTAAAGCTCGTCGTAGAATCCCATATGTGACCGTCGCGCTGAAACAAGAGATCAACTTTCTCCGCAATGCTCTCTGGTTGGTTGGCACCACTAATAGCAACTATAAGGTCTCTGGACAAATGGTATTTGAAGGAATTTGATACCGTCTCTTTGGGGATCTCTTTGTCAGCTAATTTGTTCAGCCCAAGAGAGGCTAGGTCTTCAATGTATCCTTCAATGTGGCTACATAGGAGGACTATGCCTCCTCGACAGAGGCCTCTTGTTGTCTCCAGATTAGCCCTGGTTCCTTCCCTTTTCTCTATATCTCGGGCAACTGACCGGACTAAGTCGACCTCATCCATTCTATTTGTGAATCGCGAGTAAGCGGCTGTATACGTTGCCATTTAAAAGAGACCAAAGGTTACCTTTTCTGACCATATGTCAAACCTTCGACGTGTTCGTGATTTGTGGTCAATAGCGCGAGTAATAAGATCGTTGAACTCTTCATCTTCAAAAAGCCTTTCAACACGACAGTAGTATTCTTTCGAAATACTCTCTACGACTTCTGTCGGAGTGTCTCTTAGGCTGTGCATCGTCAGATCCATAAGCGCGCGGTTAACGACTTGCCTATTAGTGATTGGCAGCCGTCGGAAGCATTCTCGAGCATCAAAAACTAACAGGCACTTATGGAGGGTGTTCTTCCAAGCTTCAGAGAGAACTGCAATTTCATCAATAGTGAAACCCCTTCCTTGATCAGCCACTTCATTTAACCAGCTCTTTTGTGGTGTCTTGTATCCCTCCAATCCGTGAAGATGAAAAGCAAAAAAGCGTAGAATCAGTTCTTCGCCTCGCATTCGGCTATCGGGTTGCTTTCGGTTGAGTATTGATAACCAGCTGGGGTCATTTGCAAGTTGACCTAGTAGATCATTAAGGGCTCCTCTATATATGCTATTTCTTAACTCTTGTGCATTTAAGGGCATGGTGCTGGTATTTAGTCGTTCAAACACCTCAAAACGTATGTCGGGATCCGAGTCATTTGTAACAACCACACACCTCAATGTGTAGGTTTCAATTTTGCGCTTCAAGTCAGAAGGAATCTCAAATGAACGCTTTCCGTTTAGTTCTTCAAGAACTTCTAGCCCACTGAGCTTAAACTCATTCTTCAAGAAACGATAAACAGAGAGCATACGCTGTTGACCATCGATTACGTCCAGCCTGAAGTCTTTGTTTTGGGCCAAGTAACACGGTGGTATGGGCACATTCATTAGAATGGACTCTATTAGGCGTGAGGCCAAATAGTCTGGCCAAACATATCGCCTCTGAAACTTGGGTCGGTCACTGATATGACGCAGGTGGACGGTCCCGTTTTCTATTTGACTCAAAAGAGATTCTATTACTAAGTCATACGGCTGAGTGTACAGCCTCGTAGATTGATAAGGTGTCTTACCAGGATCGGGCTCTTGTAGTTTCCCTTCGTCTTCATAAACGTGGAGCACAGCCATAGCACTCGTCCTTCGCAGGAACTAGGATTAAGTCGAGAGTTATTTGGCGCCGGATTGTAAAGCCCGGTATGCCATTTGGGCGACCACTTCCAGGACGCTGCCTTAATCTTATCACGCTCCCATTGATAATCTCTCTAGTAGGCAGCAGATTTAGACTCACTTCAACCTGAGGATGTGATTGAGTCGAGACGGGTCTCGATGTCGACATTCCATTAAGAGCCCTTGTTCACTAGAGGGTGCCTCGGGCTAGAAAATCTCCACAGCTACCCCCCTACCCCCCAACCTCAACCCGACCCCCCCAAACCTCCACCGGCCTCCACACCAGCGGCGTCAGCAGCGCCACCGGCAGTATCAGCAGTATGCCTACGCCGGCGTTCAGGCCGATGGCCAGGGAGATGGTGAAGGCCTGCGCTATGGCCCCGATTTCCACTCCGCCCACCAGGTGACCCAGCCCGTTCACCAGGCCCTGCGACCCCATTATCCGGCCCCGCATTTCCGCCGGCGACGACAGCAGCAGGATGGTGCTCTGCATGGTGCTGAACCCCGACTGGCCCACGCCCGCGCAGAAAAGCACCAGGAATGAGACCAGGAACCAGGGAGACCAGGCCACGGCGGCCACCCCCACCGCCACAATCAGCGCGCCAATGACGAAGTACCGGCCGTGAAAGGTGTAGTTGCGGCGGGTGGCGATAATCATCGCGCCTATCAGGGAACCGATGCCCTCCGCCGAGCCGATTACCCCGCCCAGGGCCGGACCCACCTTCAGCACGTCGGTGGCAATGACCGGTATGAAGTACTGCAGGGGCAGCACCATCCCGTTCATCACCAGCGAAATGGTCAGCACACCCAGCACAAACTTGTTGGAGAATGAATGGCCGATGCCCGACCAGATGCCCCGCAGGAACTCCCGGTCCCTCCCCACCACCGTGGCCGCCCCGGGCAGGCGCAGCCGGAACATCAGGAAGGCCGCCACCAGGTCCATGGCCACCAGTACCATGTACGCCCCTGTGAACCCGTAGAAGGCGATCACCAGCCCCCCGGTCAGCGGCCCCAGTATCTTGCCCGCGTTGTTGGTGATGGTCTCCAGGGACATGGCGTGGGCGATGCCGCCCTGCCCGGCCAGGTCGAAAAGGGCGGCCCGCCGCGTGGGGTCGTCCAGCACCTTGGCCGTGCCCTGGAGCAGGATGGCAAAGAACACGAGCCAGGGATGGATCATGTCCAGCAGCAGCAGGGTAAGCAATGACGAGGCTACCAGCAGGTAGAAGGTGTGGGTGCTCACCAAAATTCGCCACCGGTTCAGCCGGTCGGCCAGCATCCCGGCCACCAGCGACAGCGGCGGACGCGGCCCGTTGAGGAAGACGGAAATCAGTCCCACCTGGAAGGCCGAGTCGGTAAGCTGGTAAATCAGGTACCCCAGGACCAGCAGTTCCATGCGGCGGGAGATTTCGTGCACCCACCGCGCCGCCCACATCAGGCGAAAGTCGGGGTTCTGCAGGATTACCAGGACCGGAAAGCTGGAAAGTGGCGGCAAGTGGTTCTCCCCGTTGGATTTGCGGCGCACCAGGGTCCGATGGTGTGACCCCTCGGACAGACGTCAGGCCCCATGCATCCTGGCAGCGATTGCTGCAAGGGCGGTTATCATTCGCAGGGGCGGATTTCAAACCCGCCCTGGCCGCCCTTCAAGCATTCTCCCCTGACTATCCCACCCGCATCGGAACCCTGCCTCACCTCGGCCTTGCCGAAGAGGGCCCTCCAGGAATTCTTCGGGAAGGGTTTGGTGGCGTATCCATCAGGCAGTAGGACCCGACTACCCGATACCGGGCCCCCAGGTGGTCCCAAAGTCGGCGCGGGCCGCCAGCTGACCGGTATAGGTGCTGGCGTCCTGCAGGGCCAGGAAGACGGCGCAGGGGCCTACCGCACTGGGGTCCACCCGCTCGTGCCAGTCCCGCTGGGTCCAGGGAATGGCGGCGGAACCCTCGCTGCGCATTGCGCCGGGACTCAGGATATTGACCGCGATGTTGTAGTCCTTCACCTCGTCGGCCAGGCACAGGCTGAACATGTGCACCGCCGCCTTGCTGGCGCTGTACAGGACGCCGCCGCCCTGGGCTGGGTCGGTGGCCATGCGGGAGCCGATGTTTATGATGCTGCCCTTGCCCTGCTCCATCATGACGGGCAGCACGGCCCGGCTGCAGCGATAGGGCCCGCCCACGTTGATGCGGATTAGCTGGTCCCAGCGGGCCGGTTCTATTTCCAGGATGCTCTCTCCCAGCACCATTGTTCCGGCGTTGTTGAACAGCACGTCTATCCTGCCGAACCGCTCCCTGGCCTGCCGCACCATTTCCTCCACCTGGGCCTCGTCGGTGACGTCGCAATTAACTCCCAGAACCTCGCCGCCGCCGTCGTGTATCTCCTGGACTGTCTCCTGCAGCGTTCCGGGCAGGCCCGTGGGAGACTGGCCGCGTGCGCAAATAACCAGGCTGGCTCCCTCGCGCGCGTACTCCACCGCAATGGCCTTCCCCAGACCCCGGCTGGCGCCGGTGACGATTGCAACCATTCCGTCCATTTGACCCATCGTGGCCCTCCCTTGGTTAACTTGACCGTTCCCCGGCCTGCGGCTCTTTGCCAGGTCCGGTCAGGCCCCCGGATTCCTCCTTCACGACCCCTGACCGTTCTGGTTGCCCACTCATCGCTGCATCCCTGTTAAGCTGCTGATTGACCCGCCCGGCACTTCGGGATTGCTGACACTTGCCCCTGGAAATACTGGATGGCGCTTGCCTACCATTGATTCAGAACCTCGATAAAGGGAGACTTGGTAGTCCATGAGTGTTATTGATCGTTATTGCAGTCATTTTTCCGGAATTTCGAGCGGGTCAGTAGCGGCAAGACCCGCCATAGATCTGCGGTCTGCGCTCATCAGGAGACCCTCTCCAGATACGAAACGGGCAGAAATGGGCGCAAATACCCCGTTTTTCAATTTTTCCTTCGCTGCTTCCCGGTTAAGAGAAGACCGTCGCGGGATTACCCCCCCGTCCTGGACATTTCCTGGCCATTCCCGCTGCAGCCGGTTCCGGTTGCCGGTCACGCCTGTTTGGCGGCGCGGGGGTGGGGAATGGCCGCCGCCTGTTCCGGTGTCAGGCTGGCAAACCGCTGGGGGCGGTAGGGACCCAGGACCGCGTCCGCCGGCGTTCCGCCGCAAATTTCCTGGGCGGCCAGTTGGCTCAGGGCCGGAGCCAGGGTAACGCCGCTGTGGGTGAGGGCCACGTACAGGTTGGGAGACTCTGACGCGAACCCCATCACCGGGTAGCCGTCCAGGGGCATGGGCCGCCAGCCCACCGGCACTGGCTCCGCCCGGGCCCCGGCCAGCCCTGGCAGGAATCGGCAGGCTCGGTCCAGCAGGTCGTCAGCGTGGGCCTGGGAATCGTCTTCCGCCAGGCTTTCCTGGTCGCCCTCGCCGATCATCATCCGCCCGTCGGGGCACTGCCGTATGTGAATTTCCCTGCGCCCGTCTTCCAGGGGCGGCGCGTACACCACCGGCACGTTGTCCAGCAGCGGGGGCAGGGGGTCAGTCCGTATTACCACGCCTGGGCTCTCCGCCTGGGGCACATTGACGCCGGCCAGCTTGGCCAGGGCCGTGGTGTCCGTTCCCGCCGCCATAACCACCGCTTCCACCCGCGCCGGCCCCGAGGACGTGTCCAGACTGTGGATGAGGCCGTCGCTTCCCCGCTCGAAACCGACTACTTCCGTGCCTGTCCGGACTTCGCACCCCATCTCCTGGAGGCGGCGCAGGCACACGTCCACCACTAGCTGCGGCTCCACCTGACCTTCGTTGGGGCTGTACTCAGCGGCAGCCACGGGGCCAGGTTCCAGCGCCGGTTCCAGGCGCGCCAGTTCGGCCCCGTCAATCAGCCGGGTCGGGTAACCCCACGACTGCAGTTGTCTCACCCGGCTCGCCAGGGCTTCCACGTCCTTGGCCCTGGATACCCACGACACCTTGCCGCCCCAGCGAAGCCCCGTGCTTGCCGGGTCCCTGTCATCGCCGATGGCGCGGGCAAAGCGGGCCCACATGTCCAGGGAGCGGCGGTTCAGGTCGTGGTAGCCAATGGGCTCCTTGGCCCCCGCGTTAATCCACGCGAAGCTGTGGCTGGATGCCCCGTGCCCCGGCTGCCCCTTGTCCAGCAGCGTAACCTGCACGCCCCTGCGGGCCAGCCGCCACGCTATGGCGGCGCCCATGATACCGGCTCCAATAACGGCCACACTACGTGGCATATGGGGAGTCACCATGAACAGCCTCTCCTTCATCCGGCAAGAGTTCGGGCGGCAGCGGCTACCGGAACCTGGGCATGACTTCGCTGGCGAACAGCTCCATTGAGCGCATTACCTTGGAGTGCTCCATGCTGCCAAAGGACATGCTGGCCCCAAAGTACCCGATGCCGTAGTCATCCCGCAGCCTGGCTATCTTCTCAACGCACTGGTCCGGAGTCCCGAAGTAGGTAGTGGTCTCCAGCTCCGATTCGTAGGTGGCCGGCTCCACCGTGCGGACGCGGCGCCAGTGGTCCAGGTCCACGTTGATCTCGTCGCCGTGGGTGAGGGTGCGACGGTAGCCGCCCAGGTCCCGCACCCAGGTCAGGGACTGGCGGGGATACTCCCTGGCTGCTGCCTCGTCCTCATCCAGGTACACAAACCGGAAGTAGGGCATCGCCTGAATGGACAGTTCCTTACCTGCCGCGGCGCACCGTTCCTCATACAGGGAAAGAAGACCCAGGTTGTCGGCCTCCGGCATGGAGAAGCTGGTCAGGATGGGCAGGTCCCGCTCCACGGCCACATCTACGCTGGCAGCAGTCCTGGATACCGCCAGGTACACGGGCGGGTGGGGTTGCTGCAAGGGCGAGGGCGCAATGGTCAGGTCCTTCACCTGGTAGAACTCGCCGTCATAAGAGAAGTCCGACTGGGTCCAAAGCCCCAGGATGACGTCGAGGGCCTCCTGGGTGCGAACGTCCCGGGTGTCAAAGTCTATGTTGAAGTTGCCGTACTCGTAGTCCGCAGAGCCCCGGCCGACACCGAAGTCCAGCCGGCCATTGCTCAGTACATCCAGCATGGCGCTCTCTTCCGCCAGGAATATCGGATTGTGGAAGGGCAGGACGCTTACGCCCGCGCCCAGGCGGATCTTCTTCGTGCGGGCGGCGATGTGGCTCAGCAAGGGCATCAGCGAGGGACAGATGCCGTACCGGCTGGAGTGGTGCTCAGCAATCCAGATGGAGTCGAAGCCTACCTCTTCGGCGTACTCAACCTGCTCCATCATCTCGCCGAATATGCGGCTTTGGGCGCTGGTCTCCTGTTCCGTCCAGGACCCCAGCAGGAAAAGGGCAAACTTCATGGCGTTGCAAGCCTCCTCGGACTGACGTGTTGGGGGCAGGCCGAGTTTATCTTCAATCTCCCCCTTGAGGCAAATCCTGCCTTGCCGCCTGCGGGGTACGATGCCCTTGCCTCGGTTGGGCCAGTCGTTGAAGGCTGCCCGGCCCCCGGCGTATAGTGGGGAGACCGCAGGGAGGAATAGGAGCATGGCCGACACGGAAGTGATTGTCATTGGCGGAGGCATCGCCGGGGCCTCTACCGCGTACCACCTGGCGCGGCATGGCCGCAGTGTAACGCTGCTGGAGCGGGGCGACATCGCTTCTGAAGCATCGGGTGTCAACGCCGGTGGGATTGGCGCGCTGGGCTGGGGACACGTTCCCAACCTGCAGTCATACCTGACAATGGGCAGTCTTCAGATCTTCCGAAGTCTGCAACTGGAACTTGGCTACGGCATCGAGTTTCGGGCTTCCGGGGCTCTCCAGGCCATTCAGACACCGGAGGAGTACGAGTTCTCGCGGGATGCCGTGCTATCCCTGAAGTCCGCCGGCTACACCCTGGAGCTGCTGTCCCCGGCAGAGGCGCGGGGTATGGAGCCGGAACTGAATCCAGGCCTGCTGGGGGCGGTGCACTACCCCCTGCGAGCCCAGGCTGACCCGGTGAAGGCAACCCAGGCATTGGCCGCGGCCGCCAACGAGCTGGGAGCCCAGGTTAAGACCGGTCGGGAAGTAACCGGGCTGTCTCCCCAGGCCAACGGAGAGCTTCGCGTTGCCTGTGGCGAGGAGGTCCACACGGCGAAGAACCTGGTACTGGCCGCCGGCGCCTGGTGCGGGCCGGTGGGCGAGATGCTGGGCCTGCGGATCGGCATCGTCCCGGTGCGGGGCCAGATGTGGGCCACGGAACCGCTTCCTCCCAGAGTGTTCTTCTCCCTGTCCGCGGCCCAGTCGCCGCTGCAGTGGCAGAATTGCCCGGCCAGCGATGCTACGACGCCTCCCGAATTGACCCATAGCGGAGACCGGAGAATTACCAGGCACCTCTACGGCCGGCAGACCAGGGACGGGGAGATAATCTTTGGCGGCGATAGGCAACTGGCCGGCTACGACAAGACGGTCGAGGCGGACGGTATCGAGGTAAACTTCGGCCACGCCAGGGAGATTCTGCCCATGCTGGGGCAGGTCTCCATTGCCAGAACATGGGCCGGCCTGATGCCCTTCTCGCTGGACGGCAAGCCGGTCATCGGCAAGATACCCCAGTTCGAGAACCTGTACATTGTGAGCGGGCTGGCATCGTCCGGATTCGGGAGGGGCCCGATGGCGGGCAAGCTGATAGCTGACTACATCCACACCGGCCACAGGCCGCCAGCGCTGGCCGAGTCGGATCCAGCCAGATGCGTGTCAACTCTCGGCGGCTGACGAGAGCCCTGAGCCGGCAGGCTACGGCTCCTATTCTCCCATTGCCCAGCCTCGCGCTGGTCAAGATTCGAAGTTGACCGGGTGGTAGGGTAGAATAGAGCCACCTTTGGTAATTGAGGGGGGCTGCCGGATGACCACAAGTACCGCACTGGACGACATGTTCGACGATGCCGAAAGAGGCCTCGAATGGCTGGAGAAGCTGGAGGCCCTGCAGGCCAGGTCTGCATCGGACCAGGCAGCCATTGAAGTGGCCGAGTATGTGATGAAGCTGCGGACCGCCGTTACTGAACTGGCAGGCGATCGTTCGGCCGCTGATTTGGGCGAGTCTGTCGGTTCGGACACAGCAGCCCTGGTAGAGGAACTGCGGGAAGTGGGAGACCGCGACTACTGGAACACCAGGATCCTGCCAGCCCTCCGTAAAACTAATACCTGACCGCACCGCCGGTCCGACATTTGGGAGAGGTGGAAGTGTTTTCTCCGCCCCCGCCCACAGGCGCATGCGGGAGATCATAACGAGGTGCAACCATGGAATTTGAAGACATTCGTTCTTTCCTTGAAGCCAACCACCGGGCCATAGTGCAGACCATCCGGCCCAGCGGAGCGGTGCACGCCAGCGCGGTAGTATGCGGGGCGTACGAAGGGTACATGGCCCTGGCGTCGGTCTATCCGAGGTCGCAGAAGGTGCGCAACCTGCGCCGCAATCCCCAGTGCACCGTGCTGTGCATCACGCCCGACTGGCGCACCTACGTGGTGGTGGAAGGCAAGGCGGAATTGAAGGGGGCCTTCAACACCGATGCCGAGGAACTGCGCCTGCTGCTGCGCGACATTTTCCGGGCCTGCAGCGGCAACGAACACCCGGACTGGGAAGAGTACGACGAGGCCATGGTGAAGCAGGACTCGGTTGCCATCCTGGTAACGCCGGAAACGGTTTACGGCAAGCTGAGTTAGGGATAAGGCGGCTTTGGAATGACGAATTGTGCGCCTGCCATCGTTACAATGTTGTTGAGTTAGAGCGCCTACCATGACTGAAGATCCTTCCAGCTTCAAGTTTTCCCGGTTCCTGCTGGGGCTGGCGGGAAGCTTTTTTGTTGCTGCCCTGGTCTTAGCCGGGGGTGTGCTGATAATCCTGGGCACACGCACCGATGGGTACCTGGCCCTGGAGCGAACGCTGGAACGGTTTGTTGGCGGGTGATTTCGAAGGAACAAGCTCTCTAGTCGTCAAGCAATGGAGGTCTGAACTGGACGCTTCGGCACCACAAAACTACCTGGGAGGCCAGCCACGCTACCGGCGAGGCGGGCCCTTCATTCTCACAAATCTGTCCATTGGCCACGGCTTTACCCATTGGTACGGGCAGAGCATTGTTGTACTTCTGCCCATAATCCAAACGGCCATGGGCTTTACCAATTTCCAGTTCGGCGCGCTGATAGCCATCCTGAGCATCAGCGGGGGTGTGGCCAACATACCGACCGGCTTCATCGTGGATATCTTCCGTCGCCGGTGGGGGTTGATGCTGACCCTCTGCATGGCGGTGGCGGCGGTGGGATACGGGCTGGTGGCCGCCTCTCCCGGTTTCATAGTCCTGGCCCTGGTGTTCATTTTGCTGCCGCTGCCCGGAACGGTGTGGCATATGCCGGCGATTGCCGCCATTTCCCAGCGGTTTCCGGCCAGGCGGGGATTCAGCCTGTCCATGCACGGCGTGGGCGGCCAGATAGGCGACAGTATTGGCCCGCTGATAGTGGGGGCGCTGCTTACCCTGTTCGCCGGTTCGTGGCGGCCGGTGGCCGTGGTGTACGTGTTCCCAGCCGTGTTGATGACCGCGGTGGTCTTCTGGGCCCTGTTCCACCTGGGAGGTGATGGAGAGGACACAGGTCCGCGCACCGATGTGGGCCAGCGGTTCAGGGATGCCGGACGCCTGCTGCGAAACCCGGCAATCCTGGCCCTGGTGCTGGTGAGCAGCCTGCGGGACATGGGCTCGGTGGTGCTGATGTTCTGGCTGGCCAAGTACCTGCACGACCCGGTTGCCGAGGGAGGGCTGGGCTTTTCCGCATTCATGGTGGGCCTGCACCTGACGCTGCTCCTCATACTGGGGGTGGTTTCCTCGCCAATCGCCGGGCTGCTGTCGGACCGGTTTGGCCGCAAGCTGATCCTGATACCCTGCCTGACCGCCGTGGGGCTGTTGTCGCTGGCCATTGAACCGGTGGGCGGAGGCCTGCTGCTGATGGCTATCGTGCTGGCGATCGGGCTGTTCAGTTCCTCCATGAACCAGATCCTGCAGGCGACGGTGCTGGACCAGGTGGGGCGGGGTACCGAGGGAGTGACCATGGGCATCGTCATGGGCGTCAACAGCGTCCTCAGCGGCGTGGCTCCCCTGATCGCCGCGGTCGTGGTGAACCAGTATGGCATCGGGTCGGTGTTCACCTACGCGGCCGTACTCTGGGTGGGGGGAGCGGTGGCGCTGGCCTTCACTCCTCTGCGTCCACCACCGGGAGTCCCTGCAGCGTAAATCCTTAAATTCGCGGCCGCCGCCGGGAACCATTCCACTGGGCCTTGCGTCTATATAATTGAAGAAGCACCAATAAAGTCTTTCAATTTGAGGCGCAAAGATGAACCCCAGACTGGTCATAGTCATTCTCCTTATCCTGTCTGCGATGCTCCTTGCGGTGGCAGGCTGCCAGGGCGATTCCGGGTCCGGAAACTCCACCAGTACGGTAACTTCGGGCAAGCGTCCCAATGCCTCGGTTTCGGGCACCGTTACCTACCGGGAACGGCTGGCGCTGACGCCCGGGGCGCGGCTGGAAGTCCAGCTTCGGGACACCTCGCTCCAGGACGCCGCGGCTCCCCTCATAGCCGAACAGGTTATCGAGAACCCGGGACAGGCGCCCATTGATTTCGAAGTGGAGTACAACCGGGACGACATCAACGACCGGAACACCTACTCCATCCAGGCCCGTATCGTAGAATCGGACGGGCGGCTGGCCTTCATCAACGACACCGCTTACGACGTGATCACCCGGGGGAACCCCCGAAGGGTGGAAATGCTGCTGGTGATGGTCCAGCCGCCGCCTCCCGGGGAAGGGGAGGAACCGGTGGACCCCAATGCCTGGGTCGAAGCGGAATATCCAGTCGTGGGGGCGGAGCTGCTGCCTCCCCACGAGGGTGATTTTCTGCGGGTCTGGTACCTGCAAAGCGAGACCGAGAACTGTTCCAGGCGGCGCGACCAGGCGGTAATGGTCAACGACGGCGACATAGTAGTCAGCCTGACCCATATGGTCCCGCCGGCGGCGGAGTGGCGCGCGCCCTGCGACGAGAACCTGGTTGAGCTGGACGAGTACATTGACCTGGGCGGCCTCATAGAGCCGGGCGAGACTTACACGCTATTCGTGAACGGCCACATAACCGGGACGTTCTCCCGTCCTCCGGACGACTTTCCCTTTCCGGTGAACGTACAGGCACAAATTGTGGAGGAGGAACTGCAGACCATTGAAGGTCCGCCCCTCCGGTATGAGCTGGCGGTCACCTATGGAATAGCCGCCGGCAGCGGGTGTTCCCATCCTGACGGCTTCACCGTGAGCCGCCGGGAGCCGGATGTCGTTGACGTGACCCTGACGTACTACCGGGTGGCGCCGGATGAAGGGTCCATAGTCTGCATTACCGACTACCCCGTAGAGGAAGTAGTCGTACCGCTGGGTTCCCAGTTTACGGGCGGCCAGGAATACATGGTCAGGTTGAACGGCGAAGACGTGGGCAGCTTCACGGGCAGATAGGCACCGCGTGGGCTGAAGAGGCCAGGGCCCGCTTTCTGGCCTGGCGCAGGAGACGGCGACGGGAGGACCGGTTGTTACCGGGGCCGGGTGGTTTGGGCGCGGCGAGGTGGCCCTGGTCGGAGAGGCCGGGCAGGTTGGGTGCGGCGGGGTGGGCCTGGGCCTGGGGATTGCGGGGTATGGGCGCGGTGAAGCGGCGCATGGAGTGGAAGACCAGGAGGGAGCCGCGGACGATCTGATGGAACCTGTCGGCGAACCAGCCGGGGTACTCCTTGGGAGGCTGGTCCCAGGGAAGGATGTCGGCCAGGCGGTCCCTGGGGAGTTCGGGGAAGAGGCTGGCGAGGATGCCCAGGGCGTCGGGGATGTCGCCGCGCTCCCGGCAGCGTTCCAGGTACAGGAAGAGGTTGGTGTAGGTGTGGAAGCGGAAGCCCGAGGAGGCCAGGTGACGGATGAAGTCGCCGCTGTCGGGTAGAGGGAGGTGGTCGGCGACCATGCAGGTCCAGTCGAGGGAGAACTCCTCGGCGAAGGGGAAGACCTTGAGGACCTTGAGTTCGGAGGCGAACTTGCGCTTGAGGGAGTTAACCTGGCTGTGGATCTGGGACAGGGTGTACATGGTTATGCTCCAGTTTTGTTTAATCCACGAAGGGCACGAAGGGTCACGAAGAAGGGAGTTATCCACGAATGGGCACGAATGCTCACTAATAATGGGGTATGGGGATGCCCTCACCCCCGGCCCCTCTCCCTGAGGGCGAGGGGTGAAATGGGTTTTGGGATTGTGATTTGATGGTGGGGATGGAAAAAAACTGTTTATGGAGTCATTTGCGCTCGATTCCGGCATTTTTGTATTTGAGAGTTGGAGTGGGTGAGCGGTGCGGTGAGCGGTGTTTGATCACCTTGCCAGCTTTCTCCGGTTCCAGGACGGGCGTCGTTTGAGCGGTTTTGAGTCGGGTGTGTCACCCCCCATCCTAACCTTCCCCCGTCAAGGGCTGACAGGGGTATGTAAGGGTC
>JAPPGG010000049.1 GCA_028875055.1 Chloroflexota bacterium
TTCCGGCATAGCCGGGTCTATTATATGTAGCTACCCAGCATAATGCAACAGAACCTATCGGTGAAATGGACCACGGCGATGTTGTCTTGGGGCCGGAGACTCTGGCGGATGCTCTCGGCGGCGGCCCGGGCAATATCAACCCGGTTTCCGTCGGCCATGGACCCCGAAGCGTCCAGCACCAGCGTTACATTCAGGGGCCTGGAGTCATCCCTGAGGTCGGGGGCCTGGAAGGCCACCCTGGCAACGTGCTTCCCGTTGTCCAGGGGATGACGGTAAACGTCGGAGTGGATGGCAAACTCGCCATCCCTGGAGGGCTGGGCGTAGCCGTAGTTGAAGGAGTTAATCCACTCCTCCGCCCTCACCGAGTCCGGCTCCACCTGGTAACCCTGGCTGGCCCAGTTGAGCGCCAGGCGATAGGAAGTGCGGTCGGTGTCCAGGCTGAAAGTGGACACGGCATCTTCGTAAGTGGAGACGGCGGGAATTCTCCAGTTGTCCTGGAATGTGGTGGCCCCCGGCTGGGACTGCCCCGGACCGCCCCTGGCTGCCGTGGAAGGCGCCGCCGTTGGACCCGGGTGTCCGGACATTGAGGCCGTCGGTCCCTGTGGCCCCTGGGGTCCGGTCGGTTGCGTCGGCGCAGCTGAAGCCGCTTCCGCAGGGGCGCCGGTATATCCCTGTGGGCCGACCGGTCTCCTGGCTTCGACCGCTCCCGGCGAGCCCTGAGCTCCGACCGGCCCAGCCGGGCCCTGTGCTCCGGCGCTATCCGAGGGACGGCTCAGGGCAAAGCTTTCAATTGGAGGCGGGGATGGGGCAGATTCCTCCGCTGCCATCGTCGGAGATTCCATAGCTGCCGGGGCCGAAGTGGGCCCTGCCACCGTCTCCGGTACAGCCTGATCCGTGTTGCGGCCCCTCTGTGCCGGGGAAGCGTTTGTCAGGGTTTGGGTTGCAGCCGGGGCATAGGGAGAGTCCGCCGGTACCGCCGTCCCGGTCTGGGATTCTTCCGAAGGCACAGGAGTACTGGGGCCTGAGGCTTGACTGCATGCCACTGCGGCCAGCGCCAAGAGGGCCATTGAGACAACTGCCAGGGTACGTCGTGCAGGAAACATGTTGACCGAACCTCCTGATGGTTTGCTGTTTACACCCTTTATGACGCACCCCGCCGCGATTTTGTTCCCGGGCCTTTATGTTCGCCTTGCGAAGGGACGTGCATCTCCACGCCCGGCGGCGCCGGACAGCAGGGTGGCCCACTCGCATTCCTGTTGACGCTGGTCCGCCTTTTGCTTGGGACAGCCAATGAGTTTCCCCCGGCCAAACGTATAGACACCTTTTGACTGTACCTCGGATACCAATGCCGGCGTGGGGGTGACCCGTGAGCTTAGTTCACTTTCAGTAACCCCGCGGTTTCCGCCCGGACAACATGGCCAATCGCTAAGATAGTTCTAATAAATCGACCAAAAATATGTTTTTCTCAAAATTGTCAAAAACTGGCCGTTTCTTCCGTTGACACTGTCTTTCGGCAATTGTTAACGTCAACCCAGTGATTGTGGTGAGGGGTTTGTGGGTGGATCACATCTCCGTATCACTCTACTTAACCGCCGTTCGGGGCTGCTGCAGAGTCCCGCATCGGTCTCTGAAGACTCTCTCGAAACTTCCAAGAGTTGGGAGAGATGTCGATCAATCGTCGGACCGGGTACGGTCGAGTCGGGACCCAGTGAACCAGGCAATGCCGGTTTGCCGCTTTCGTTCCCCGAAATTTTCGGTGTTTCTGCGTCAGGCGGCCCCGGTAACCCGCTCTACTTCCCCGGTTATCTGGACAGAGAACGGGGCGTCCCAAAGGAAGATAGTGGTTTCTCTGTCAGCTCATTGGCAAGGAATGTCCGGCCCGGCGTTTCCCTCGTATTACATTCGCCAGCGGCCAGGAGCCCGGTAGGTCAGTTTTGACAGATCAGGCAGAATGGGCAACGGTTCCTTTTCACCTTCCCGTGTTGCTGACGGAGGTATTGGGTCAGTTGGGGGTACGTCCGGACGGTGTGTTTGTGGATGCTACGGTGGGGGATGGAGGACACGCGTTGTCCTTCCTCCGGGCGTCCTCTCCGCTAGGGAGAGTGTGTGGTATCGACCTGGACCCTCGTTCTTTAGTCCGAGCTCAGCAGCGCCTGGTTTCCTTCGGAGTGAGGTTTACTCCCGTACTGGGCAGCTACGCCGAAATGGTATCCCTGGTCCAGGGGGCCTGGGGTGTGGAAGCGAGGGCGGACGGAGTTCTGCTGGACCTGGGGATATCTTCTCGGCAGGTGGACGCTACCGGATTCGGGTTCAGTTTCCAGCGTGATGAACCCCTGGACATGCGGTTTGATCCGGAAGCGAACATTCCCACAGCGGCGGACATTGTGAACCACTGGTCCCGGGATGACCTGACCGCCGTTATTCGGGAATACGGCGAAGAGCCGAGGGCCGCAGCCATCGCAGCGGCCATTGTCCGCCAGAGACCCGTTGGGACCACGGGAGCGCTGGCAAGCCTGGTGGCAGGCGTATTGGGTCGGCGGGCCGCGGGAGGCTCGGGCAGACGTGGTGGCAGAAGGCCCGCCAGGACCCATCCGGCCACCCGCACTTTCCAGGCCCTGCGCATAGCGGTAAACGACGAACTCAATACCCTGAGCGCGGGACTGGAGGCAGCGGTGGAATTGCTGGCCCCCCAGGGCCGGGTAGCGGTCATCAGCTACCACAGCCTGGAGGACCGGCTGGTCAAGAACTTTTTGGCTCGGGAGGCGGCGCAGTGCCTCTGCCCGCCGGGGTTGCCGGTCTGCGTATGCCAGCACCGGCCCAGGCTCAGCCTGGTCAACCGGCGGATTATTCGGCCAGGCGCCGAAGAGGTGGCAGCCAATCCCCGCAGTCGCAGCGCCCGGTTAAGGGTGGCCCAACGGCTGGCCGAGCAGGGTGGTACGGAGAATTAAGCCTGGGAACATCCGCCCACGCTGGCGGACAGCGCGGATGTACCCATTCAGGAACTCTGGTTAACAAAGGACGGCACATCTTGGCTAGAGAAACTTTCTACACGGCAGTGGATATCGGCAGCAGCAAGGTTGTCACCGTCGTGGCCCGGGTGGGCAGCGAAGGCGAGCTGAAGGTGCTCGGCACCGGCATCGCACCGTCCCAGGGGATGCAGAAGGGCTGCATCGACAACATGACGGAAGTCAGGGAGGCGGTTCGCTGTTCCGTCGAGGAGGCCCAGCGATACGTGGGCAAGGGCTACAACCCCAGCGCCTACGTGGTGGTCAGCGGCGGGCACATTCGCAGCACCAACCTCAAGGATGTAATGGACCATCCCACTGACCTGGGAAGCATTACCTCAGGCGATATGCACCGGTTCATCCAGTCATCCTTCCCCACATTGGGAGAAGGGCAAGAAATACTTCATATTATTCCCATCGGGTACTCAGTGGATGGACTATCCGGTGTTCGCAATCCTATTGGTCTGCACGCCACCAAGGTGGAACTGGAAGCCCACATCGCGGTAGGAGACGCGACTATTCTGAAGAATACCGTTAACGCCGTGGAGGCCAACCGGCTTCCCGTTAACAGTCTCGTCCTCCAGTCCCTGGCATCAGCAGAGTCCACTTTGACCGCCGACGAGCGGGAAATGGGGGTGTTGTTTATTGACATAGGCAGCGGCACTACCGACGTCACGGTATTTCAGTACGGCAGCCCCTGGTTCTCTACCGTGCTCCCGGTTGGCGGGAGCCAGCTGACTCGGGACCTGGCGGTTGCCGAGCGTATTCCCTTCCACGTGGCGGAGGAAGCGAAGATCAAGCGGGGCAATATCATGCCCGAACTGGTGGACCCGGATGAAGAAGTGCTCCTGTCCGGCGGCCAGGGCCAGCCCCAGAAGCTGGTGAAAAGGCGCCACCTGTGCGAACCCCTGAACGCAAGGATGTATGAAATTCTGCAGATGGTGGTGCAGCGCATGTCCCAGGCCGGAATCAACCGGCTGCCCGACGGGGGCGTGGTATTCACCGGCGGCACCGCCGAAATCGCCGGTCTCCAGGAGTTCACCGAAAGCGTTCTGGGCGAGCCCGTGCGCGTTGCTTACCCCACTGGCGTGACGGGCCTGCCGACCCAGCTGCGAAAGCCCGGGTTCTCCGCCGCAGTCGGCACTCTGCTCTGGGGAATCAAGCACCAGGGCGAGGGGCGCACTTACCGAGCGCCCGAGGACTCTACCAGGGGTTACAGGTCCCTGTTCAACATTTTCAAGCGCAACAAGGAGAAGGACACACCCAAGGTTGCCGCGGAAAGAGAATAGCTTCGACCGGACCGGACCGGGCCAGCCCGGCGGCGCCGGGTAACCCGTCAGGCCCGGACTCATCAGGAAAGCGGAATAAACGAATCTTTGTCCATTTGTACTTCGGAGGAATGTGATTATGGTATTTGGAAGCTCAGCATCCTGGGAACCCGGCAGAGACAATAACGAAAACTACAACGCCATTCCGGAAATCGCTCGGGGCGTGCCCATGATCAAGGTTATGGGAGTTGGCGGAGGCGGCAGCAACGCGGTCAGCCGCATGTACAAGGACAAGCTCCCGGTGGTGGAGTACTACGCTCTGAATACCGACGCCCAGCACCTCTTCCGGTGCGACGTTTCCCACCGCATCGCCATGGGCCAGAGCCTTACTCGTGGGCTTGGATCCGGCGCTCAGCCCGAGCTGGGACGCCAGGCGGCGGAAGAAAGCCGCGCCGAAATTGAAAAGGCAGTGGATGGCGCCGACATGGTCTTCGTAGCCGTGGGCATGGGTGGCGGCACCGGCACCGGCGCAGCCCCGGTGGTCAGCCAGATCGCCAAGGAAGCCGGCGCCCTCACCGTGGCCGTCGTCAGCCGTCCCTTCTCCTTCGAGGCCGCGGCCCGCCGCAAGAATGCCGACGAAGGCATCGAGCGGCTGAAGGACCACGCCGACACCGTCATCGTGATCCCCAACGACCGCCTGCTGGCCCTGAACCAGGAAAGGGACCAGACCTTCACCTGGGAAGACGCCCTCAAGATGGCCGACTCCGTATTGCACCAGGGCGTGCAGGCCATTGCGGAAGTGGTGACCGTGCCCGGCGAAATCAATGTGGACTTTGCCGACGTCAAGACCATCCTCGCCAACGCCGGTCCCGCCTGGCTGGCCATCGGCCGGGGCAAGGGCGAAAAGCGGGCCGTTGAAGCGGCCAAGATGGCCACCCAAAGTCCCCTGCTGGACATTGCCATGGACGGCGCCAAGCGGATACTGTTCGTCATCACCGGCGGCACCAACCTCTCCCTGCAGGAAGTCCAGGAAGCCGCCGCCGTCCTGGAAGAGATGTCCGACCCCGAGGCCAACATCATCTTCGGCACCAGCCGCGACCCTCGGCTGGAAGACGAGGTGAAGATGACCATGGTGGCGGCCGCCTTCCCGGTGCTCCAGGACAGCCAGCGGCAGCGTGAAGCCGAGCTCCAGCAGCTGTTGCAGGACATCCCCCAGGACAGCATGGATGACCTCGACGTGCCCAGTTTTCTTCGCCGCCAGTCCGGTGGCAGCCGCCGCGGATTTTTTCGATAACCCGGAGGCCGGCGACAGTCCCGCCGGCCACCCAACGGGCCACACCAGGGACTTTGACGGGCTGGCCCGTCGCCAGGAACACCGGCCAGGAGTGTGGTCCAGGATTTGGCACAGGGGAAAGAACTAAAGGAAACATAAAACGCAGGAAAACCGGCAAGCTTTCCCCTTGCCGCCCTTTCAGGAGAACTGGTAAGGTATTCACAGATTCCCCACTTGGAGGAATATTCTCGGAGGCTCCTAGCAGTAGTACATTTTATTCGTATCGCTGACCATTTGAGCGCCGAGAACCTGCTTTAGGCCGACCCGAACATCGGGTTGGCCTCCTCTTTTGCTTTTGCGCCGGCCACCCAGCCGGCCCGGCTCCCTCCGGTATCCCTGAATTTTTCCCCGCTATCGCCAACCTCGGGGCCAGGGCGGCCTCTCTCTTTTGGCCCGGCAACTCGCTCTCCGTCCCGGATCGCGGCGCCTGCTGGGCGGCGGGAATCCGGCTAGGCGCTACCTATGTTTTTCCTGCTCCCCTGCCCCTGCCTCGGCGTCTTTTCGGCGCGGCGGCGCAGACTGAAGACTTGGTGAAAACTCGCAAAAATCGGTTTTGTCTGCTCCAAAATGCCTTGACTGAACATTCAGGGTAAGACTAGAATCCGGCCTACAAAAAAGTTAAACATCGGATACCATAATTGGTAGGCGAGTTACATCGCAATACCAGATAGGGTATTTTTCAAACAAGTCTTAAAAAAGTTTTAGAAAGTGGAAAAGGAAAATGCGGTGCCCCTACTGTGGTTTCTCCGATTCCCGGGTTACGGACTCGAGAAACGTGCAAAACGGCATTCGGCGCCGCCGGGAGTGCCTGGAATGCCTGCGCCGGTTTACCACCTATGAGCGCATCCATTCCAACGCGGTAATGGTGACCAAGCGGGATAACCGCCGCGAGGAATTTGACCGGGAAAAACTTGCCGGAGGCATTCGCAAGGCGTGCGCCAAGCGACCGGTTCCGGCCCACGCTATCGAGAGACTGGTAGAGGAGATAGAGGGAGAACTTCAGGGGCAGGGTGAGGTGGCCGCCAGCCAGATCGGCGAGGTGGTGATGGAACAACTGAAGAACCTGGACCGGGTGGCTTACATCAGGTATGCCAGCGTTTACCGGGATTTTCAGGATATCGAGAGTTTCGAAGAGGTCGTCAAGGACTTGCGCGAGGGGGGCGGTACCCAGCTCACCCTTCCGCACATACAACCGGGACCCAGCAGGCAACGCCGAGGCAGGGCCAGGTCCAGGGGCCGGCAGGAACGGGAAACCGCCGCCACCGACTCCGGACCGGATGCAGGGGAGTTGGGATTGGGGCAGATACCAGAGCCCCAGGGCGACGCAGAAACGGGAGAGCTGACCGATCAGGGACCCGGACCGATGGGAGAAGAATAATCATCTCGCCTGCCCGCTTCACCAAGGCGGGTCCGGAACACTGAAGGAGCATTGCAAATGCCTAGCAGCGCCCAGGTTTCTGCCCTGACCCGGCTCTTGAGCCATAACACCCGAGTCCACGAACTGGAGGACCTGTTGCTCCGGCTGCCCGTTTCCGAAGACATGGTCGCCGAGGACGAGGACTCCCTGGATATTGAAAGCGAACAGTACTCCAACCCCATTGCGGACCTCCAGGAAGACATCGACAAGGAGGTCCGGGCCAGCCTGGTGGCCTGCTGGTTCGCCATGCCCATGGAGTTGGACGATCTGAACCAGGTGTAACCAGGCAACGGCAGTCCGATAACCGGCCGGGCCACGCAGGAATTACTGGTAGAACAGTCAGGCCCGGCGCAAGACCAGGTTTTACAACATGCGGCAACAGATGGAATCAACAGTCAGCCATAGCAGCGGCCAAACGACCAGCCTTACCCGTCAATCGGGTACCCCGGCGGAAGCGGGAAACCCTCCGCCGGCGGAGCTGCTGACAGTTGCCCAGTGTAAAACTGGAACAAATGTGTTAAAACAGTGGGAGGAATCGGGCGAAGATCCATGAAGCCCGGCTCCGGTGTGGCGGCGGCAACAGCTCCGGTTAACCGCTTCAGAACGGGGTCATGGTTGGCCCCGGTTTGCCACAACAAGTTTTGATCGTCCCGACGGGACGATAGTCTGCATTGACGTTAGAGATGGGGGTGGAGGTGTTTTCCCTTCGAGCCGAAGGGGGCACCGCTGGGGATTGTGTGAGCATTGCTGCTCAAAACCGGAAGGGACAGTCAAAGCGCACATAACGGGCGGCCAGCGGGCTGCCCGGCCAAAATCCATCTGACACGGGAGCCAAGCGAAAACACATGGCTGAACAAACCAAATACATCGTTCACGTTCAGTGCCAGCCCATGCCCCAGGGGTGTGAGAACCAGTTGACCGCCGAACTGGCCCAGGCCTTTCCGGTGGAGCGATGCTGGACCGAACGTGACTGTCTGACAATTGAACTGGTATCCGGCCACCGGCTGGCCTACGGGGCGCTGAAGGACCTGGCAGACGCCATCCAGCTCTCCCTGTCCGGTCGGGGCCTGGAACTGCGGTCGGGCGTAATCCACCGGATGGTGCTGGGACCCGTAGCGGTGGTAACCAGGTCGGTCATCACCGCGCTGGAGCGCCGGTCGGTGGCCAGGCCCTTCCTGGCCGGATTGCTGGGGCGAATGGCGGCAAGAATTGCGGGCCCGGCTCGCTGGGTCCCTGAGATGTACTTTCACTGGGGTATAACTCTGGACCTGGCGCTGGCCGGAAGGGTCAAACAGACCTCGGCAGCCAGCTAGGCTGGTGAAAGAGAATCGTATATTTTTAATGAAGTGGCAAATTGAGCGGCTTGAAGGGGTAGGGAATAATGGCGACGGTCCAGAATAATGTAGAGATTTCAGGAGAGGAAATCAGGCGGCGCGTCCGTGTGGCAATGGTCGCCTCGGGAATCGCTGAAACGATTAACAGTCGTTCCACGGAACTCACCGAAAACTCCGAAGTGGTACTCCGGCGACGATACCTGTCCAAGGACAGGGAGGGCAACGTGCTGGAAGACCCGGACGGCATGTTCCGCCGGGTCGCCCACAACCTGTCGCTGGCTGAACTGAACTATCAGCCCGTTACTGAAGAGGAACGCCAGGCGGTGGAGGACGAGTTCTACACCGTCATGCGCCGGCTGGAATTCATGCCCAACTCGCCCACGCTGATGAACGCCGGCCGTGAGCTGCAGCAGCTTTCCGCCTGCTTCGTCCTGCCCGTGGGCGACTCCCTGGACTCCATCTTTGAGCGCGTCAAGGAAACCGCTCTTATTCACAAGAGCGGCGGCGGAACCGGGTTCTCCTTTTCCCGGCTGCGTCCCGAGGGCGACGTGGTCGGTTCCACCGGCGGCGTGGCCTCCGGCCCGGTCAGCTTCATCAACGCTTTCGACGCCGCCACCGACGTGGTCAAGCAGGGCGGCACCCGCCGCGGCGCCAACATGGGCATCCTCAACGTGGACCACCCGGACGTACTGCGGTTCATCCACTCCAAGGAAGACGGCGAGCACCTGGTCAACTTCAACATCTCCGTGGCCGTCACCGAAGACTTCATGCAGCGCGTGGAACGCGGCCAGTCCTACGACCTGGTCAACCCCCGCACCGGCGACGTAACCGGCCAGCTTAACGCCCGCGAAGTCTTCCAGGAAATGGTGCAGATGGCCTGGCAGACCGGCGACCCCGGTATCGTGTTCCTGGACCGGATAAATCGCGACAATCCAAATCCCCAGCTGGGCAGTATCGAAAGCACCAACCCCTGCGGCGAGCAGCCCCTGCTCCCCTTCGAGTCCTGCAACCTGGGCTCCCTGAACGTGGCCCGCATGGTCAAGTACCTGGACGACAACGTGGTGATGGACTGGGACCGGCTGGCCGGGGCCGTCCGCACCGGCGTCCGCATGCTGGACAACGTCATCGACATGAACAACTACCCCCTCGACGAAATCGAGGAGATGAGCAAGAAGACCCGCCGCATCGGAATGGGCATCATGGGCTTCTCCGACCTGCTGGTCCAGCTGGGCATTCGGTACGATTCCGAGGAAGCCCTGGAACTGGGCGGCCAGGTCATGCGCCGCATCCAGGACGAGACCTACAAGGCCTCGATGGAACTGGCCGAAAAGCGGGGCACCTTCCCGGCCTGGGATGGCAGCGTCTATAACCAGCCCGGCAACGTCCGGCGCATGCGCAACTCCGCCCCCGTAACCATCGCCCCCACCGGCACCATCAGCATCATTTCCGGCGCCTCCAGCGGCATCGAACCCCTCTTTGCCCTGTCCTACGTCCGTAACGTGATGGACAATACCCGCCTGGTGGAGGGCAATCCCTACTTCGAGGCGGTGGCCCGCAACGAGGGCTTCTACTCCCAGGAACTGATGGAACAGCTGGCCCAGAAGGGCACCCTTCACGACCTGGACGTGCCCGAATGGGTGAAGGAAGTCTTCCGCACCTCCCATGACATTACCCCGGAATGGCACGTGCGCATGCAGGCCGCCTTCCAGGAATATACCGACAACTCCGTTTCCAAGACCATCAACTTCCCCACCAGCGCCACAGTGGAAGACGTGGCCGAGGCCTACCGCCTTGCCTACGAGACCGGCTGCAAGGGCATCACCGTGTACCGGGACGGCAGCAAGGCCGGCCAGGTCCTCAGCACCGGCGGTACCGACGCCGGTGAAGAAAGCCAGACCGCCCCTGGGAGCGGGACCGCCCGCGTAATGCGGGACCGCCCCCGCCAGATCCAGGGCGTTACCGAGCGGGTGCATACCGGCCACGGCAATATGTACGTGACCATCAACTTCCAGGAAGAGGGCAAACCCTTTGAGGTGTTCAGCACCCTGGGCAAGGCCGGCGGCTGCGATTCAGCCCAACTGGAGGCCATCTCCCGCCTGGCATCCCTGGCCCTGCGCTCGGGCGTAGGCGTCAACGACGTGGTGGAGCAGCTGAGGGGAATCACCTGCTGCCCCTTCTGGGACGAGGGCACGCTGGTCCGTTCCGGCCCTGACGCCGTGGCCCTGGCCCTGCAGCGCTACATGGAAGGCGCCGCCGAGACCACCGACCACCCCGAGTCCAAGACCGTGCAGATGCAGTTCGTCCCCGAACCCGTGCATTACAACGGAAACGGAAATGGAAATGGCAACGGTAACGGCGTAAACGGCAACGGCGCTCTCCCCACCGCTCGCAAGTGCCCCGAATGCAACACCCCGGTCATCTTCCAGGAAGGGTGCCTCATGTGCGTCTCGTGTGGGTGGAACAAGTGTGAGTAACCGGGGGAAACGGGAGAAATTTTAGGGGCGGAGAGACCAAAACTCTCCGCCCCTTTATGTTGGGGGTATTGATTGTTGATTCTTTAACCTATTGAATTGGACAGTTGCAGCCATCAGCAGCTTCCCCGGGTGAGTATGCCTCTAATGCTTGCATAAGCCTTCTACCGCATTGGAGGGCCAAATCCATGAATTGGACTGGTGTCAAGGATCTGCTTCCGTAGGAAAGGTTTCCCAACTCGTAATCGGCTTTATTCCGCATAATTCTGAGCCGATTTAATTGCCGGCCTACCATCTGAGACCGGGCATTGGAGGGTGCGTTGAACCTTCGGTGAAGTTCCGCATGCCTTCCGTTTCTGCTTAAGGGAGTACCGTTGGGGTTTTCACGGAAATAGCGGCAACGGGCTTCATGATGGAGACCGTAGTATAGTCTGCCAACCACTGTGCGACACTCAGCCTCTGTTGCAACTTGGGATGCAAGCACCACACCCAAATCATAGAACTCTATAGGTTTCACAATTTAGAGGGAATCATGCCAAAGTAGATATAGCTGGAATAGTCTTCGATTTCCTCTTCGTTCCACTCTGAAGACCACTCCGCGATCATTTCCGAGAGCCGGCCCTCTATTGCTTCTATGTTATCCCAGTCTGTGTCCACTGTGATGATGAGATCGAAGACTAACCAGCCTTCCTCTTCCGCTGAAGTTCCCAAGGCAACTTCAGCGCATTCCAACCTTCCATTGCACAGTCCAAGGGCGGCGCAGTAAATGCGGTTAAGCACGTTGGCCCGAAACTCAGTTTTAAGCGCAGCGGTTTCTTCAGAAAACCGGAGGCCGCCCCACGGCTCAGGAACTGGGCCATCTTGCAGTGTACCCTCTGCAGGAAAGCTATCAGAAGCGCCAACATCTGGCTTGCTTGATTTCGCTGGAAACGTCATCATATTCCCCATTTGGGATCGCTGTTGGCTACCAATTGTATCAGAGAACGAACGGACCGAGTGTTAAGCGCAAATGTGCACCCCTCAGCCAACCTCCTCCCCCGTATAAAACGCCGCCGTCCTTGCCGCCGCAGCGTTTGCCGCCTCCGGTTCCGTACCCGCCGCTATCTGCGCCAGGCCCCAGCCCTCGCTGCTCCCGTGGATGAACGCCCTTCCATCGGCTGACGTGGCAAACTCCTCCATGTCCGCCTTGAACCCCGACGGGTCGGCGAGGTGCAGGGCCAGCCCCAGGAACGCCGTCTCCCAGCCTACGCCCACCGCGCCGGCTCCAAACTGCTCCCAGTGCTCCGACAGCAGGGCGGTGTGGACCAGCGATAGCCCAATTTGACCGGCCCCTTCCTCCCACACCTGGACCTCCACCCAGCTTGTGTCCCCGCCAAACTCCCAGGTCAGGCCAAAGTGGGACTGGGCTTCGCAGACGACGATAGCGCCGCCAGCGTTGCCTTCCACCTGGTAGCGCCCGCCCGGTTCCAGGTTGCCGCTGACCGGCGCGAACCAGCGGGGAATGCGGTCGGCGTTGGTCACCGCGTCCCAAAGGTCCTCCAAAGTCGCGACGTAACTGCGGGAAAGGCCCACCGCGCTGGCGGGCTGGCCGTCCCGTTCCAGGAAGGCAACGGAGCGGGTAATAGCGGCCAGGTGGGATTCGGGGTTGAAGTTCATAGTAAAGATTGCCTCCTTGAGTAACTGCCTTAAGCGGCATACTATGGGTGGAGAACTTGGGGTTGTCAACGCAGGGAGTCCGAAATGCCAGGGTCTGCGCCCAGTCGTTAAGGTCTTGAGAGGCAAGGTTGAAGGCTCTTGTTCCGGGCGGGAAGTGCTATACTTTGAGCTAGCCATTCCCCGCGAGTCATCGGACATGCAGGACAAAACCAGGCAAGCTACCACAGAGCGGCTAATGCGGCTCATTGAGGAACTGACGCCGGAGCAGCAATCGGTCCTGCTGATGTTGCTGGAAACAATGACCTGCGCTTGTAATGCCTGCAAGTGTGATATTGAGGAAAAGCTGGCAAAAGCACCCCGGGGTAGCACTCTGGCGGAGGCGGGTATCGACGCCCAGGACTGGGTGGACCATTTGCGCGGCCATAGATGTGGGTAGGCCCATTCCTTGGCACAACGGTCTTCGTCGATACTGCCCCAGTTGTCTATTATGTTGAAGAGAATTCTAAGTACCTGGGACTTGTTTCTCCATTCCTCGACGCGGCATTAAACGGGACCCTGTTGGCCGTAACCTCCGTCGTAACCTTGTCCGAAGTGCTCGTGGTTCCATTAAGAAGTGGACGCAGCGACCTTGCTGAACGTTATCGACGGGTTCTTTCCCCTGTCGGTGGCATTGAAGTGAATTCAATCACGGGGCAAATCGCCGAGGAAGCTGCCCAGATACGGGCCACCTATCGACGCATTCGTACGCCCGATGCCATCCAGATGGCTACCGCCGTGGCCGCCGGCGCACATTATTTTCTCACTAACGACAAAGCTCTCCCCGACCTCCCCAATTTACAGATGCTAGTTGTTGATGACCTGGCCCACGCATAGGTCTTGGTCGCTGCTGCCCTTCCGCCCATTTCTCTTCCCCATGCTATAATTTTCCCGAATCTTTGGCCTATCTGAACCTGGAGCGGTTAGTGTTATGGTTGACGTTGATGCGCAAAAGCCGGCTATCGCCATCACCATGGGCGACCCCTGTGGCATCGGCCCCGAAGTGGTAGTCAAGGCCCTGGCCGACCCCCGGGTTTACGATTCCTGCCGTCCCATGGTCATCGGCAACACCTTCGCCATGAACCAGGCCGTCAGGGCCACCGGCCTGTCTCTCACCATCCGCGAGACCGACGACCCTACCGCGGCCGGTGAAGACCCGGAAATTGTGGACGTGGTGGACATCCACAACCTGAATCCCGAGGAAATCACCGCCGGCCAGCTGAGCGTCCCCTGTGGCAAGGCGGCCATGGAGTGGGTGACCAAGGCCGGCGAGCTTGCCCTGGCCGGAATCGTGGACGGCATAGCTACCGCCCCCCTCAACAAGGAAGCCGCCGCCATGGCCGGCTACGAGTCCATCGGCCACACGGAACTTTTGCAGGAGTTGTCCGGCGCGCGAATCGTGCCCACCATGCTCATGGCCAAAAACCTGCGGGTAGTCCACCTGACCACCCACCGGTCCCTGCGGGTGGCCTGCGACTACGTGAAGAAAGACCGCATACTCGACTTCCTGCAGCTGACCCACGATTCCTTCGTCAAGTGGGGCTTTCCCAGCCCCCGCATTGCCGCCGCGGGGTTGAACCCCCACAACAGCGACGGCGGTCTGCTGGGCAACGAAGAGGCCGACGAAATCGCCCCGGCAGTCCAGGCGGCCCGGGAGCGCGGCATAGATGCCGTGGGGCCAATTCCGGCCGACAGCGTCTTTCACCAGGCCATTTCGGGCCGGTACGACGCCGTCCTGGCCATGTTCCACGACCAGGGCCACATTCCCGTCAAGGTCTATGGCTTCGAGGAGAGCGTCACCGCCAACCTGGGGTTGCCCTTCGTCCGCACCTCAGTGGACCACGGCACCGCCTTCGACATTGCCGGCCAGGGCATTGCCCAGCACGTCAGCATGCTGGAGTCCATCCGCCTGGCCGTCGAACTGGCCCGCGGCAACGGCCTCTCCGATTTCTAGGGAACTATTGGAATGGTCCCGTCCCCCATGGAGATGAAATGACGGGTTGGGAGAGGGCGAAAAACGACCCCACCTCGCCCACCCTTCGTGCCGGCAAGAGCCGCTTTCCAGTCCCTTTCTATTCTGCCTGCGGCCCGACTGTGGGCGGCGATGTCCGGGAAATGTCGGGAAGCCTGCCCCGGCGCGAGAACGGCTTTCGCGGCAACTGTTCAGGGTTGATATTCACGGAGGTCGGAAGTTCGTCATTCCGGCGCAGGCCGGAATGCAGCAAGGCGGATGGTGCATACGGGTCAAGGGCGGCAAGGAGTCCTGGATACCCGCTTTCGCCGGTATGACGGGGCTGGCTGGCCGGGAAATCCCACCAACTCTGAACAGTTACCTTTCGCATAGGAAAAGCCGTCAATTTCCAAATGCTATAATGACACCCGTTGTCTGGCGCTGTTGATACCAGGCGACTCTTGAATGCCGACTTGCCTGGAAGAGGATGACTTATGAAGTTAGCTTTCATCGGTGGCGGAACCATGGCCGAGGCCATCCTGGGCGGAGTTCTGGCCGCCGACCTGGCCAACCCTGCGGACGTGGCCATTGGCGAACCCGTCCCCCAGCGCCGCGACTACCTGTCCGAGCGGTACGGCGTTCACACCCACCAGGACAACCTCAAGACTGCCGAAGGGGCGGACCTGGTGGTCCTGGCCATCAAGCCCCAGGACCTGCCGGTCGTTTTCGGCCAGTTGGGCGGCAGGCTGGACTCATCCCAGGCTGCCCTTTCCATAATTGCCGGCGCCAGGATGTCCACCCTGTCCCAGGGGCTGCAGCACGACTCCGTCATCCGCGTAATGCCCAACACCCCGGCCCAGATTGGCTGCGGCATGACCCTGTGGACCTGCTCGGAACCCGTGGCGGAGAGCCAGCGCGAAATGGCCCGGTCAATGCTGTCCACCGTAGGCGAGGAGATCTACGTCAGCGACGAAAAGTACCTGGATATGTCCACGGCCCTCAGCGCCAGCGGCCCAGCCTACGTCTTCATGTTCGTCGAGGCTCTCATCGATGCCGGCGTGTACGTGGGCCTGCCCCGGGACATGGCCCGCACCCTGGCCCTCCAGACCGTTTACGGCAGCACCCGGCTGGTAATGGAGACCGGCAAGCACCCCGGGGAACTTAAGGACATGGTTGTCTCCCCCGGAGGCACCACTGCGGAAGGCCTCCAGGCCCTGGAAAGGGGCGGCGTGCCCGCCGCAGTGGTAGATGCGGTCAACGCCGCCTATCTCAAGTCCATCAAGCTGGGCCAGGGCTGAGGATAAGGAGACGTCGTCCAAATGTTCGAACCCCTGCAGCTGGTTGACCTGCTGTTCACCCTGATCTACCTGTCCATCCTGGCGCGGATCATACTCACCCTGGTCCTGTCCTTTATGTCCAGCGACCCTCCGCCGATGCTGGTCAACATTACCCAGGTATTCATCCAGGTCACCGAGCCCATCCTGGCGCCCATCCGCCGGGTACTCCCCACCTTCGGGATGATTGACTTCAGCCCCCTGGTCGCAATCCTGCTGCTGACCGTAATCCAGCGCATCATAATGGCAGTCCTCTGATGACCTCCCTTTCCCGCTAGCGCCGGCCCGGGGCCGGCGCCCAAAACCCTGGTCGCCGTCATACCGCCGCCGGCGCGACATTCCCATCGGACCCATCTGCTTCCGGCTCAGCTACAAAAATGCATAGCAATCCAATTGCAACGGACTGCAAGATTATGTGCATTTATAACCCCAACAAACCTTGACGTTTTAGTTATAGTCTGTAATATATGCATTTAAAATCATACGAGGCTGAAGGGAACGCCGGCCCTGGCGCCGCGCAAGCCTTTGAAGGAAACAGCAATGGACGGGTCGGAACTACTGCTGTTCGGTGATGCCCATACCCACCTTGACCAGTATGGCCCCGAGGAAATCCCAGGGATTCTGGACCGGGCGGCTGAAGCAGGTATCGGGTTTATCGTTTGCGCCGGAACCACCATCGAGTCCACCCGAGCTTGCATTCGCATGTCCGAAGAGCACTCGGCCTTCTACGCCGGAGTGGGCATTCACCCCATGGAGGCGCACCAGCCGGTGAATGATGCCGTCTATGCCGAGTTGGAATCCCTGGCCCGGGATAACGCCAGGGTGGTCTGCATCAGTGAAATCGGCCTTGATTACATGCCAACTTCGCCGGACCATGAGGTGCAGGACCAGGTATTTCGATCCCAGATCCGGCTGGCCAGGAGCCTCGACCTGCCCATAATTTTCCACTCCCGCGAATCCCATGCCGATGTATTCCGCACCCTGCGGGAAGAAGACGCCGGTTCGGTGGGCGGAGTGATGCATTACTTCCAGGGAGACGAAGCCACCGCAAGAGAGGCCATAGACTGCGGCTTCTTTATCTCCATGGCCCGGCCCCTGACCCGGTTGCCGCATCTCCAGGATGCCGCCCGCGCCATACCGCTGGAAAACATGGTCCTGGAAACCGACGCCTATCCCCAACCCTTCAAGAAATACCGCCACAACTGGACCGAGCCGCGCCACGTGCGGGAAGTGGCCCATTTTTTGGCCGACCTGAAGGGCATTACCCTGGAGGAGGTTGCCCTGACCACCACCACCAACCTGGCGAACCTGCTGGGTTTAACGCCTGCAAAGGAATGGCTGGCCCGGGACTGAATGAGGAAACTACGGCAAGACGGATCTGGGGTGGAAGCATGACTGCCAGCAGCGTGTTTGGAATCCGTCCGGGCTGGGTTTCAGATCAACTCTTCCCCTTTGAGAGTCGCTTCTTCGAATCTCCTTCCGGCCGTATGCATTACGTGGACGAAGGAGCGGGTGAGCCGATTGTCTTCGTTCACGGCAACCCATCCTGGTCTTTTGAGTTCCGGGGGTTAATCGACCGGTTGCGCGGGCAGTTCCGATGTGTCGCAGCAGACCACATCGGATTTGGCCTTTCCGAGCGCAGTCAGGCGCCTGGAGACCACTCCCCCCAGACCCACGCCAGAAACTTTGCCTCGTTTCTGGATCATCTGCAGGTGAGAGAAATCTCGCTCTATATGACGGACTGGGGCGGCCCAATCGGCCTGGACTTTGCCAGGCGCTTTCCGGAACGGGTCCGCCGGATGATCATCGCAAACACCTGGTGCTGGCCCGTCAACACCGATCGCCATTTTGTAATGTTCAGCAGGATGATGTCCAGCCCGGTGGGCCGCTTCCTCAATCAGCGGCTCAATTTCATCGTCACCCAGGTAATGCCGCGAGCCGTCGGAGACCGTAAGGCTCTGAGTCCGGAGGCAATGCAGCATTACCGTCAGGCTCAGCCGGACCCGGAGTCCCGCCGCGCCTGCGCCGCCCTTCCCGGTCACATCATAGGCGCTACGGACTGGCTCGATTCCATATGGAGCGCCAGGCAGTCCTTTATCTATAAGCCTGCCCTGGTCCTTTGGGGCCACAGGGACATTGCCTTTCGTCCACAAGAACTGACCATCTGGGAGTCCGAATTGACGGACCACGTTACCCGGAATTTTCCCCGATGTGGCCACTTTCTGGCGGAGGAATCCCCGGACACCGTATCCCAATCCATTGCCGAGTTCATGCTGGGCAACCCCCAAAACTGCGCTGGGAACGGGAGGAAACATGGTTAACGGGCCAGCCACAGGAACATTTCCGCAGCTCAGGTTTTCATCGGGTGGCGGAAATGGAGGCGGGACGCTCAATTTCCACCAGTTGTACATTTTCTACGCCGTTGCGTCCCATCACAGCTTTTCCCGGGCCGCTGAGTCCCTGAGCATTACCCAGCCGGCCGTTTCCATCCAGGTACAGGAACTGGAAAAATTCCTGGGCGCCGCCCTGTTTCACCGGCGGACCCGCGGTCTCCGGATAACGGAAGTGGGGGAGACGGTATTTGCCTACGCCCAGCAGATCTTCTCGCTGTCTGGCAAACTTCTGGAAACCCTCGAGGAAATACATAACCTCCAGACGGGACGCTTGTCCCTGGGCGCCAGCACCACCCCCGGCGAGTACCTGTTGCCCATGGCTGTGGGCCGGTTCCGACAGCTATACCCAGGAATCAACGTTGACCTGTACATAGCCAATACCCGTACCATCACCCAGCGCATCCTGAACCAGGAACTGGACCTGGGAATGGTCGGCAGCCACCCCTCCCCGGGCCAGGACGAGCTGGGAGTAATTGATTACATGGAGGACGAAATAGTCCTGGTGGCCGCCCCCACCCACCCGTTAGCCCAGGAAGACAGCGTTTCCGCGGCGGATGTGGTCAATGCAGGCTTGATTCTGAGGGAACCCGGTTCTGCCACGCGCAACACCGCGGAAGCTTACTTCAACCAAATGGGAATCACTCCCACGGCGGCCCTGAGCCTGGGCAGCAACCAGGCCCTCAAGCAGGCTGCCATGGCCGGCGGCGGCGTCGCGGTCATCTCCCGCATGGGCGTAACCGCCGAGACCCGGGCAGGCATGCTGGTAATTCTGCCAGTGGCCAACTGGGACTGCCGGCGCCCCCTGACTCTGATATACCCCAAGGACCGGCAACTGTCCCCCAGCAAGCAGGCCTTCCTGGAGTACCTGCAGGTGGAGCGGCCCAGCCCTTTGACGTAATAGAACTGCGCAACGTTCGCCTATCCCGGAACCTTTGACCGGGGCCGCCCGTTCCTCTTGCCAAGTGGGGCGCTTCGGGGAGACGGATTCCTCCGGTCAGTCACCGCGTCAGATACCTGGCGACTCAACTTCAACCTGGATTCAGGACTGCATGGAACCACGCATCAGCATTGTTACGCTGGGAGTTTCCGACCTGTCCCGCTCAGTAGCCTTCTACCGGGACGGCCTGGGGCTGACTCTTTACGACGAAAATACCGAATCCATAGCTTTCTTCCAGAACAAGGGGACCTGGCTGGCGCTGTACCCCCTGGATGCCCTGGCCGCCGACGTTGGCATTCCCACCGAAGGGAGCGGCTTTTCGGGCGTCATCCTGGCCCATAACCTCCGGTCCAAAGAGGAAGTGGATGAATTACTGGAGGTGGCGGTGGAGGCCGGGGCCACCCTGGTCAAGCCGGCCCAGGACACTTTCTGGGGTGGTTATTCCGGCTATTTTTCCGACCCGGATGGCTACCTGTGGGAAATTGCCTGGAACCCCTTCTTCTGGATCGAATAGTTGCAGCCTTTCTTAGATCTTCAGGTAGAATAGTCATCACAGGAACTTTCCAAAAAATCATCCAGAGTCGCTTGCATTAGCATTTATTATCAATTGTTGCCTTGGTATAATCGATATGGGAGAGAAAGCCATGATGCCAGACCGCTGCCAGATAGCTCTGAAAGAGTGGGCCATAACCGTCGAGGCTTTGGCGCAGGGAGAGCAAATCCTGCTTCTGCGAAAAGGAGGCATCCACGAGTCCGGTAAGGACTTCAGGGTAATTCACCCGGAGTTCCTGCTGTATTCCACTTACGAGCACCAGCGTGAGGATCTGCTAAAGCCATCCAGCCGCCCAGCCCTGGAGCAGTTGCTCTCGGCTACTCCAAAGTCAGAGTCCATCACCTTCACTCACTGGGCGAGGGCGGAAGAAATCATCGAAGTGGAAGCCCAGGACAGGGTGGACGACCTGGGGCCGTTTCATATCTGGACCGACGAGTATGCCCAGTCCCGCCTGCGCTGGAAACCCATGCTGCCCCTGTCAATTCTGCTGTTGCGGGTCTATCGGATGGAGCAGCCGGTAACCGTTCCTTACATCAAGGAATACGGCGGCTGCACTTCATGGGTGGATATATTGCCCCGCGTGGACCTGGGCCAACTTGAGCCTGTGCTGGACGATGGCGAATTCCAGCGCCAGGTGGACGCCATCAAGGGCAGCCTGGGACTGGCGGTGGCGGCGGGCTAGGCATCCCGGCAGACATCTCTCTCCCTCTTCGGGTATCAAACCCACTCAGCATTGGAGGGAGTGACCATGTCTTATCGCAGGACGCGACGCATTTCCCTTTTCCTCGGAGTTGCGTGGCTGTGTTTTTTGGCCGTTGTCATTGTCATTCGCGGGGCCGAAATTCCCCTGGGCAGCGTTCAGCCTGAGGCAGTTGCCCTGGTCGGCGGCATACTTGCGATTCCCGGCGTGATACTGACTGTCATTGCCATCGGCGGCACTGCCATTTATGACTATTTTTCCGGCCGGCAAAGTACATCGACTAACTTGGCAAGCTAGGGTAAGCGTAGTCAACTGATCATCGGGCGCCGGTTAATCAAAGGTTGGCCGGCGCCGTGGTTTCTCCCGCAGGTGTGTCCCATATGCGTATTCTCATAATAACCCTCGCACTCATCCAGTTCCTTTTGGCGGGTTTCACCAGCGCGGTGGGCGGCTTTGCCGACGGCGGCGCGATCTGGGAACGCGCTGTCCTGATGGGAATACATCCCCTTGCGGCCATCGGCCTGCTGGTAATGGCCTTCGTTCCCCGTCTCAAGCCCGCCGGCCTTAAGATAATCCAGTTCTTGCTGGTAGTGAACATTGCCGCCGACCTGGTTCTGGCCGCCCTTATCTACGGAGGCGCAGCCCGCGGCGACTGGTGGCTGCCCCTGATTTTCTCGGTTATACCGGTGGTAGGGCTGGGGTATAGTTTCGGGAGGAAGGCGCGGTAGCGGCGAGTCATCTGCCGCTGTCGTAAGTCAGGGTCCTGTTTCAGCCACGGGAAGCGACCTGCTCTCGTCATCGTCGCTTGGTGGCGGGCGGTGGCGCTACCGCCTATAATGGTTTCGAAGCTAGTGCATGTCGCAGAGTTGTTGGCTGCGCCAGTCCGGTTATGGCAAAATTCAGCCTCCTGGCGACTCCAGGGTTGACCTGACAGCAGTCAGCACGAGACGAAATCAAGAGGAATTAACCAACCATGAAATACCGTCCCCTTCCCCGTACCGACCTGGAACTTTCCGAGGTGGGATTCGGCGTCTGGACCGTGGCCACCACCTGGTGGGGCAAGATTCCCGAGGAGCAACGCGCCGCCCTGCTGGAGAACTCCGTTGAGCTGGGCGTTAACTTCTTCGACACTGCCGATACCTACGGCGAGGGCTACGGCGAGGAGATCCTGGCCAAGGTTCTGGGCCACCGCCGCCACGACCTGGTCATCGCTACCAAGTTCGGCTACGACTTCTACGACAAGCTGACGCCCCGGGTCGGCCACCAGGAGCGACCCCAGAAGTTTGACCAGGAGTTTGTCCGCTTCGCCTGCGAACAGAGCCTCCGCCGCCTCAATTCCGACTACATCGACATCTACCAGATCCACAATCCCCGCATAGACGCCCTGGAGAAGGACGACCTCTTTGAGGTGCTGGAACAGCTGAAGACCGAAGGGAAGATCCGCTACTACGGCGTCGCCCTGGGGCCTGACATTGGCTGGTTCGAAGAGGGCGAGGCCTCCATGAAGGAACGCGACGTCCACAGCCTGCAGATCATCTACAGCATCCTGGAGCAGGAACCGGCCAAGGACTTCTTCCCCATAGCCAAGGATTGTGAGGTAGGCCTGTTGTCCCGTGTACCCCACGCCTCCGAGGCCCTGACCGGTCGTTATACCGAGGTCCCCACCTTCGACGAGAGCGACCATCGTTCCCACCGCCGGATGGAGTGGCTGCGGGAGGCCCTGCAAAAGGTGGAACAGGTCAAGTTCCTGGCTGATGAAGAGACCGGCCGCACCCTGGCCCAGGCCGCCATCAAGTTCGCCCTGTACCAGCCCACCATCGTGTCGGTGCTGCCCAACTTCACCAACCTGGACGAACTGCAGGCCTACACCGATGCCGTGGATGTTCCCGATATTACTGACGGTGAGCAGTCCCTGCTGGACGAACTGTGGGAGTGCAACTTCGACCTGGAAGAAGCTCCGGTAAACCTCACGGAAGTCTAGCAGCAGCGCAGCCGCAGGTTTTCTCCAGGACAGATATGCTGGCCCCTTCTCCTCCTGGGAGTTGGGCCGGCGATTGAAGGGACTCGCCGCATTGCCCCGAATCATCATTGACACCGACCCGGGCGTGGACGACGCCATCGCCATCCTGATGGCCCTGGCTGCGCCGACGGTGGACGTAGCCGGCTTGACCGTGGTGGGCGGCAACGTATCCCACGCCCGCGCTCTCCGCAATGCCCGCGCCCTGCTCGAATACGTGGGAAAGTCGGATATCCCAGTGCACCGGGGCAGCAGCCGACCCCTCACCGGCAAATTTGCCAGCGCCCGCAACTTCCACGGAGGCAGCGGCCTCACCCGCCGACTGCCCAAACCCACCGCCGACATTCCACCACAGGGCGCGGTGGACTTCCTCGCCGAGCAACTGTCGGCGAACCCGGGGGAAGTCACGCTGGTCTCCATCGGCCCCCTGACCAACCTGGCCAGGCTGGAGCGGCAGTATCCAGGTTCGCTGGCCCAGGCTGCCTCCCTGGTCATCATGGGGGGCGCCGTTGACTCCCCTGGCAACATAAGGCCCCAGGCAGAGTTCAACTTCTACTGCGACCCACTGGCTGCCCGAGAGGTAATGACCACCGGACTGCCAATGACCCTGGTGGATCTGGCCGCCTGCCGCCAGGTCGCCATGAGCCGCGAAATGGCCAACAGCCTGAAGTCCCGCAATCGCCTGGGCCTGCTGGCTCTGCAGATTATCCAGAACTGGTTCAAAGCCGACGAGAGTCGGGAGAGCATGCTCTTCTACGACCAGATCGCCATGGCCTCTGCCATCTGTCCCGCGGTAATGACCACCCGCCAGGTGACGGTGGAGGTTGAAGCGGAAGGCCCGGAGGCAGGAGTCTCCCGGGCAGCGCCCGGGGGCGGACCAGTAGCCCTGGCGGATAAGGTCGATTCAGAAGGGTTGCTTGCCCTGACCGGCCAGTGGCTGGGGTGGGAAGCAGCCTGAGGAACCTGGAAGCACACCGGCTAGGTTTGGCATAGAAAGAGAGCAGCTCTCATGGTGGGCCTGGAATACCGAATTCGCGCGAGCTCCGGACCTCCCAACCGAAGGGCGGGCAGGGCAGCAGCACAGGTTTCCGAGGGCAGGGCTCAGGCGGATTGCTGGAGGAAGTCGGGGTAGAGGGGGACGTTTTCGCCGGTCTTGGTCAGTAGGGTGGGGGTTCCCTGGCCCTCAATGGCGTCGCGGTCCACGATGCAGCGGGCAATGGTCTTGAGGGAGGGCAGCTCGTACATTACGTCGAGGAGGGTTTCCTCGACGATGTAGCGGAGGCAGCGGGCGCCGGTGTAGTGGTTCAGGGCCCGCTCGGCCGCGGCTTCCAGGGCGCCGTCGGTGAACTCCAATGCCACGCCATCGACGCTGAACAGGTACTGGTACTGCTTCACAATGGCGTTCCTGGGCTCGGTGAGTACCCGTACCAGCGACTCCCGGTCCAGGTGGTCCAGGCTGGTCACCACGGGCAGACGCCCCACCATTTCCGGAATGAACCCAAAAGCCAGCAGGTCTTCGGGCGTAACCTGGGACAGGACGCTGTCCTCTCCATCGGCCCGGTTGCGGGAGCCGCCCAGGAAGCCCAGCTGGGAACCGTGGGTTGCAATCCGGCGGGAGACAATCTCGCTGAGACCCTCAAAGGCGCCGCCGCAGATGAACAGGATGTTGCGGGTGTTAATCTGCAGGAATTCCTGCTGGGGATGCTTGCGGCCGCCCTGGGGGGGAACATTGGCAACACAGCCTTCGATAATCTTCAGCAGTTCCTGCTGGACGCCCTCGCCGGAGACGTCACGGGTGATGGAGCGGTTTACGCCCTCCTTGCGGGCGATCTTGTCCATTTCATCAATGTAGATGATCCCCTGCTCGGCACGGCCGATGTCCCAGTCAGCGGCCTGGATCAGGCGCAGGAGAATGTTTTCCACGTCCTCGCCCACGTAACCGGATTCGGTGAGGGAGGTGGCGTCGCAGACGGCGAAGGGTACAGCCAGCGTGCGGGCCAGGGTTTCGGCCAGGAGAGTCTTGCCGCTGCCGGTGGGGCCCATCAGCAGAATGTTGGCCTTCTGAAGCTCTACTTCCGAGTCGGCGCCGCCGGACCAGATGCGCTTGAAGTGGTTGTAAACGGCCACGCTGAGGGTCTTCTTGGCCCGTTCCTGGCCGATTACGTAGTCGTCGAGGCTGGCGTAGATTTCCCGGGGAACCAGGGGGCCGTCAACGGAGGAAGCGGCGGGGGCCTGAGGGGCCGGGGGTTGGATGAGCTCACCCAGGGCCCTGATACAGTCGTAACAGACGGAAGCACGGCCCTGACCGGCCAGCACCAGTTCGTTGCGGGCCCGGGCCTTGCCACAAAAGGAGCACTGCACAGGCCGAGAACCGCTTCTGCCTCGAGTATCCCTGCCGTCCGGAGTCGCCATTAACCTCTACCGCCCACTTAGAAATCGCCCGGGATTGCTGATCCGCGCCTGCGCCGTCGGGCACAGCGCCCGCCTGGGGGAAACACCCTCGGATATCCGAGGGTCAGCCCAGCTACTCGCTGGACTCGGCGGAATCCCCGGACTCACCCTCCGGACTGACGCCGAGAATTTCGTCCACCAGGCCGTATTCCACCGCCTGTTCGGGAGTGAGATAGTAGTCCCGGTCGCTGTCCTGGGCAATGCGTTCGTAGGTCTGCCCGGTATTGTTGGAAAGGATGGTGCGCAGGCGGTCCTGCAGGCGAAGGATTTCCCGGGCCGCGATTTCAATGTCGCTGGCCTGACCCTGGGCGCCGCCGAGGGCCTGGTGCATGTGGACGGTGGAATTAGGCAGGCAATAGCGCTTGCCCTTGGCGCCTCCCGACAGCAGGACCGTGGCCATGCTGGCCGCCATGCCGACACAGACGGTGGACACCTCGGGAGAGATCATCTGCATAGTGTCGTAGATGGCCAGGCCGGCGCTGATGACGCCGCCCGGGCTGTTGATGTAGATGCTGACTCCCCGGTCGGGGTCTTCCCGTTCCAGGTAGAGCAGCTGGGCGATTATGGTGTTGGCAACCGGGTCGGCAATGGGGGTTCCGAGGAAGATAATCCGTTCCCGCAGCAGCAAGGAGTAAATGTCGAAAGCCCGCTCACCCCGGGGGCTGGTCTCAATGACCATGGGAATAATGCTCTGGGGGACCGCCAGGGATGATTCGTAGGGATTGTACAGCATGGGGTTATGCTCCTTCATTACTCTCTTCCGATTCCGGCTGGTCTTGCTGGCCGGTCGGGTTCTCCTGTTCAGCCTGGGGCGCTTCAGCTTCGGCAGCGGCTTCCGGCTGGGACTCCGATTCCGATTCGTCGGCTTCGGCCTGTTCTTCGGCGTCCGCGGCGGCTCCCGGTTCCAGGCCCTGCACTATTTCCACGAGGCGATTCATTACCTTCTGGTTCATAAGCGAGGAGCGAATGGACTCAGTCATGCTCTCGGAGTAAAGGGTGCGGCGCATGGCTGCCTGATTCTCGTCGGTGGCGCCGGCCACCATGGTTTCGATTTCTTCCTGGATTTCCTCGGTGGAGACCTCCAGCTCTTCCTCCTGGGCCAGACGGCGGACCACCAGCATGCGGTTTAGGCGGTCGGCAGCCAGGGGGCGGAGTTCCTCTTGGAACTCTTCCTCGGTCTTGCCCACGTAGGCGAGATAGGTGTCCATATCGAGGCGCTGGTTGCGCAGCATCCGTTCCCGTTCTTCCTGCATATTGTCGATTTCCCGTTCCAGCAGCAGGTCGGAGGCGGTAATGGTGGCGCTCTCCAGCAGTGAATTCATGCTCTGTTCCTGGAAGGCGTAATTGGACTGGGCTTCAGCCTCGCTGGTTACCCGCTCCAGGATGTGGGCCCTCAGGGCCTCCATGTCGTCGAACCCCTCGCCCACGCCCTTGGCGAACTCGTCGTCCAGGTCGGCCAGGGCCTTCTCCTTAACAGAAAGGACGTCCACCTTAAAGGCGACGTCCTTGCCGGCGTATTCGGGTCTCGGGTAATCTTCGGGAACTGTTATGGTGAAGTCCTTGTGCTCACCCTCTTCCATTCCCTCCAGGAAGGCGGCGAAACCGGGGAAGGGCAGCACATTGGAAGTCTCGGGAATGTAGTCAATCTCCTGGTCGTTGACCAGCACTTCCCCGTCCATTTCACCTTCAACGTTCAGGTTCAGCAGGTCGCCGAACGCAACCGGTCGGGTAACCGGCTCCCACGGGGCCATGTCGCGTCGAATCCGCTCCAGGACCTGATCAACCTCTTCATCGGAAATTTCGACCGGTTCCTTTTCCAGGCGGACACTGTAGAAGTCGCCCAGGTCCACCGTGGGTTCCAGGGGAACGGTGGCCTTGAAGGAGACGGGTTCCAGCTCGGTAACCTCCACGCGAGGCTCGACGAAGGCCTGGATCTCCTCGTCCTGGAGGGCCTGGTTGAGAGTTTCGGGAATCATGAAGTCCAGGGCTTCCTGGACCAGGGCGACGCGCCCCACGTAGCTTTCGACAATGGAGCGGGGGGCTTTGCCCTTGCGGAATCCGGGAATGTTCAGTCGGCCAACAGTGCGACGGTAGGAGCGGTCAATAAACGGGTCTTCGTCCGTTGCGTCCATTTCAACATTGAGGATAACTTCAACGGGGGTGGACGATTCCTTTGTAACTTTCACCGAACTACTCTCCGTATCGTGCTGTCCGCCGTGGCACAAGGGGGTATGCCCACTAGAAGCGGAAAGCAAAATTATAGCATATTCCCTTTTGGCGCAAAAGCCGGGCGCAACGGCGGAGCAGGGCATTCCCACCATAATCTCCGTTCAAATTTGGCGCGGACTGGCGGGAAAGACTCGTGCCACTATCAGCTTTCCGAAGGGTAATGAGTCCTGGCCGGAAACCGGGGTCTGGGTCCCGATCCGCGGCTGGAAATTCCGGACTCAGGAGCTTCGACCTGGCTCGGCATGACACTCATGGGGAGTTACGGTCCAGGTGATATGAGGCCGCTTTCTCTGCTGCACGATCGCGGCTACTGCCGGCTGGGCCAATCTCTTCGGCCGGGTTTTGGAAACCAGGGCAATCGCGCCTTTAATGGAGGCTGATGCTCTGCACCGTGGTCATGTCGCCCGAGCCAGGCCGAAGGGATCAGAGTGACAGTCAGTCAAGGCGCCATTGCCCTGGGAGTTGTGGGCGGAAGAAGTTCGGGCCTCGGAACTACTGCTATAATACGCCGGCATTTCCAGCAGGAATCGAGACCCGCTTCGGGCGGGTATATTTTCAAGCAGAGGGAGGTCAAGAAATGGATCTTGGATTGACCGACAAGGTTGCCATAGTTACCGGCGGCAGCGAGGGCATCGGGAAGGCCGCCGCCCAGCGGATGGCGGAAGAGGGAGCCCGGGTAGTCATTGTGGCGCGGGGGCAGGAAAAGCTGGACCAGGCCGCCCTGGATATTCGCACCGCCACCGAGGGAATGGTACTGCCCCTTTCCGCCGACGTTTCCCACCCGGACAGCGCCGAGCAGGTGGTGCAGACTGCCCTGGACAACTTCGGAAGGGTGGATATCCTGGTGAACAACGCCGGCGTGTCGCTGGCCAAGCCCTTTGAGGACGTCACCGACGACGAGTGGGAGTATGACTTCGACCTGAAGGTATGGGGTGCGGTGCGGCTGATTCGCCGCTCCATCCCCGAGATGCGCAAAGTTGGCGGCGGCCGCATCATTAACGTCACCAACCTGGGAGGCCGGACACCCGGCGCGGGTTCAATGCCCACATCCATTTCCCGGGCCACCGGCATTGCCATCACCAAGGGGCTGTCCAAGGACCTGGCCAAGGACAATATCCTGGTAAACACCGTATGCATCGGCATCGTCAAGAGCGGTCAGCACACCCGCCGCTACGACCGGCTGGTGGAAACCAATCCTGACCTGACGCTGGACGAGTTTTACGAGCAGACGGCCATTGCCCGGGGCGTTCCCCTGGGGCGCATTGCGGAGACGGAAGAAGCGGGCGACGTTATAGCCTTCCTTGCGTCGGAACGGGCCAGCTACCTGACGGGTATAGCCATCAACATTGACGGGGGGACGTCGCCGGTGGTTTAAGGGGTCCCAAAAGCGCCGAATTCCTCAGGATTTAACGTTTGGGGACAGGCTTTTCGTCTGTCCCCTTTTTTGCCGTCCGCACCCAAATGGCGGATAATGCAGGGACCAGACTGCTGACGAGCACAAACAGGAGAACCCAGTTTTGACTACCCCCACCTACATGGACGAATTCAATCCTCCCCAGCGGATGCTAATGGGACCGGGGCCCAGCTCCGTAAATCCCCGGGTTTTGCAGGCCATGACCTTGCCCGTTCTGGGTCACCTGGACCCCCAGTTTTTCCAGGTAATGGACGAGGTTTGCGAAATGCTGCGGGAGGTGTATCACACGGAGAATTTCATGACAGTGCCCCTGTCATCAACCGGCACCGGGGCGATGGAGGCAGCCTGCGCCAACGTGCTGGAGAGGGGCGACAAGGCGATTATTTGCCGCAATGGTTTCTTCGGCGACCGCCTGGGCGACATCGCAGAAAGGTGCGGTGCGGAGGCGATTATCCTGGACTTCGAATGGGGAGACCCGGTGGACATACAGGTACTGGCCGACGCGCTGGAGCAGCACGGACCGGTGAAGGCAGTAGGGGTGGTCCATGCGGAGACCTCTACCGGCGTGCTGACGCCCATGCCGGAGATCGTGGACCTGGTGCACCGCCACAACGCCCTGATTATCGTGGACGCCGTTACATCGCTGGGCGGCCACGACGTACGGGTGGACGACTGGGACCTGGACGTTTGCTACAGCGCGACGCAAAAGTGCCTGGGGTCGCCCCCGGGGCTAGCGCCCATCAGCTTCGGACCTCGGGCCATTGAGGTAATCAACACCCGGCCCAGCAAGGTACAGAGCTTCTACTTTAACCTCAAGGACCTGGAGAGCTACTGGAACCAGACGCGGGCCTACCACCACACGACGCCCATTTCCATGACCTACGCTTTGCGGGAGTCGCTACGGATGATGATGGAAGAGGGGATAGACAACCGGATTCGCCGTCACGCCCGGGTGGCCGGGGCCCTGCGGGCCGGCCTGGAAGCCCTGGGTATTGAGTTGATGGCCGCCGACGGGTACCGGCTGAATCCCCTGACCACCGCCCTGATTCCCGAAGGGATTGAAGACACGGCGGTGCGGGGACGTTTGCTGCGGGACTTCAACATTGAGATTGGCGGAGGCCTGGGGCAAGTACGAGGGAAGGCCTGGCGAATCGGCCTGATGGGCGAGTCGGCCAAGGAATCGAACGTGTTTGCCTTCCTGTCGGCCCTGGAGCAGATACTACCGGACCTGGGCTACGAAGTTGCCTCGGGGGCCAGCATGTCCGCCGCCCAGCGCGCGCTGGTTGGTTACGATGATGGGGGAGTGTTGCCGTAGGGGGGCGAGCCTGAACACGGGGCCCAGTTTATTAGCGAAAAAGGGGACGGCGCTTGTTGCCGTCCCCTTTTCTAATCGCAAATACGATGCCTGCCCTCAACCCAAGGGAAGACTAAATTACAAAGAGCTTACAAACTCCCGCAGACCCTCCAGGGCCTTTGTGATGTTTTCCTGGGAGTTGGCGTAGGAGAGGCGGACGTAGCCTTCGCCGTAGGCGCCGAAGGCGGAACCGGACAGCAGGGCTACGCCGGCCTCGTTGAGGGCTCGTTCCTCAAACTGGCTGCTGCTTAGGCCCGTTTCCCTGATGCTGGGGAAGGCGTAAAAGGCGCCCTCGGGCTCGGGGCAGTTGAAGCCAGGGATGCTGCGCAGGCCGTCGGTGATGAGGCGGCGGCGCTGGGCAAACTCGGCGGCCATGGCCTGAACCTCGTCCTGGGGGCCATCGAGGGCGGCGATGGCGGCCCGCTGGCTGAAGGAGGCGGCGCAGGAAACGCTGTTGACTGCCAGGCGGGTGATGTGGGGCACAAGTTCCTCGGGCATGATGCCGTAGCCCAGCCGCCAGCCGGTCATTGCGTAGCTCTTGGAAAAGCCGTCCAGGATAACGGTCTGCCTTGCCATGTCGGGGAAGGCGGCAATGCTGAAGTGCTCGCCGGTGTAGAGGATGTCCTTGTAGATTTCGTCGGCCATCACGTACAGGTTGCGGCCCCGGGCCAGGTTGGCGACGGTTTCCAGTTCATCCCGAGACAAGGCAGAGCCGCAGGGATTCTCGGGAGAGTTGATGATGATGAGCCGGGTTCGGTCGGTGATCTTGCTGGCCAGATCGTCCAGGTCGGGATGGTAGTCCTTTTCCTCCAGTAGCTGCATGGGAACCGGGGTGGCGCCGGAGAAGCGGATCATGGACTCGTAAATTGGGAAGCCGGGGTTGGGGTAGATAACCTCGGCGCCGGGTTCGGCCAGGGCCAGTATGACGTAGAACATGATGGGCTTGGCGCCGGGAGTAACCACCACCTGTCCAGGGTCGGTGTCTATGCCCCGCACCTCGCGGCTGTTGCGGGCGATGGCCTCGCGCAACTCGGGCAGGCCGGGTGTGGGGCCATAGTGGGTGTAGCCCTCCTGAAGGGCGCGCACGCCGGCGTCAACGATGTGCCTGGGGGTGTCGAAGTCGGGTTCACCGATCTCCAGGTGGATGATTTCCCTTCCCTGGGCCTCGAGGGCCCGCGCCTTGGCCAAAACCTCGAAAGCGGTCTCGGTGCCCAGGTTGTTCATTCTTTCGGCCAGGGTCATAGTTCCTCCATTCTTGATTGCGGGTTAGTCCAGGGTTATCAGTCCTTCACGGAAATCCAGGGTAAGCCGCTGGCCCCGGAGAAAGTCGAGGCCGAGCAGGCCGTCAAAGGGAGTTCCAGTGGGCAAATCGTGGCATAAGACGGGCATGCTTAGCCTGTGATGTTCTAGCGCTTCCACCCTCTGGATTGTTACGACTGTCGCGTTTTCCTCGCCGCTTGCGGTGATTAACTGTACAGACCTGGCGCCAGCGCCCAAGTCATAGCCCATAAAATTCGCTAATTCCCTGCTGATCATTGTTTGTGTCGCGCCTGTATCCAGAGCAAGACGCGCTCTGGCGTCGCTGGTTAATCCGAAGAGCCTCACGGTAATGGGAAGGAAACTCCCCAATGGGTTGAAAAAGACGCTCACAGCGCGAAAACCTTGTCAGCTGAGGTGGTTCCTACATACATTACCGCCGGGTGGACGGGACGCAGCTCGTTTAACTTACTGTAAGCTTCCGCCCGGTCACTGCTGTGGTAGATCACCCTTCCACTGATGATCTCCTGGGAGCATGTAGTCTCGGGGTCTTCAATCAGCACCCACTCCCCGTCGAAGGCCTCTTCAATTTCCGCCCAGGTCATCATTTTGTCCATCGGTTACGCTCCTGACCGGCTCTACCCCTGCGCCTGGTTCTGGGTCCTTACCGGCAGGCCGAAAATATCGATAAAACCTGCGGCGGCGGAGTGGTCGAACTGGTCTTCCCGGTCGTAGGTGGCCAAGCTGTAATTATAGAGGGCCTGGGGAGCGGTGCGGCCCACCACGGTACAGACGCCCTTGTGCAGCCTGACCCGGACATCGCCGGTAACGTAGCGCTGGGTGCTGCGGATATAGGCGTCCATGTCCAGGCGGTGGTGGGTAAACCAGAGGCCGTTATAGACCATGTCGGCGTACTGCTGGGATATCTGGGCCTTCAGGCGGGCCTGGTCTTTGCTCAGGGTCAGGGTTTCCAGGGCCTTGTGGGCAGAGTGCAATGTCACCGCCGCGGGAGTTTCGTAAACTTCTCTTGACTTGATGCCCACCAGGCGGTTCTCCACGTGGTCAACCCGACCGACACCGTGCTGGCCGGCCAGCGCGTTCAGGTGACGGATCAGGTCCACCCCGTTCATACTCTCGCCGTCCAGGGCAGTGGGAAGACCCTCCTCGAAGCGAATTTCCAGGTAAGTGGGTTCGTCCGGCGCGCTGCCAACGGGCACCGTCCAGTCATAGGCGTCTTCGGGAGGTTCCAGCCAGGGGTCTTCGAGTTCGCCGGCCTCGGCGCTGCGGCCCCACAGGTTTTCGTCCACGGAGAAACGGCTGCGGCTGGCGTTGATGGGCAGGTTGCGGGCCTGACCGTACTCGATCTCGTCCTCGCGGCTCATTCCCCAGTCGCGGATGGGGGCAATGACCTTCAACTCGGGGGCCAGGGCCGCCACGCCCACGTCTATGCGTACCTGGTCGTTGCCCTTGCCCGTGCAGCCGTGGGCCACGGCGTAGGCGCCCTCGGAGCGGGCCGCTTCCACCAGGTAACGGGCAATGAGGGGCCGGCCCAGGGCGGTGGCCAGCGGGTACTGCTCCTCGTAGATGGCGCCGGCCTGCAGGGCGGGGAAGAGGAACTCGTTGACCAGGGTTTCCTTGCCGTCCACGGTAAGGGCCTTGGCGGCACCAACCTGCATGGCGCGTTCCCGAATGGACTCCAGGTCCACCATGCCCAGGTCTATGGTCAAAGTGATTACGTCGGCCCCGTACTGTTCCTTTAGCCAGGGTACGGCCACCGATGTATCCAGACCTCCGCTGTAGGCCAGGACGATTTTGTCGTTTGCCATTGGTAGTGGTTTACCTCCGAATTGCTTATCTGGGTAGCCATACGTAAACCTTACTGATAAGGTTCGAGACTCAGTCTCTTTTAATCAAGTTGCCAGAGTGACTTCAAGGTTTCCAGCACTCTGCTCTCATCGACCGGCGCAAGCACGCCCAACCTTCGATCAACTAGGCCCTTCTCCAGAGTCGCAAGCTTGTCCAGTCTCACTATAGATGGCAATAGCAACCCAGCCCCTTGCCACTGGAAAATAACCACGTCATGAGTAGTGCGCGCCGGTTGGCTGGTTATTCGGGCAACGACAATGTCGGCGTCCCCCGTGTCCAATAGTACCAGGGCAGGGCGATTCCTGGTTTCATTGACGTCTGCAAAGGGGAAGGAAAGCAAAACGGCCTCCCCTCTTCGGAAGCCGGGACGGTTCACAGGGTGTCGTATACAGAGTCAATCTCCCCGTATCCCTTGGCGAACTCCTGGGTTACAAGCAAGGCCCAAACCGATTCTTCCGTATCTTCCTCTTCGGGGACAACCACCAGAACCTCTGTGTCCTCATCCAGGAGAACATCAACCTTTAGCTCCAGCAATCGGTTGCCCTTGTATGTCGCTGAAAAGGTCTTCATGGGAGTTTCTCTCCGGTAATGCCTGTAACGGTCCCCTAAATCTTCTCCAGCGCTTGTTCCAGCCTGCCGACACCCTCGTCGATCTCGGCGGGGGTGATGTTAAGGGGAGGCATGAAGCGGATGGTGTTGGGGCGCGGGCCGTTGAGCAGAAGGCCGGCCTCGTTACAGTTGGTCAAGACCTGCCCGGATATGGCGTCGTCGAAGTCCATGGCGGCCAGCAGGCCCTTGCCGCGTACCTCGGTAACAAAGGAGAAACGGTCCTTGACGTCGTTCAGCCTTCCCAGCAGGTAAGGTTCCATCTCCTTGACGTGGCCGGGGATGTCGTTGTCGATGAGGAACCTGGTACCGGCGTAGCCGGCGGCCGTGGTCAGGGCATTGCCGCCGAAGGTGGAACCATGATCGCCGGGGACCAGGGCCTGGCAGTGGGCCTTGGACAGGAAGGCGCCGATGGGCACTCCGTATCCCAGGCCCTTGGCAAGGGTCATCACGTCGGGCTCAACGTCGTATTCCTGGTAGCCGAACAGGCTGCCCAGGCGCCCCATGCCCGTCTGGACTTCGTCCAGAATCAGCAGAATTCCCTGGCTGTCGCACCACTGGCGCAGGCGCTGCAGGTAATCGTCGTCCGGAATGACTACGCCCGCCTCGCCCTGAACCGGCTCTACCATTACGGCTGCGGTACGGTCCGAGGTGGCGTTCATAACCCCTTCCACGTCGTTGTAGTCCACGTGGACAAAGCCGGGCAGCAGGGGAGCGAAGTTTTCCTGGTAATGGGGCTGACCAGTGGCGGCCACGGTAGCCTGGGTGCGTCCGTGGAAGGAGTTGAAGGCCGTGATGATTTCGTAGGCGCCGTCGCGGTGGAGCTTTCCGTAGCGGCGGGCCAGCTTCATTGCCCCCTCCACGGCCTCGGCGCCGCTGTTGCCGAAGAAGACCAGGTCCAGGCAGCTGTTTTCGATCAGAGTCTCGGCAAGTTGCAACTGCGGTACGGTGTAGAACTGGTTGGACGTCTGCAACAGCGTTCCGGCCTGTTCGGCAATGGCCTGGGTTATGGCCGGGTGGCTGTGGCCCAGCTGGTTGACAGCCCAGCCGGCTACGAAGTCCAGGTATTCCTTGCCGTCAGCGTCCCAGACACGGGTGCCCTCGCCTCGGACGATTACCACGGGCTGGCGGCGCACCGTCTGCGCATAGTATTGGTTCTCGATGGCGATCCATTCGCTGCTGCTCTTGCCGGTGGTCATGGTGAGTTACCTCCCAAGGTGTCACGTAGATTTTGCAGGGACCGATCCAGGTCCTCCAGAGCTTTTTCAAGCTCCCCGATTGTTGCCTCCATTTGTTCCAATTGCTCCAACTGGTCCGAGGTGACCGATTCCGCATCGAACCCGGATGGCGATGGGGCATCGAAGTCGGCTCCGGTCAGGCGAGCCACGCCCTCCGCCATGGTGTCGGCCATCACCAGGTTTGTGTTGTCAGCAAGTATAACCTTTTTCAGTTCCGGAAAGTCCAGAAATTCGGACTGCAGATACAGCGGTTCAACGTACACTATTGTATCAGCAATGGGTACGGCCAACAGGCGCCCCCGAATTATCTCGGAACCAGCTCCCTGCCACAAGGTGAAAAGCTGGGAAAAGTCCTGGTCGTTCTCAATGCGGGCCTCCACCTGGCTGGGACCGTCTATCTGCCGGTCGTCCGGGAGATGGTAGCTGCGGAGCTGCCCGTAATAGGGCAGGTCGCTGCGGGCTACCAGCAGGCCCACCAGGTTCTTCTTCTGACCAGCCGGGGAAAAGGGCATCTGGACTACAAACTCTTCTTTATCCTCGCCTGGCAGTCGCAGGAGCAGGTATGAGGGAGTTACCCGTACGCCGTCCTTGCCCAGCCTGGTCTCCAGGGGAACATCCCATTGCTCGGCCTGGTTGAAGAAGACCTGGGAGTCGGTTACATGGTATCGCAGGTAGGTGTCGGCCTGGGCGGAAAAGAGGGTAATCGGGTACCGGATGTGGGGACGAAGGTCTTCGGGCATTTCTCCGAAGGGCTTGAACAGGGTGGGTAGGGCGTCGCGGTACATGCTCAACAGGGGCTCGTCAGGCTCCATAACGTAGAGGTCCACCTCTCCGCTGTAGGCGTTAATGACCGCCTTGATGCTGTTGCGGATGTAGTTGAAACCCTGCTCGCCGGGGGTTGAATAGGGATAGCCGTCGGTGACGGTGTACGCGTCCTGGATCCACCACAACTGACCGTACTCATCAAGCACGGGGTAGGGGTCCTGGTCCAGCTTCAGGAAGGGGGCAATGGCCTTTACCCGCTGGCCCACGTGGCGATAGAACTGGACGCGGCTGCCCTCGGTCACCTGGTCACTGAGAAGAATGTTGATGTCACCGAACTTCAGAGCGTACAGAGCGCGACGGAAGAAGGAATCAAGGGGAACGCCACCGTCGCCGTCGTAGTTCCAGGTGTCGGAGCCGGGATTCACTTCGCGCATGCCGCTGTTGACGATGGCAAACTCGATGGGAGATTCGCCGTAATAGACCTCGGGGCGGCTGACGGGCAGTTCTCCCTTGATGGGAATGTCCTGGATGAAGTACTCGGGCCGGCCCTCACCCAGGGTGTAGCCGGTGGCGGGGGTCATGGACACGCCGTAGCCGTGGGTGTACTGGAGGCGCTGGTTGACCCAGTTCTGGGCATCGCCGGGCAGATTATCCGGGTCTAGCTCCCGAGCCGCGATAAGCACCTGTTGCACTTTGCCGTCCACCAGGTAGCGGTCCGAGTCCACGTTCAGAAAATTATAGTAGAGCTCCATGAACTGAAGTTGATTGTAGGCATCCTGCAACGGGGCGGCGTCCCAGAGGCGAATGCCGTCTATGGTGCTGCGGTGCTGTTCCACCGCCTCCACCGAAAGGGACTCGGCGGCGGGGTATTGAACTTCCACCACGTTTTCCAGGCCGTAGGCGGAGCGGGTGGCATCTATGTTGCGCTGGATGTAGGACTGCTCGCGGGCGAATTCGTCGGGGTTGACCCTGAAGCGCTGGAAGAGGGCCGGGTAGAGAATGCCGGCCAGCAGGAACATTATCAGCCAGAGGCTGAAGGAGCCGGCCATCAGGCGCAGCCCAACGTAGCGGACGCTGACGCCAAAACCCGCCGCGGCCAGCAGCGCAATTCCGGCCAGGAACCAGTAAACGGGAATGCGGGCGTTTACGTCGGTGTAGGTGGCTCCTATGACTACACCACCCTCGGACAGGACCAACTCGTAAATGTTGAGGACATGATGCAGGGCAAGGACCAGCATCAGCCATATGCCCAGGCCGGCAAGGTGGCGCAAGGTTCGGGGGGCGACGACAAAGTTGAGGCCACGCAGGACGTAAATGAAGGCGTGAAGGCCCACCGCAACCCCAATGGAGGTTATGCACAGGGCCAGCAGCCAGACCTGGGACGCCCGCATAACCTGCAGGTCAACGGCATAGAAGGTGACGTCGCGGCCGAACTGGGGGTCGAGAACACCAAAGGGAGTCTGGTGGAGCAGAAGGAGTACCAGTTCCCAGTGCTGGGCCGCCTGGGAGCCGAAGACCAGCCCACAGATGAGGATGGAGGTGTAAATGAACACCTGCATCAACGCCAGGCACAACCGCAGAAAGTCGGCGGGCAGGGGTCGGGATACGGGCCCCATGGCCAGGGGCAGGGCTACGTAAAGGTTGAGGGCGATTACCGTTGACGCCAGCAGGCCGGGAATAAGGAACAGCCCCATTCGAATAAAGGTTACGTACAGGAAGGGGCGGCCGTAACCCAGCTGGTCGTGCCAGAGGTAGTTGGCATACAGGCCAATGGGATACCACAGCGCCGCCAGGGCCAGGCAAGCCACGATTAATATCAGGAACCAGCGCCGGAAGAAGGCGTACGCCCCGGCGGAAAGGCCCGGCAGCGGTGGGCCGGGTACCGGGTCGGCGTCGTTAATCAGGTCGTGGTTCACAAACAGCTGCCCTGAGTGTCATCAGCGGAAGTTTGGCGGCAAGGTCGGTCCGGTTACAAGCGAAAGACCACGGATTCGGGGCAAGTCACCAGTTTCATGACAGAAAAGGACGGAGCCTGCCAAGGACCTCCGGGCACTCAATGGGTCGGAGTGTATCAGAAAGAAATCCAGGTGTTTCGCCCTGGTTGACCAGGCATTTGACTTTTCCTTTCCGGATACCGACATTCACCTGTATGGCGGGTTAACAGCTCAACAAGCTCGTAATTGTGAATCCGCCGCCAGTCATTTCAAGGCAGGTGAGCCATCAGCCCAGAATCCGGGTGCCACCGCCCTCGCCTTCGAGGCATTTGAGCAGCACGCCGGGTTCCCGGCCATCCACAATGTCGGCCACCGGGGCGCTGTCCAGGGCCCTGACGCAGGCTTCCAGCTTGGGAATCATGCCGCCCCGAACCACATCGGAGTTAAGCAGCAGGTTGGCCCGGCGGCGGTCCAGGCGGGCCATCACCCGCCCGTTGCCGTCCATAACGCCGGGAACGTCAGTGAGGAAAATCAGGTGCTGGGAGCCCAGGGCGTGGGCCAGTTCCCCCGCTACCGTGTCGCCGTTGATGTTGAGCGCGCCGCCGGCATGCTCGGAGCCGTCGCGCTCCTGCATGGCCAGGGGGGCCAGCATGGGTATGTAGCCGCCCCGGAGCACGGCGTTGATTGGCTCGGGGTTGACCCGGGTAATTTCGCCCACGTAGCCCAGATCGGGGTTGGCGACGCGGGCCTCCAGAATGCCGGCGTCGATGCCGCTCATTCCCAGCACCCGGGCGCCGAGACCGTGCATGATGCCGACCAGCTCCTTGTTTACAAGGCCGGTAAGAACTGCCACCACAATGTCCAGGCTGTCGGCGTCGGTAACCCTCAGCCCGTTAACGAACCGGGGAATTATTCCCTGGCGCTGCATCCAGCTGGATATGACGGGACCTCCCCCGTGGACTACCACCACATCGAGGCCCTGCTGCTGCAGCGCGACCAGGTCCTTCAGGCTGGTGTCGTTGTTTCCCAGGGTGCTGCCCCCGATCTTTACGACTATGGGCGGTTTCGAATCCGGGTCGGGCACTCCAACCTCCGGGTTGGTTTGTATATATCTGGCAGGAAACTTAAGAATCCCCCCAGCCGCTGGCGTCCGCTTCGCTGGGAGGATTTCAATCTCGGATTTAAGGCAGCCTTGAGCAGCCCTGCTGCCGCCGAATTACCGGAAAGGGCAGGCGGCGCATCACCCTACGTGGTGTAGGCGCTGTTGATAATCACGTATTCCTCGGTAAGGTCACAGCCCCAGGCGGTGGCCTCGCCTTCTCCCAAATGCAATCGCAGCCGGAAAGTTACCTCGGGCTGCTTCATCAACGAAACAACCGCGTCCCGATGGAAGGGAATGGGCTTCCCCGCTTCCATAATACACACGCCATTTATGAACAGGTCCACCTTTTCCTCTTCAGCAGCGGCGCCACTGCGCCCGAGAGCCATCATCAACCTGCCCCAGTTGGGGTCGGTGCCGTAAACCGCTGATTTGACCAGGTTCGATGAAGCTACGGTTTTGGCGGCCAGCCGGGCATCGTCGGTACTGGCGGCGCCGTCCACCTCAACGACGATCAGGTGGGATGCTCCCTCACCGTCACGGGCAAGTTCCCGGGTTAGGTGGGTACAGACCTGGCGCAGGGCGTCCATGAAGGCCTCGCCGGCCATCGTGCCCCCGCTAATCGGGTGATTGTGGGCCGCGCCGTTGGCCATCACCAAAACGGTGTCGTTGGTGCTGCTGTCGCCGTCCACGCTGAGCATATTGTAGGTCTCGTCGGCAACCTGGCTGAGGCATTGCTGCAGGAAAGCCGGCTCGACCGCCGCGTCAGTGGCAAGGAAAGACAGCATGGTGGCCATGTTGGGGTGGATCATGCCTGAACCCTTGGCAATGCCCCCGAGATGGATCTGGCATTCGTCCACTTCGAAGGCAACGGCCACCTCCTTGGGACGGGTATCGGTGGTCATGATGGCCCTGGCCATGTCGGGGCCGCCATTGCCGTGAAGCTCTATCTGGTCCAGGCCATCACGAATGAGAGCCATGGGGAGTTCTACGCCGATTATGCCGGTGCTGCAGACCAGGACCTCCTCCGGCATGGCGCCCGTTTTAAGCGCGGCCAATCGGGTCATTTCAACAGCGTCAATATAGCCCTGCTCCCCGACGCAGGTATTGGCGATACCGGCGTTTACTATGAGACCGCGCATGGGGATGCCCTGTGCCAGGCGTTCCTGGTTCACGGTGACGGTGGAAGACCTGACCGTGCTTCTGGTGAAAACGCCGGCAGCGGCGCAGGGCAGCTCGGAGAACAGAACACAGAGGTCCAGCTTGTCCTCGGCGAAGGTTTTCAGTCCTGCGTAAGTGGCCCCGGCCATGAACCCCTGAGGGGTGGTAATGGTCCCACCGTCAACAAACTCAATCTCACCGGCCATGAACGGCGTCCCCCTAAGAAAAGTCGCTTTTTCAACAGGCGAAAAGTATAACACAGAGGCCCATGGCAAGACAGTTGGGCGGGAAGGACGCAACAAGGGGGGCGCGCCTTGAAGAGTGTCACGGTGAGGCCTCGTCAGGCTGAAGGCGATATGGCCACTGTTCAAGGTATCAGTCTCCATCTAAGACGCGGTTCACCAGCGGCGGTGGGAGCCGCCGTTGACAACGCAGGGCTAGTCTCTATAATTCACTGGCACTATGCGACTGGGCAGCGCCGAACTCACCATAGTCAGCGACGGCGTTATGCGCATGGACGGCGGGTCCATGTACGGCGCAGTACCCAAAGTCATCTGGAGCCGCCGCGATCCCCCCGACCGCAAGAACCGCGTTACCGTGGGCCTCAACTGCTTCCTGATACGTCACCGGGGGAAAACGGTGCTGGTGGATGCCGGGGCGGGAACCAAGCACGACCGTCAAGCCCGATCCATCTACGGGCTGAGGGCCGGCAAGCTGGTCGCCAACCTGCGCCAGCAGGGCGTTCAACCCCAGGACATTGACCTGGTAGTCCTTACCCACCTCCACTTCGATCACGTTGGCGGCTGCACTCGTTACCATCGCGGTACCAGCAAGGCGGCGCCCGTCTTCCCCAGGGCAACCCACGTGGTGCAGCGGGCGGACTGGGATGAAGCCAACAATTCCAACGAACGCACCCGCCTGGCCTACCATGCCGATGACTTCGTGCCGCTACAGGACTCGCAACAGCTGGAGTTGCTGGACGGGGACACCGAGCTCCTCCCGGGGCTTTGGGTGCGGCATACGGGCGGGCACACGGCGGGCCACCAGATGTTGTACCTGGAGTCTGACGGCGAGAAACTGGCCAGCTTTGGCGACGTCGTGCCCACCGCCGAGCACCTGCCCCTGACCTACATAACCGCCATTGACCTGTACCCAATGGATACCCTGGCTGCCAAGCGCCGCTGGCTTACCCAGGCGGAAGAGGAAAACTGGCTGCTGGTCTTCGGACACGGCGTGGGTTCCGTGGCGGGTCGCCTAACCAGGAACGAACGAGGAAGGCTGGTTCTGGCGGCGGAGGAATCAGAGTAACGCCGGAAGGCCGGCGGAAGGCCAACCTGCCCGTTCCAGCCCGGGCGCCCTGGCAGCAGAAGGGGGCGCTCCGCACTTTTGAGGTGATGCATTGACCAGCGCGGCGCCTTACTGCGTTTTTTGCGAAATTGTGGCGGGTCGGGAACCGGCCCGGATACGGTATGTGGACGACGAGATCATCGTCATTGTCAATCGCCTGACCTGGGTGCCGGTGATGCTGCTGGCCATGCCCAAGAAACATATGAGCCAGCTGGAAATGTGGAGCAGCGGCATTATGGAGAGGCTGGGCACCATAGCAGTGGACCTGGGGTGCATGTTCTGTCCCAACGGATTCCGGATACTGTCCAATTTTGGGTATGACGGGCTGCAAAGCCAGAGCCACGGGCACATCCACATTATTGGCGGCACGTACCTGGGGCATTACGCCTGAGCAGACCAACGTGCGGCCCCGCCCCAACTGGGAGAAGGTCGCCTCCTGGTGTTACACTTCTACCGGAAGTTCCCGCAGCCAGCACAAGGAGAGACACCGGAAATGGCAGAAACCGTCCTCTACGAAAAGACTGAAAACATCGTGACCATTACCCTGAACCGGCCCGACGCCCTCAACTCCATCAACCGGCAGTTGCGGGCCGACTTGGCGGAGGCCATTACCACTTTCGATGCAGATTCCGACGCCCGGGTGGCGATCGTTACCGGCGCGGGCCGGGCCTTTTGCGCGGGCCGGGATTTGAAGGAACGGGCCAATGACAACGCCGACGGACGCCAGGCCCGGGCGGCGGACAGCATGTACCCGGACCGCCCCTACATGTGGCCCCAGACGTGGAAACCCATCATCGCCGCCATCAACGGGTTTGCCCTGGCCGGGGGCTGGTCCATCGCCCAGATGTGCGACCTGCGTATCGCCTCGGAGGATGCGAAACTGGGGATAACCGAGACCAAGTGGAGTTTGCTGCCACCCTTCGGCACCATCCTGCCCAAGCAGATTGGCCTGGCCGCCACGCTGGAACTGTGCCTTACCGCCCAGCCGGTGACCGCCCAGAGGGCCTACGATATGGGCTTTTTGAACAAGGTGGTGCCCGCCGATGACCTGCTGGAGGAGGCCATGGGCATGGCGGCGCAGATTGCGGAGAACGCGCCGCTGGCTGTGCAGTACTTCAAGGAACTGGCCTACCGGGGGCTGAACATGTCCACCCAGGACATTTCATCGCTAACCTATCATATGTACGACCAGCTACTGACCACCGAGGACTCGAAGGAGGGCCCGAAGGCCTTTGCCGAGAAGCGGAAGCCAAACTGGCAGGGGAGGTAAAGGGGAGGTAACCGGACCTGAAGCGAGAAGGGACAGGGTGGCGATGCACTCTGTCCCTTGTTCTTGATAAGCCAGATTCTCCGGTGGCTGGCCTATAGCATGTACGGCGGGCCCATTTCTTCATCGCCCACACGCTCAAGGGACTGAGTAATGGGGTTCACCCTGAATCTCATATTTTCCAGCAGTTCGTAGCCAATCAAGGGTATGGGCGCCACCATGACGGTTGCCAGAAAACCCTGGTCCTCGAGCCTGCCAAACGCGCCGTAGGTATCTCTTTCCACCACGCCGTTGGCCGTAACAAACCGTCTCCTGCCATTTGGGACAGGGATTAACCCCAGGTTCTCTATTTCGTCTGCAGGAAGTCCAACAAAAACTGCCCCCGTATCCACCAGGAAAGTAAACTCTCGCTCTGCGTGCGGCCCTATAATTGTAGCGTTAACCTCTGTCTGCCCCATAGTTTCTCCCAATGGTGTCGTGGTGGGATTGTATCAACCGAGAAGCCCTGAAATAGGAAGCATTCCGATGCACTTTGGTATCGCCGTTGTGTTAGTTTCCCTCAATCCCTTTAAAATGCGAATTCTGTCTTTGAATAGTCAGTCAGCGGATTGACCAAGAGGCCTCGAGCCTTATTTGGGAGAGGGTCAACGATGCCTATTTGTTTCCGGGTGGAGGTTCGGTGAACTTCTCGCCCTTCTCTGCTGCTTCAAGGCGGCGGCGATTCCAGTCTTCCCAGAGCTTTTGATTTTCCCTTCTGCCACGTTCCTCTCCCCGCGCTTCCCTTCTCTTCAAGAACTGTTCAGCTACCATAGGAACTCCTTCTACCAGTAGTATTGTGTTGGCCGTCGCAGCAATGATTATTGGCGCAACCAGCCTGAAAGATTCCAGCGCCGGGAGTTCCTCTATTCCTGACAACACACCGAGGGTTCCCAGGCCAGCCAGGTACTGGGCCACAAACAAGGACAGGAACCATTCCTCCCTGCCTGAACTGACCGGAATCATTCGCCGTACTGTTCATTAACATACAAGAGCCGAATCTATTGCAGCCTTCACGCAAGGATGGTTTCATTTATTTGCCAGGAGTATAGCAGTCTGTGGCGCCGCAAATAAGAAGCATTCCGAGGCACTTTAGTATCGGCGTTGTGTTAGACTGCATCAAACCCCAAACAATTGGGAATCCTGATCTGAAGTGGAGGTAAATGCCATGACTACGCAGGTACAACCTCAAAGCAAAACAGTATCCGCCAACGGGCACACCCTGCATTACCTGGACTGGGGGAACGTGGGCAAGCCCGTGGCGCTGCTGGTCCACGGGCTGCGGGGCCACGCTCATTCCTGGGACGATGTGTCCGCCGCCCTTTGCGAAGACTTCCAGGTGCTGGCCCTGGACCAGCGGGGCCGGGGCGACAGCGACTGGGCGAAGGACGGCGACTACACCACCGGCGCATACGTGGCCGACCTGGCCGGCTTTGTGGATGCCCTGGGCCTGGACAAGTTTGTCCTGGTTGGCCACTCAATGGGTGGCCGCAACAGCATGGCCTACGCCGGCCAGAATCCCGGTAAGCTGGAGAAACTGGTAATAGTTGATGTGGGGCCCGTTCTGGACAGCCGGGGCAGCAACCGCATTTCCGAGGAAATCCGCAACGTGCCGGAGGAGTTCGACTCTTTCGAGGACGTGTTCAACTACCAGAACGCCCAGAACCGCTTTGCTTCGGAGGAGGTAATGCGGCGGCGGGTGCAGTACTCCACCAGGGAACTGCCCAACGGCAAGATTGGGTGGAAGTATGACATCCTGATCCGGGAGCAGCGCCGGAATAATACGGTCCCCCCGGCCGATGACCTGTGGCCATCCCTGCCCAAAATCGACTGTCCCAGCCTGGTCGTCCGGGGCGCGGAGACCGACCTGCTGGCTTCGGACACGGCCCAGCAAATGCTGGAAACCATACCGAACTCCCAGCTGGTGGAAATTCCCCAGGCCGGCCACATGGTGTTTGAGGACAATCCGGCCGACTTCATAACCGCAGTGAAGGAATTCCTGGGTTAGGTACTGTCGCGTTTCCACTGATTTCAGAAGTTCCAGGAACGACAGGGGCGGGTTTGAAACCCGCCCCTGTGTCGTATGGGCTTATTATTTCCGGCATAGATAACAGGTAATGAAAGCCTAACGGCGAATTTCCATAGCTTGACAAGGTTACTGGCAAGAACAGGTACAATAGAGGAGAGCGAAATACTCTCCTCTATTTCTTTCTCTGCCGCCATCGAGGTACACCATGTTATTTGTCCCCAAGGTGATGAGCACCCAGCATCCGGACAACGCCACCCCTTCGCCCTTTGCCGACGAATCCGGAGTAATTCGGGGCGACGGCGAAGTGCAGGAGGCCGCTGATATTTTTTCCCTGGGCTGCAACGAACAGATGTGGGACTCGGAGGGCAAGGACGCCGACAACCAGGTGGTCCGGAAGCTGCTGACGGGCTACCCCGACTTTTTCCAAAGCCAGCGCAGGCTGGGGAAGGATGTTGTCCTGACCCTGCGGGTGCCCAATCCCGGCATTGAGAGAGACATGCGCAAGTCCATGGTGGAAGCGCTGCAGAGCGTGCCATCGGCGTGGGACATGGCCCGCAACTTTTACGGGGATGGCACCGACGAGACAGCTCCCATCCAGGAAGTGATCCTGCCCTTTACCACCTCGGCCGAGGAGCTTGCGCTGGTGGAAGCCTATTACCGGCATGTCATTGTCGGCCAGGAAGCGCATACGCTGCTGGGGGAACGGCTGGTTAAGGACTGGGTAGGCGAATTCTACCCAAAGCAGCTGCGGGTTATCCCCCTTATCGAGGACATGGAGCACCTCTTTTATTGCGATCTCATCGTGGAGGAGTATCTGAGGGGACGAGATCTGCCGGCCCAGCGGGTATTCCTGGCCCGCAGCGACCCGGCCCTGAACTACGGCATTGTGGGGGCCGAACTGGTGCTGAAGGTGGGGCTGGCGCGCCTGTATGACCTGGAAAGGCGGCTGGGCATACCTCTATATCCCATAATCGGGGCCGGTTCGGTGCCCTTCCGGGGCCACCTGACGCCTATAAACATTGAGCGCGCCCTGACCGAATACCCGAGCGCCCACACCTTCACCGTCCAGTCCGCGTTCAAATACGACTACGACAAGGATACGGTTCGCGACGGGATCGCCCAGTTGCGTGCCCACGAGCGCAGGGAACCGGCGCCAATTGACCAGGACCGGGCCCGCGCCATAATTGACAAGACGACGGCCGAGTACCAGAACCAGGTGCGGCGGCTGATCACCATTATCAGCGCCGCTTCCCGCTACGTGCCACGCCGTCGTGACCGCAAGCTTCACGTCGGCCTCTTCGGCTATGGCCGCACCCTGGATGGAGTGGGAGACGAGGTTACGCTGCCCCGGGCCATTGGCTTTGCCGCGTCCATGTATTCCATAGGCATACCGCCGGAACTGCTGGGGCTGACCGCCCTCGACCAGGACGACCTGGCCTTCCTCCGGGAGGTCTATCCCAGCCTGGACGGGGACCTGCGAGCGGCCCTGAGGTACACCAACGAGCGGCACGTCAAGGAACTGCTGGGAGACGAATACCTGGCCCTGGTGGGCAAGTTTGCCGGCGAGATAGACCGGGTCCACGAAGGCCTGACCAGCGCCATCCGGGCGGGGATGGACACCCATACCCATGTGAATATTTCCCAGTATGTGGGGGAGGCGGGCCAGCTGCGGAAGTTCCTGGGGTAGGACGCCGAGGCTGATAAGTCACCCGGCCCGTCCCTGGGGTTTGCATACCTTCCCCGAACCAGGGCCCGCATTTGGGGCCGGAACCTGATGTGCTATCATTCGCAAAACCCGGACCTTCAAACCTGCTGCGGGAGAGCGCCATGAAAGTCTCCTTCTTCCATTTGATGCCCTATCAGCATTTGCCCCAGGACTTTGAGTCGAAGCACCACAGCGCATGGGTGGACCTGCCTAACGAGAACTTCGACCCCGAACTGGGTCAGCAGCACTACACCGACTACCTGGAAGAGCTGCAATTCGCCGACAAAATGGGCTTTGACGGGGTGTGCGTCAACGAGCATCACAACAACGCCTACGGCATAATGCCCTCGCCCAATCTGATTGCCTCGGTCCTTTCCCGCTCCACCTCCCGGGCCGCCCTGGTGGTGCTGGGCAACAGCCTGGCCCTGTACCAACCGCCGCTGCGGGTGGCCGAAGAGATGGCCATGCTGGACCTGATGAGCGGCGGTCGCCTGGTTGCCGGCTTCCCCGTGGGCACCTCCATGGACACCACCTTTTCCTACGGCCAGGTTCCGGTGACCTTGCGGGAGAAGCACACCGAGGCCCACGACCTGATTATGAAAGCCTGGTCGGAGCGGGAGCCCTTCATCTTCAACGGCAAGTACAACAAACTGCGGTACGTCAGCATCTGGCCCCGACCCCTGCAGCAGCCCCACCCGCCGGTGTGGATCCCCGGCAGCGGCAGCCTGGAGACCTGGGACTGGGTCCTGGACCGGGACTACGTTTATTGCTACCTGAGCTACTTTGGCTACCTGCGGGGCAAGCGGGTGGTGGATGGGTTCTGGCATCGAGTGGCCGAGCGGGGCGTTGACGACAACCCGTACCGGCTTGGCTTCCTGCAACTGATCTGCGTTTCCGAGACCGACGAGTCGGCCAAGGAGGAGTACCAGGACCACGTCAAGTATTTCTATCAGAAGATGCTGCGCATTCACGCTCCCTTTGCGGAGGCCCCGGGCTACCGCTCTATCGCGTCGGTACGGGAGTCGGTGCGGCCCCAGATTGGCGAGGAGGCGCAGAAGGCGGCAGGGGAACTGGAGTGGGAGGACTTCGTTGAGCAGGGCCACGTGATAGCCGGCAGCGCGGAAACCGTCCGACGGAAGCTCACAGAAGCCATTGAAATGCTGCGGGTGGGACACCTGATGTGCCTGCTCCACATCGGGACGATGCCCAAAGAACTGACCCTGAAGAACACGGAACTCTTCGCCAAAGAGGTAATGCCTTACATCAAGGACATCTGGAGCGATTACGAAGACCCCTGGTGGCCCGAGGGCGTGGCCCAGGATGCGGTGCCCGCAGCCGCCGACGATTAAAGCCAAGGCAAACCCCAAAGGAGGCAAAGCCATGGACAAACTGCAACAGGGAGACCGGTTTCCGTCAATGACGTTTAATACCGTGGACGGCCAGCAGATTCGCATACCCGAGGACATGACCGGCCGATACGCGGCGGTGCTGTTCTACCGGGGCCACTGGTGACCCTACTGCATGCGGCAGTTGGCCGCGTGGGAAGAGAAGAAGGCCGAACTGGAGGGACTGGAAGCCTCCATTTACGCCGTAAGCACCGACAACTTGGAGCAGGCCACCGAGGTGGCGGGCAAGGGCCTGAGCTTCCCCGTCGCGTACGGGGCCACCAAAGAGGACGGCGACAAGATCGGCGCCTGGTGGTCGGAGGACCACGACGGCTACATACAGCCATCGGAGTTTCTGCTGGGTCGGGGCGGGGTGGTGCTGGGCGCCATGTACGCCTCCGGGCCGGTGGGGCGCATGGGAGCCGACGAGGCAGTGCGGGCCATCACCAACCGGGAGCGGCGTCGGCTGGAGCAGGAATCCCAGCAAGGCAGCTGAGGCGGGCCGCTTTGCAGCATCAGACTTTCAAGCCCCCGGCAATTGCCCGGGGGCTTGCCGGTTACCCAGCGATAATTCTCCGGATTGCAGACATTTGACAGGGGCATTTTTCGGTCACGTCGAATAAAATGGCTGGCGAGCAGGATATCTCGCGTGCCGCACCCAACATTCAGGAGCAAATGATGACTACCGTATCTCCTATTCCACCGGGATTTCGCACTGTAACTCCCCACATGACCATCAAGAACGCCGGAGAGGCCATGGACTTTTACGTCAAGGCCTTTGGGGCGGTGGAGATTTCCCGGTTTGAAATGCCGGGTATGGGCCTGCTGGCCCACGGCCTGCTGCAGGTTGGGGATTCCTTCGTAATGGTGGCCGATGAGATGCCGCCGGAGTTTTGCGCCGACGCCCTGTCGCCCGCCACCGCCAAGGGCACGACGGTCGCACTGCATGTTTACACCGAAGACGTGGACGGTATGTACCAGCGGGCGCTGGCGGCCGGCTGCGAGACTGTGATGGAGCCGATGGACGCCTTCTGGGGCGACCGCTACGGTATGGTGCGGGACCCTTACGGCCATCACTGGGGCCTGGCCACCCACATCAGGGACTTGACGCCCCAGGAGATGGCCGAAGCCGCCGCCGCGGAGTTTTCGGGTATGCCGGGGAACTAAGAAACCTCTGAATAAGTCCCCTCTCCCCCGGCGGGAGGGGGTCAGAGTGAGGGGGATGGGACGTTGGCAAGCCATCACCCCCATCCTAACCTTCCCCCATCAAGAGGAAAGGGATTCTATTACCCACCCCAACCTGCCATTGGGGAAAATCCTTGGATAAAAGGAGGGGACCGGAAATGAACCTGCTGTCCACCAACAAACTTGGCGCCATTTCCCTGGTAGTCGGGCCAGCCTTGGCCTTCATCATGTTCCTCATCCAGCCCGGCGGCCTTTTAATCGACTCTACACCCGGGTCTGACAGCGTGGGTCTCATCGGGGTGTGGCAGGCCAATGCCGTCATGGTCAAGATCACCTCCGGTTTTGTCATGCTGGGACTGGCCCTCATGGCATTCGGCCTTTACGAGGTGCATGTCGCTCACCGGGGAAGTCGCGGTGACGGGCTGAACATGGCCGGCCTGGCGTTGATCTCCGTAGGGGTCATAGCGTGGTTAGGGGTGCAGTCCCTGACGATTACGCTGGCCAGCACCTTTCCTCCGCAGGAAGCCTGGATGCCCGTTTACGCTATCCGAACTTCCCTGCTGTTGACCGGCGGGGTGGCAGTAGGCCTGGGTATCCTGCTGTTTGCCCTCAGCGTTCTTATCGATACCCGGGGTATCGTGTTCACAATTTTGACCTGGCTGGCAGCCCTGGCCGGCCTAGTTGGAATGGCGGAATGGATCGTGGCCATCTTCAACGCCGACGCCATGGATTCGGCAACCACCGTGGCCCGCAGTATGTACATCGTCTATGTAGTATGGCTGATTACCCTGGGGGTGCGGCTGGCGAGGGAAGAGGAAGCGGAGTGACGCGCTTTCGCCCTGGTTCAACGGGCTTCGCGCACTCGTCCCAGCAGCCTATCGGCCGCCGCGCCATTTCCCAGGCCGACTAAATCAACGTACTCCACCCCCGGCAGCGTGCCCTCTACATCACACTGCCGGACCCGCACGGGAACAAGGATGCCCAGGGCGCCGGTGGGGTCCTGGGCGTGGGCGGCCTGCCACTCGGGCCGGTCAAGATTTTCGGCAAGGAAATCGGGGGAAAGGACGGCAATGGTGGCGTCGGCCACAGCGCTGACGGCGAACATCTCCAGGATCATGCTGGAGCGGGCCCAGTAGTCGTAGGACTGCAGCTCAACCGTGTATCCGGCTTCCTGGATTCGCTCGCCGATCCACTCGGCCCATTTCTGGTCGGCGGCGTGGTAGGCAACAAAATAGTCCAAACCTGCCGCTACTCCGCAGCTTCCACCCGAACGGCGCAGACCTTGTACTCGGGAATCATGGTATCGGGATCGTGGGCCGAGTTGGTGAGGAAGTTGGCGGCCGACTCGGAAAGCTTGACAAAGGGAATGAAGATTTCCCCGGCGCGCATGCGGTCGGTGAACAGGGCCCGGCCGGTAAGTTCGCCCCGGCGGGAGGTGACGCGGACGGTCTCCCCGTCGGCAATCCCGAACTTCTCTCCATCGGAAGGGTTGAGGGAAACCTCGAGATCGGGGGCTCGGGCCAGCAGGCCGGACACCCGGCGGGTCATGGTGCCGCCATGCCAGTGGTAGAGGACGCGGCCAGTATTCAGGATGAGAGGATAACGCCGGCTGGGGCGCTCGTCGGACAAGGGGCCCTGCTCGTAGCCGATGAATCTGGCCCGTGGGCCTCGGGGGAAGGAGTCGGCGTACAGGTAGGGGGTACCCGGGTGGTCCGGATCAGGACAGGGCCACTGGATGCCGCCTTCCTTTTCCAGGCGATCGTAGCTGATCCCCGAGAGAATGGGCGTAAGGCGGGCCATTTCGTCGAAAATCTCCGACGGGTGGCTGTAGGTGAACTGGTCTTCCAGGGGCAGGCCCAGCTTGCGGCAGATGCGGCGACCCAAGTCGCAGATAATTTCCCAGTCGGGGCGACTCTGGCCCCGAGGCTCCACCGCCTTGCGGATGCGCTGCACCCGGCGTTCGCTGTTGGTAAAGGTGCCGTCCTTTTCGGCAAAGCTGGTGGCCGGCAGCACCACGTCGGCGATCTGGGCCGTCTCATGCAGGAAGATATCCTGCACCACCAGGAACTCCAGCTTCTCGAAGAGTTCGGCGGCCTCGTTGAGGTCCGGTTCACTGAGCAGGGGATTCTCGCCGGTGACGTACATGGCCTTGACGCCAAAGTCCTCGGCGATGGACTGGACGATCTGGGTGATGACCAGGCCGCGAATACCGGGCAACGGTACACCGCCCCAGGCACCCTCAAACTTCTCCATCACTTCCTGTAGGTAGCCCTGGTACCCCGGCAAATTGTCGGGAATGCAGCCGGCATCGCCGCAGCCCTGGACGTTGTTCTGTCCCCGCAGGGGCGAGACACCGCTGCCGGGACGCCCCAGTTGCCCCGTGACCAGGGCCAGGTTCAGCAGGCCATGGGCGTTAGGGGTGCCATTGGTGTGCTGGGTTATGCCCATGCCCCAGATCAGGCAGGAGCCGGCGTAGGTCCTCAATTCCGACTCCTCATCCCGTGCCAGAGGGGTGACGGAGGGCTGTCCTGAGGAGAAGGGGACCTGGTCCGGAAGTGGCGGACGGGCGTACATACGCGCGGCCAGCCGCAGGTCCCGGGCGGGAACGCCGGTGATTTCTTCCACCCGTTCGGGAGGATAGTTTTCAACCACCCGCTTCCAGTCCTCGAAACCCTCGGTGCGGTCTGCTACGAAGGCCTCGTCCACCAGCCCCTCGTCCAGGATTATCTTGGCCAGGCCGTTCATGAGGGCCACATCGGTGCCCGGAAAGGGACGCAGCCACAGGTCGGCGTAGTCGCACATATCTATGCGGCGGGGGTTGATTACAATGAGCTTCGCGCCCCGTTCCACCACGGCCCGGCGCATGCGGGAGGCGGCCACGGGATGGTTGGACGTGGGGTCGCAGCCGATTACCACCAGGCAGCCGGCGTTCTCGTAGTCGGTGTAGGAGTTGCTGGTGGCGCCGCTGCCCAGGGTGGCCAGCATGGCCTCCACCGAGGGCGAGTGGCACAGGCGGGTGCAGTGGTCGATGTTGTTGGTCTGCATCAGCAGGCGGGCAAACTTCTGCTGGATGTACCCGTCCTCGTTGGTGGCCTTGGCGGAACAGAGGGTGCCAAAGTTGTCATCGCGGTAGTGGACCAGTTTCTCGGCAACCAGGTCAAGGGCTTCGTCCCAGGTGGCCTCGCGAAGCTCCCCGTTCTCGCGAACCAGGGGCGTGGTCAGTCGGTCGGGATGGTGGACGAAGGAGGCTCCGAAGCGTCCCTTCACGCACAGCATGCCGGCGCTGGAAAGGTTGTCTGGGTCGTCCTCCACCGCCACTATTTCGTCCCTGTCGCTGATTTGCATCTTGATGCCGCAGCCGACCCCGCAGTAAGGGCAGGTGGTGGAAACGCTCTTTTCGACCCTCACCCCCGGCCCCTCCTCCATGGGGAGAGGGGAGACAGCGTCCTGAGGGACAACTGATTCGACGTCGTCAGGTTGGGGAGGAATGGAACCGGAAATGGTGGCCTTGGGTTGGATGGCACCGGTGGGACAGACGGACAGGCACTGGCCGCAAGTGGTGCAGATGGACTCGGCCAGGGGCTTGTCCATAAAGGTCCCGATGCGGCCGCCCTCTCCGGCCCCCAGGAAATCTATGGCGCCGATAAACTGGTGCTCTTCCTGGCAGGCGTTGACACAGCGGGCGCAGAGGATGCAGGACTCCATGCCGATGGTGAAGACCGGGTTGCTGGCGTCCGTCACCTCCCGGGGCCGGGGCTGCCACCGGGAACTGTCTATCCCGTAGTGGCCAGCAGCGCGGGTCAACTGGCCGTACTGGCCCTCGCCTCGAATGGCCGAGGTTACCACCGGCTGTGTGGGGCTGTCGGACGGCAGCATCGCCAGGGTGAGTTCCAGGACCCCGGAGCGGATACGTTCCACTTCCGGGGTATCGGTGCGCACCACCATGCCGTCGCTGGCGGGGACAGAACAGGAAGCGGGAAAGCCGCGCATCCCTTCAATCTGGACCAGGCAGGTGCGGCAGGCGCCGATAGCCTTCATGTCGGGGTCCTTGCAAAGCTGGGACAGGTAGATCTGGGAGGCGTTGACAGCGTCAAGAACGGAAGAACCGTCGGGCACCTGCACGGTGCGGTCGTTGATGGTAAGGGAGATGGTCATGGCTGTAGCACCCCGAATGGCAGGCAAACGTGCTTCGGCTTACTGTTGCATCGGATTTTCCTAATTGTAGCACCTGCCCATACGCGGGGAATATATCGCGCAGCAAGGCCCGGGATTGTGGCGTTATCGGGCATCGGTGACAGCCGTCCCTCAGAAAAACCTCGTTTCACCAGCCATATCCGCTCATCTTCACTCATTTTGTATCTGGGCAAGCCATGCTGACAGGAGAACTGCTTACCCTTTGGCGGCAGGTCTTGGGCGGAGCTTTGTCTTGACGCCATCCCCCGGCCTATAGAGAATAGGGGCACCGGAACCAAGCCAACAAACCAGTAAGGAGCAACCATGCCTAACTTTGTACGATGCTACACCGGCGCCGATGGCCAGTCTCACCTGGAAGACCTGAACCCGCCCTTCGAGTCCTTTGTGGATACCGAAGGCGCCTATGGCGAGGGTACGCCGATGCAGGGGGCCAGCGGAGTGACCATCCGGATCGCCCAGCCTGGCTACCTACTGGAGTGGCACTGCGCCCCCCGCCGCCAGTACACCATCACCCTGGCCGGCCGGGCAGAGGTGGAGGTGGGAGACGGAACCAAACGCGAAGTGGGACCCGGCGATGTGCTGCTGGCGGAAGACATGACGGGGCAGGGCCACATTACCCGCGTCATCAGCGACGAACCCCGCTATTACATCGTGGTGGCCCTGGACGACGATTAGCTGACAAAGACGCGGGGCCAACCGATTGGCGGTCAAGTCCCGTTCGGGCCATCAGGTGACATTTGAAGTGCGGCCGGAGACCATTTCCCGCAAGCGAGGAATGAGTTCCCGGCCGTATTCACGAGCATCGTTAAGCGGGTCAAATCCCCGGATGATGAAGGTGGTGCAGCCCAGGTCGTAGTAGGCCAGCAGCGACTCGGCCACCTGCCCCGGGGTGCCCACCAGGCAGGTGGTACTGCCGGCGGCGCCGCTGGCCGCCGCCACCGGCATCCACAGCCGGTCATCGTGGATGTCGCCCTGGGCGGCGAACTTCAGCAGCCGCCGGGACCCTTCCGATTGAAGCCGGGCGGGCTGACCCGGCACGATGCTTCCCCTGGTCGCCTCCTGTACCCGCTGAAGGATACCCTCGGCCCTTTCCCACGCCTCATTCTCGGTGTTGCCCAGGATCGGTCTCACTGACAGGCTGAACTGGATGTCCCTGCCGCACTTGCGGGCAAGCTGGCGGATGTGGGACACCCGCTCCTCAATTGCCGACCGGGGCTCTCCCCACAGGGCGAAAACGTCGGCGCGCCGGCTGCCCACGTCCAGGGCAATGTCCGACGCTCCGCCGAAGAAGAGGGGCAGGTGAGGCCTCTGGAGACAGCGGACCTGGCTGCTGGCTCCCTTCAACCGGTAGAACTCGCCCTCGTAATCGAAGGGTTCACCGGAAATCCAGGTCCTGCGGAGAATCTCCATGTACTCGTCGGTGCGGCGGTAGCGGGCGTCGTGGTCCAGAAAGTCGCCGTCCCGCTCCTGCTCAATGTCGCTGCCGCCGGAGATGATGTGGAGGGCGATACGGCCGCCCGTGAGCTGGTCCAGGGTTGCCGCTTTCCGGGCCGCCAGGGTGGGGGCCACAAACCCGGGACGGTGGGCGATGAGGTAACCCAGGCGAGTGGTGCGCGCCGCCGCATAACCGGCTACCTCGAAGCCGTCGGGTGTGCTGGAGGAATAGCCCGTCAGCACCATGTCGAAGCCGGCGTCTTCGTGGACCCAGGCGAACTCCAGGATATAATCGCCGTCCACCCCCGACGGGACCTCGGCGCCCGGGTTGATGCCCCCGCCAAAAACGCTGAGGGTCGCGCCGGAAGTGGCCGCCGCCTCGCGGGTGACGCCAATCATGCCGACGATGCGCACGGCGCCAGGCGTTTGCTGCTGTTCGTTCAATGGCATTGGCTCCAATAATTGCCTTTCCGGCAATCTTCTGCGCTGTATGCCCGAAAAGTTGCCAGGCAGGGAGGTCGAGATTGCTGGCAGTATACACGAACCGGTGAGACCTGAGCCTCGCAACCCGAGTTTGACAACCTCTTTGCCCTTGCTTAACCTCGATTTAGACGAAACGGCAGGAGCAGGCCATGACCACTGAACCCATGCCTGCATTCATTGAGGAAGCCAACGAGCTATACCTGACCGACCCTGCAGGCGCCGTGGCAGTACTTTATAAGGGCACTCGTGAGCTGCGGGAGAAGGTCTCCAGAAAGAGACAACCGGAGTCGACGAGCGAGCGAAGCAAGCAATTGTTTATCCTGGAGTCGGCTCATGGATTGATGGAATACTTGCGCGAAGATGCGGCAGAGGGAATTTATCCAGACCCTCTTGAATGGGAGTTAGACATTGGGGTAGCACAGGATATAGTACGCATTACCACAGAATATGGAAGCTGAAACCAATCTACAGTTAGTTTACAGCATTCTTTCCCAGAACCGTCTGGACTCGGCTGGAAGTTTGTTGCGCCAGAACCCGGACTGCCCGACAGACCTCAGTCTGGAAGTTACGATTACCAGATGTAACATAGCGATGCAGGTGTGGACCGCAGCTGTCGATATAGGCTCCTCTCTAATGATTCCAGAAGAGCGTAGAATACCAACTGGTAGCTCGAGGGAAATTACCCTTTATGTCACGCGAACGGTGGCCCGGCAATTTCCGACGCTGGATCTGCGAACTATGTGGCGTCGCCTTTTGTGGCTGCATAACGTCCAGCACCGTGCTGACCACGGAATTGAGCGTTTTGTAACTTCCTGCCAAGTTTCTTTCGACGCTTTCGCCCGCATCAATGAGATTCTTGCCCCCGGGAGCCGACTTGCGCCCCAGACCTATGAGTGGCTGGAAAGTGTAGGAATTACGTAACCGAGTCTTACGTAAATTCGCTGCCGGGGCCGCTCGTTTTGTGTTTCGAACGGGCTTCAGGCAAATTCTCCCCCGAAGAACTCCAGCAGGCTGTTGACCGGGCCGCCGGCCATTTGTCCCAGCCCGCAGAGAGATGCTCCTCCCACTATGTCTGCCAGGTAGCGCAATTGCTCAACGTTAGCGGTTGAATCCCTTCCCGAGGCCAGCCGGTCCAGAGCTTCCACGATTCGGGGGGTCCCTTCGCGACAGGGGGTGCATTTTCCACAGGACTCGGCGGCGTTGTAGGCAGCGAGACGGCGGGCGACTTCAATGGCTGAGGCCGACGAGTCCAACACCATTATTCCGCCCGCACCCATAACCACGCCGGAAGAGTGGAGCATTCCCGGCTTCAGTTCCAGGTCCAGCTCAGAGGGCGGGAGAAGGCCGCTGGAGGGACCGCCCACGGCCACCACGCCAATGTCCTTGCCCTCGGGGGGGCCGCCACCGATGTCGTAAATTACCTGCCGCAGGGAAGAGCCCATGGGAACTTCGGCCAGGCCAGGCCTCTTTACCGCGCCGCTGAGGCACACGAGCTTCGTGCCGGGAGATGATTCCATTCCCACTTGGCCGTAGCGGCCTGGCCCCCGCTGCAGCACGTAAGGGAGGTTGGCCAGGGTTTCCACGTTGTTTATAACCGTGGGCCGGCGGAACAGGCCCGATTCCACGGGGAATGGCGGGCGCAGCCGGGGTTCACGACGCCGGCCTTCGATGGTGTTCAGCAGGGTGGTCTCTTCGCCGCATACGTAGCCGCCGGCGCCCCTCCTCAATTCCACTTCGCAGTGAAATCCGGACTGCAGGATGTCTTCACCCACCAGGTTATGGCTGCGAGCCTGTTCCAGCGCAGCTTCTACTCGTTCGGCAGAAAGGTGGGCTTCGGCGTTGATGTAGATGAAACAGCGGGACGCGCCGGTGGCGTAGGAAGCGATCAGCGCTCCTTCAATCAGGCGGTGGGGAAGCCCCTCCATGATGTGGCGGTCTTTGAAAAGGCCTGGTTCGCCCTCCTCGGCATTGACTACCAGGAAACGGGGTTCGGGAAAGGCGCGGGCGCCCTGCCACTTGCGGGCCGGCGGGAAGTAGGCGCCGCCCCTCCCCTGCAGGCCCGACTCAAGCACCTGGTCAATGACCTCCTGCGGGGTGTGGGAGAGGGCGTCGGCCAGGCTGGCGTAGCCTCCAACACCCACGTATTCGTCAACGTCGGCGGGGTCCAGCTGGCCGCACCAGGACAATACCTGGAGGTGCTGGGGAGTGAAGAATGATTCCAGTTCGGCGGACGGCCGCTGGCCATGTCCGGCTCCAATGTCAGCGGCGATGGCTGGAACGTCGGAGGCGGCAACCCTGCTGTAATAGCGGGTGGCGCCCCGGGATTCCTGGACCACTACCTGGGGCGCGGCGAAACAGGCTCCATCACATCCGGACACCACGAGGTAGCAGTCGTCTCGGCAGGCCAGCGCTTCTCGCATTGCGTCCGCCACCGCGTCAGCGCCCACTGCCTGGCTGCACTGGCCGACCTGGACTGTGACGCGAGTCCCGGTCGCGTCAGAGGCGGCCCGACGCTTTCGGGCATCGTTGAGGATTTCTTCGAAGGTCATTCCCGCAGCCATCCGCCCAACTGTTCCAGGGTCTGGGAGGCCAGTTCCCTGCCCTGCCAGACGCCGTCAACTTCAACCAGGGGAGCCAGGGGGCAGCGGTAGGCGCAGGGGGTTTCCTCCAGGGTTACCGGGCATTCAGTATTGGCTTCACCGGAAACCGCGTTCAGCTTGTCTCTCAACTGGGAAAGCAATTCCCGGCCCCCTCCGTGCCAGCAGCTAAGTCCCGTGCACACACGCAGGAGGTGCCAGTTGGGCTGCTGAATGCGTAGCTCGGTGTAGCTGGTGGCGGCGCCGTAAACGACGCTGGCGGGTGTGCGCAGGTGCCATGCGACCACCTGTAGGGCCCACTCCGGCAGGTACCCCAACTCTTCCTGGAGAAAGTGAAGGGCGGGCAGCAGGTAGGTGCGCTGCGGGGGGAATTTTTGGCGGAGAATGGGCCTGAGTTTTTCCCTTTCCATATCGCTCGAACACGGACGCCTCGCCGGTGTTCCCGGCCAGCGCCCGCATTTACCGGCTATTGCTCGTCAGGCTCAGGGGGAGGGATTCTGAAGATGACGCTTCCGTCCTCATCGTGGGAATGGGACATTATGGCCTGGTGAAGGTTCCTGATCTGCTCGCGGGTTCTTTCACCCTCGGAACGAATGAGTTCCTCGTTGTGCCGGATCAGTTCTTCGTTCCTGCGAAAGCGTTGATCGGTGAGGTGTTCATTCTGTTCAATTCGGTCGTAAATGCGCTGAATCTCAACGCGGATGCTCTGGAATTCGCCCTGCATTTCATTGGGCAGTCGGTTGGTAGCTTCAGTGAGCTTACCAATGCGGTATATTGCGGTGGCGGCAAGGCCGATGGCCGCAATAATGACGGCTACCAGACCGGCTGTGGCTGTGATTTCCGCTGCTTCCACTTGGGGGGAGCTCCTGATGATGAACTGTTTCAGGGAGATTTTACCCTAAAGGGCACTCCGCCCGCATTACAGCGGTACGCAAGGTAGTTTGCCTATCTTCCAGCGCCCTTATGGGCCGCCAGCTCCTCCAGCCCCAGGTCCGCCAGCTTTCCCGCCGGTATCAGTCCGTCAGGCGTCCAGCCCCTGGCCCGGTAGTAGCCTTCAATCATGAAATCCAGATCTTCCCGGGACAGGCCCACGCCGGCGGCCACCCCATTGGGCAGCGGTTCCTCCAGGGTTCGCGGGGGCAGGGTATCGTCAACGCGAGTCCAGCCCTCGCGGATGTTGAACAGCTTTTTCAGGTTGGATATGCGTTGGCCGGACCTTCGCAGTTCGTCCGCAGTCATTTGCCACCCCGTTACCATGGTGTACACCTGGGCAGATTCCTGGTAGAAGTCGTGAAAGGCCTTGCGCAGGAACTTGCACCAGATCAGGGAGTCCAGCACCGCTTCAAAGTCTTCACTCTCCGCAGCAATCTTTCCGCGGCCCTCGTCAACGGAAAGCCGGTCCACCCGGTTTGAGAAATCTGCTTCGTAGGCCGATGAGCGGTTATGGCAGGCGCCCCGGGGGGTTATCGCCAGCCCAAGGGCCATGGTCTTGAGGCTGCGGGGTTCGTAGCCAGGCATTTCCAGACCCTTTACGTGCATGGCCCAGTTTGCCGAATCCCGGCCGACATGGGCGGCGGCAGCCCGGCTTCCCTCGGCCAGCAGGTTGCCGATGCCTCGGCGATGACCGATGTCTTCCAGCACCTGCAGCAGCGCGGCACCGTTGCCGAAACGCAATTCGATTCCACCGCAGTCTGCCCTGGTCAACAGGCCCCGTTCGTAGCACTCCATGGCCCATGCCACGGTGGCGCCGGCGCTGATGGTATCCATCCCCAGGTCGTCGCAGAGGGCGGCGGCGCGAATCACGATATCGGGATCGGAAATTCCGCACAGCGGGCCAAGAGCGAACAGGCTCTCGTATTCCATTCGGGCGCCGCCCTTGCTCTTTTCCTTCTTGTTCCGCTGGTCGCTGGTCACCAGGATGCGCTCACAACCGATGGTGCAGTTGGCGCAGCCGGCGTTCCGGTGAAGGTGGTTTTGGTGCAGCTCCTCGCCGCTGACGCGGTCCGCGCCTTCGAAGGTGGACTCGCGGAAGTTGCGAGTGGGGAGAGCGCCCAGGCGGTTGAAAACAGCCACGTTGGCCATGGTACCCAGGTTCCGGTATTTCTCAGTGGCGGCGCCCAGGCTGCGGCGGCTGAGATCGCGACCAAAACTGCGCACCGTGTCGGGTTCGGCAACTTCCACCGGCAAATAGCCGCGCAGGGCCACTGCCAGCAAGTTCTTGGAACCCATTACCGCCCCCAGCCCGCAGCGCCCCGCCTGGCGTCCGCCGTCGTTGCTGATGGAAGCAAACTTGACCTGGGCCTCGCCGGCAGGGCCGATGCAGGCTACGCGATAGCGCGTGTCGCCCAATTTCTTCTTAACTGTAGCTTCCTTTTCGGCGGCCCCCATACCAACCAGTTCGGTGGCGTCTTCGAATTCGACGGACACCTGCTCCGGCTCAAGAGCGTCACCTTCGATGCGCAGCAAGGTAGGAGTGGCAGCCCGACCCGTAATGATGAGGGCGTCGCCGCAGCACTTCTTAAGTTCAGTGGCCAGGTGGCTGGAGGACAGGGAGTCGGCTATGAAGCCCGTCAGGGGCGACTTGGTCAATACGGCGAACTTGCTGGAGGTGGTCAGGCGTGTGCCCACCAGGGGGCTGCCGACAAACAGAAGGGGATTTTCGGGCCCGAGAGGGTCGGCCCCGGGAGGGCAGTAGCGGTAAAGGAGGAATGTGCCCAGGCCAATGCCGCCGATGAACTTGCGGAGGTCATCCGGCGCTATCGCATCCCATCGGTGGGTGCGGCTGGTCAAATCCACTACTAGCGCTTTGCCGTGATAGCCGTACATAAGCCTTTTGTGAATCAGGAATGGAAGCTGGAAAATGGCTGATTTCGGTTTCCCAAAGTCACCGGCGAAGCCAGTGCCGGAAAGGGAAGAAAACTGTCGCCGCCACTTGCGGCTCACCCCCCGGCCTGGCTGGAAATCAACAGGAGGAAGTCCCCGTCCTCAACAGTAAATTCACCGTCGCCAACAAAGGCCAGGCCATTGCGGTTGAAGACGTACCCTTCTTCCAGATTGGTCAGGTCATCCCTCAGACCGTGTCCCACCAGGGAGGGACACCGTTCTGCCAGGGCCGCAATCAGGTTCTCGCGGCTGACTGGGGCCGGCACTGCCAGTTCGACGTCTTTCGCTCCGCCCAGAATGCGGGGGGAGCCGAACAGTTCGACAGTGATGCTTATAGTCGCGGCGGAGCTGGTCATTGTTCGCCGACCGCCAGTTCCCGGGCCTGTTCCAGGTCCTCGGGAGAGTTGACGTTGAAGAAACTGTGCAGTGCGGGGTCGAAGCGCTCGATTTCGCCCTGCGCCAGGTATTTGACCCTCACCTGATCGAAGAATCCGGATATCTTGAGGTCATTGGCCCGCAGCCTGGCTTCCATGCTGGGAAGACAGCCCTTGGAATAGAGGGCGTGGGTTGGTTCGGGGTAGGAGCCTGGCTGGGGAACCACGGCATCCCAGCCTTCGCGCTGGGCCAGCATGTGCTGCAGCAGGCTCCGGTTGAGGAAGGGCATATCACAGGCCACCACCAGGCCCCATGAGTTTTCGGCTGCGGCGAGTCCGGAAAATATGCCGCCCAGCGACCCGCCTTCCGGAAAGATGTCCACGGCTATCCGGTGGTCGGAGTCCAGCGGCAGGGATGCTCCGCGGGCGTTGTCGGCAACCACCACCACTATTTCGCTGGTCAAGGGAGCTACCCGCTCAATCACACGACGGATGAGGGGCTGGCCGCCGAAAGGCTCCACCGCCTTGTCCCGGCCCAGTCTTCGGCTGCGGCCACCGGCAAGAATTATGCCGGTAACGGGTCCCTGGCCCGGGGCTTCCGTCGGGTGAACCACGGATGCAACCTCGAAACTGTCAGGAGATCAGATGAATTGCCCAGGGGCAGCCATATCGCTCACCAATGAACACCGCGCCGGAAGGCCGCATGCTTTCCTTCCTGGAAGGGCCCGATTGGAAGGCGTCAACCTCGGCAAAGCTTTCACGCAAGCGCCTGCGTTGAGTATAGCACAGGGGGTTCTTACTACCTTCATTCCTGTTGGGACCCCTGAGAAACAGGGATGCATTAGAGGGTTGCCCTTCTCCTCATTCCGTGGAGTGACAGAGGGGCCGTTGACGGCTTGGATGGCCGATATCTAGCGTAAATATTGTCGAGACCGGCCTGGGTTATGGGTCGGTCTTTCCCATTGGGGAAAGCAATGGTTGGGAGGTACTCATTTGGTTTGTCGTCGTTGCATGTCGGATCGCTTGATTCGCCTGGCGGTCATGCACCCCTCGGACAACCCCGTGCTGCGCTGCCTGGAGTGCGGGTTCCTGTTCAGTCCCGGTGCGCCGAACGCCGTCCCGCCGGGGCCAGAGGGGAGCCGGCCCGGTTTCCGAAACCAGGCAGGGGCCAGTCCCGGTAATCGTCTGCCAGTCTCGGGGCCTGAATCTCCATGAGGGACTGGGGAACGAATGCTGAAGCTGGGGAAGCTCCGGTCATCTCTCCGGTGGACTTCGCCCAGCGGGTGCTGCGGGTTGAGCTGTGGGCCAAGCAGGAAGAGGTCCTGACCGCCCTGGCGGAGCATTCGCGGGTTGCCGTCAAGTCGGGGAACGGGCTGGGCAAGGGATTCAGCGCAGCGGCGGCCGTTCTGTGGTTCCTGCACACCCACGACCCCGCCGTTGTGCTCACCACCGCGCCCACTTTCAGACAGGTGCGGCACCTGCTGTGGAGGCAGATTCACAGCCTGCACCGAAGGGCCGCGGATGAGCTGGGAGGGAAGTTGCTGGATACCCGCTGGGAACTGGGCGAAGACCGGTATGCCATGGGCCTCTCCGCAGACTCGGCGGACCAGTTCCAGGGCTTCCACAGCCCCAACCTTCTCGTGGTAGTTGACGAGGCGGAAGGGGTCAGCGACCTCATATACGAAGCAGTGGAAGCGGTGATGACCTCCGCCGGATCCAGGCTGCTGTTGATCGGAAACCCGACAACCACCTCGGGCATTTTCAGGCGGGCCTTTCACGAGGAACGGAGCATTCACCACTGCATCACCATTTCCGCCCTGGACAGCCCCAATGTCCAGTCGGGGCGGGCAATCATTCCCGGCCTGACTACCGGTAAGTGGGTCGAGGAACGGGGTCGCATCTGGGGCGAGGACAACCCCCTGTACCGGTCGCGGGTGCTTGGGCAGTTCCCGGACCTGGCGGACAATTCCCTGATCCGGTTGTCCGACATTGAGGCGGCCGTCCAGCGCTGGCAGGAGGTTCAACTGGCAATATCGACAGGCGCCCTGGCCAGTCCCCCCGAAGGAGACGTGGTGATTGGCGTGGACGTGGCACGATACGGGTCAGACCACAGCATCATCCTGCGCCGGAGGGGAAATCGGGTGGAGGAAATCCGGGCCTTCAACGGGCTGGACACGATGCAGGTGGCCGGCCTGGTGGCGGCCGCCATCCGCGAGCACCAGCCCATTCAGACCAGCGTGGACGAGGTGGGAATCGGGTCGGGCGTGGTGGACCGGCTCAGGGAGCTGGGGCTGGGAGTGCACGGCGTAAATGTGGCCCGTCCCGCCCGGGAGAAGAAGGTGTTCGCCAACCTGCGGTCTGAAGGTTTCTGGCGGGTGCGGGAGCTGTTTGCCACGGGCGAAATCTCCATACCTCCGGACCAGCAGCTAATGGGAGAACTGGCAGCCCTGACCTACAAGTACGACAGCCAGGGCTGCTTGCTCATGGAATCGAAGGAGGACCTGCGGAAGAGGGGCGAGGCCTCGCCCGATCGGGCCGACGCGCTGATGCTGGCTTTCGTTATTCCCCTCAGCCGCCCCAGGCTGTGGACGTGACCCGCTGTCGCCAGGAATTGTGACAGGCAGCGCGGGCAGGAAGAAGAAAAAATACTCCCGCGCCGCCTGTCCCCGGAAAATACGCTGGAACCCAATTAACAGATTGCCAAGAGGGAGTGAACAACAGTGAAGACAGTCAAAGACAACCTGCGGAACATGCTGGGCCCATGGGCCCGAAGGGGAGGGCGCTCTGACGGCGCTCACGGGGAAACGGCTCGCCGCAACCCTTCCGGGAACCTGGTGCAAAGGCGCAATCGCGCCGGAAACGCCGACCTGGATCCCATGACAGAGACTTTCGGAAGGGGAGCGGGCTGGGCCAACCCGGAGTACGGTAACTACTACGCTTCTTCGGTGTCGGTTTACGCTGCCATCAAACTGCGGGCCGATGCCGTCAGCCGGCCGGCGGTGCACCTTTACCGGACTACTTCCGATGGCTCCAGGCAGCTGGTAGGGCCCGAGCATCCGGCCCGTCAACTGCTGGACCGGGTCAATCCCTGGTACACCCAAGGAGACCTGTGGCAGGCGACGGAGATTTACCTGAACCTCTGGGGGCAGGCTTTCTGGGCCCTGGAACGGGACGAAAACGGTCGTCGGGAAATCTGGCCGCTGCGCCCGGACCGAGTGTCCGTGCTGCCCGACCGGCGCAACTACATCCGGGGGTTTGTGTATCGGGGCCAGGGGGGCACACCCGTGGCCTACGCGGCGGATGAAGTGGTATGGCTCCGGTACTTCAACCCCATGGAGGAGTTTGCCGGCCTGTCTCCCCTGGCGCCGGCCCGCCTTTCCGTGGACATGGGCCGAGACGGCCTGCGGTTCAACCGCAACTTCCTGCGCAATTCGGCGCAGCCCGACTTTGTCCTGCTGACGGACTCCCAACTCACGGACCGGGAGGTGGAGGAATTCTACAACCGCTGGGACGCCCGCTTCCAGGGACCCCACAACGCCCACCGTCCCGCCATCGCCAATTTTGTGAAGGACATCCACACCCTGGGTTTGAGCCACAGGGATATGGACTTTATACGGGGCCTGCGCTGGAGCCTGGAAGAGGTCAGCCGGGCCTACGGCGTGCCCAAGCCACTTCTGGCCGACCTGGAACGAGCCACCTTCGCCAACATTAACGCAGCAGAGCGAATTTTCTGGCGAAATACCATAGCCCCGGAAATCCATTTTCTCGAGGAGCACCTGAACCGGATGCTGATGCCCAGGCTGGGGTTTCCCGACATTTACCTGGAATTCGACCTGACCTCCATAGAAGCCATGCGCGAAGACGAGAACAGCAGGGTCGCCCGACAGGTGCAGCTGCTGGACCGGGGAGCGCTTACCATCAACGAAGTAAGGCGGGAGCAGAAGTTGCCCGACGTTCCCTGGGGCGACCGTCCGTTGGGCCGGAGAGGGGCCCCGTCGGCAGACATTTCAGCCGACCCGGAGGGCGGGGATATGAGGTCGTCGGCCTTTGACTGCGCGGAGGCAGCGGGCTTGCCTGGTGTCGTGCGCAAGGAATTCGGCAGGGAAAGCACCCTCGGAATGCAATAGTATAGTCGATTTTTATATATTGACGGCCGATTATAGTGTTGCGATAATAGGTATATGGAGCCTCTCAGTTCCATTTCTTCGTTGCCACCGTATGCAGTCCCGCGAAACCCGTAAGGCTGCTATGCCGGCCGAGCATTTACCCGCGACTGAGAGAGTTCCCTGGCAAGTCTTGAAGGCGCTTCAGGGCCGGACCCCAAACCCGTCCGAGAATACGCTCTGCAGTCACAAGTACGCTGGTCCCCGGGGATGCGAAGCCTTCAAGAAGCGAGTGCCTGCAGCAGCCGGTTGCAATGCAGGACATTGCCAAACGACAGATTTTAAGTTATATAGGGGGGTATATGAACAGGTGATGCTGCCCGGCAATGGAACCCGATACCTGGCACGGGAAGGTAACTTCTTGCGACTAACTTTCCCCAGCTGCCAGCGGATTCAAGACTGGTAAATTGCCCGATGAGCCAGTAATGCGGGGGCGGCAAAGCAAGGGATTGAGCCTGGCGCGCCAAGTTAAGGAGCGCTGAAAGCAGGCCCCACCGGCGGGGCCCACACGGATTGATTGTTTTGGGTGATTTTGAGAGTTATCTGGCTGCATTCAAGGACCGGCTTGGCCTGGGGCCCGCCGAAGCACAGGAAATCATCGACGAGCTTGAAACCCACCTGAACGACAAGGTCAAAGACCTTGAAGCCCAGGGAGTTGACGGCCAGACCGCCAGAGTTCTGGCGGTACAGCATCTGGGAGACCCTTCAGACATAGCCAGGCGCATGCGCCTGGTATATGGCTACGCAGGGTGGTCGGATGTGGTATTGGCTGCGCTGCCTCATCTCATGGTGTGCGGACTGTTTCTGTTCAAGTTCTGCTGCAATTATTTCGTAATCGCCCTGGCCCTCGGCGCCATTGCCGCCGTGACCTGGTACGACTGGCGGAAGGGAAATCCCAGCAAGTGGTCCTATTCCTGGCTGGGATACGTCATAGTCGCACCGGTCATTTCATTCCTTATCGCCATCCATGCCATAGGGTATGGCGCCTGGATGCTCTTGACGGGACAGAGTCTGCCCGTATTCGACCCCATGATTATCGTGCTCATAGCCTGCGCTCCCTTTGCCATGTACAGCCTCCTGAAGCTGGCCCGGGAAATGGTAAGGAGAGACTGGCTGCTGGTCTCATTCGCAGCCCTTCCCGTGCCCGTGTTCGGCTCGTGGGTCCTCTTTTACCATTCCTACGAAGTTTACATGGGAATACACCTGGAGATGCTGGGGGCGGTGGACTACCTGGATATGGGTATATTCGTGGGCCTGGCGGTGATTACCGGCCTCTACCTGAAGCTGGGCCGGAGGGCGCTGAAAGTAGGTTTGCTGCTGGTTAGCGCTGTGACCCTGGGTGTCGTAACCGCCATTGCCCTGCCCCCCGGCTTCAATCTGCCCAACGCGGCAATGGTGTTCCTGGCCTACTTTGGACTGGTCGCCTTACCGGTGCTTTGGAAACTGGCGATGAACCGGCCCAAGTCCTTGGGAAGAGCGACAACCTAAAACGGAGTTTTGAATCTTCGGGAACCGATGAAGCAGTTCAGGTGAGTGAATCAGACTTCATACCCAGGCCGCTCACTGCCCCAACCCTGGGACCTGCCTCTCAGCCAATTCCCGGACTGGTATCATTCAACTTTAACCGGGGTCTCGCTGGACATTGCGCCGGACATATTTCAGGTTTGTAGGTAAATTGGCGCAGTGTGGCGCCGGCGAGAACCCAAATGGACTTGAGAGATTATGAGCCAACAGGAAATGCTCAAGGGGAATACCGAAACCCTGCTCTTGTCTCTTCTCCTTTTGGAGCCGATGTACGGTTACCAGATTGTCAAAGAGATCAATTCGAGAAGCAGCGGCTATTTTGATTTCAAGGAAGGAACGCTCTACCCCGCCCTGCACCGCATGGAGCGAGAGGGGCTGATCGAAGGGCGTTGGCAGAATACCCCCGGAGGGATGCGACGGCGTTATTACTACATCACCCTGAAGGGCCGTTTTGTACTCTCTGACCGTCAGGCGGAGTGGCAGCGGTTCAGTCGGGCGATGAACTCCGTAATTGCCCGTTCAACGGTTCAACCGGAAGGATAAGGTAGTATTCCGAGGACAACAGAAAGTGGCAGATTCTGACAAATATGTTAGTGCTCTATCCCGTAATATCCGACTACAGCCAGCCAGGAAAAAAGAAATAATTTCCGAACTGGAAGACCACCTGGAAGACAAGACCAACGAACTGATTGACCTGGGCGTCCGGCAGGAGACCGCAAAGAGCCTGGCCGCCGAGCAGATGGGGGACCCCGCTACCCTGGCCGGGCTCATGCAGGACGTGCATACCGTTGTAGGTCGCAAGGAACTGGGACTGGTCGTTATTCCCCATTTCCTGCTCGCAGGTCTGGTAGCCCTGGGCCTGTGCGACAACATTGCGGCGGTGGTCCTGACCCTTGGCTTCGTGGGGATAGTAACCTGGCTGAACTGGCGGAGAGGATTTCCCGGCATCTGGTCTTATTCCTGGCTGGGCGTCTCCGTGGCTGCGCCGGCGGTTGTTCTGTTGATGCTGGTGATTGGCCCGGGCAAGTCGTTCCAGAACCTGATGGCCCAGACTTCCTACCCCGCAAGCCTGACGCTGGTCGCGCTATTCGGCGGATACGTAGCGGTCGCCCTGTGGGTCGTAACGCGGGTTGTTCGGGGAAAGGTGGGACACGACTGGCTGCTGGTGGCCCTTTCCGGCCTGCCTCTCCTGGGGCTAACCGCGTGGGTGCTGGTGGCGCAGTGGTCAGATCCATCCTGGCAACCGCCCATGGCGTTGCTGGGGCTGCCGGGGGCCTCGTGGATTGTTGCGTTCCTTTCCATGGCTACAGTCACCGCGGCCTACATGAAATTCGGCCGTCGGCACGCCAGGATTGGGCAATTCCTTGTATCCGCCGCCATACTGGTAACGGGCGCCTGCGCCATGCTGCTGGTGAATTACCACCCAACCGCAGTCCGGCTGACAATCGTCGCCCTGATAGTCATCATGCTGGCTCCGGCGCTGAGAAAGCCGCTGGCCTCCAGCCTCAGGATGATGCAGCAAGTGTTGCACACCACCGTGCACCTGGTCGGCAGATAGGGAGCACGAGGGAACAGGTAAACTGCGAGCGTTTTCGCCCGCCGCATTTGCAACCGATGGCGGTTTCAGGGGCAGGTTAGAAAACCTGCCCCGCTGAAATTCACGTCCAGAGCCTGTCTTTTTGAATTTCCGGTCCCGGGGGCGGCCCGAGTGAATGACGGTCCAAATTTTGTAGAGGCCTCGGTACGCGGCGACGCCGCGGCGTTGCGGAAGGCTCTTGGCAATGAATTGCAGCAGGTCAGTCCTGCCCCCGGTCGGGCTGCGCTGGTAGCCCTTTGCGGCCTCCCCGGGACCGGAAAGTCCCACTTCGCCGCCGCGCTGAAACAGCGGACGCCCTGCGTGGTTCTGGGCAGCGACCGCATGCGCAAGACCCTGGTACCGCAGCCCCGCTACACCAGGCAGGAACACGCGCGGGTGTTCCGGGCGGCGCACCAGCTCCTGGAGACCCTGCTGGAAGAGGGATTTCCGGTGGTTTTTGACGCCACCAATCTGACGGCAAGGGCGCGGGACCCGCTGCGCGACATCGCGACCCGGGTTGGAGCGCCCCTGGTCCTGGTCCAGTTTGACGCGCCCCCGCAGCTGGTACGCCAGCGACTGGCCCGGCGTTCCGGGGGCCAGACCAGCGACAGCTACTCCGACGCCGACTGGAGAATCTATTGCCGCCTGTACCCGGGCCAGGAACCGGTGAACGCGCCCCACTTTGATGTGGACTCGTCAAGGGACACCAGCGGTGTAATTGAGGAGGTGGCGCGCCTGCTGGAAGAGCAGGCTCCCTGATGGGTCGAGGCCCGGCCCAAGACGGCAAGATGAAGGAGCTGGCCGACTACAGCCCTAAAGCGCATCCCTCAGCCGTTCCACCAGGTAAACCACCCAATTCTCGAAAAGGCTGAAGAACAGGCCGACCACAAGCAGCGCCACTAACACCCCAATCAGACAGCCCGCCCCGAAGAGGCAACCGCGGCTCAATTCTCGAATTGGTGCGATGAGAAGATTGAACATTCGCCATCCGGAAGTGGTCAGCGTTTTGCCCTTTATCGACCACTTCCTTGTAGCTATGCTATCATCTCCCCATTCAATTTCATACGGAGGATAGCGATGCAGATCGGAGTGTTCCTGCCTGTTAACGCCCAGGCCCTCGACATTGCAGAACTGGCCCAGAGAGCCGAGGCAGCGGGCTTCGAATCCATGTGGATGCCGGAACATCCGGTAATGCCGGTGACAACCACCAGCAGATATCGTGGAACGCCGGACGGCTCGGTTCCCCCATACATGTACGACATGGTTGACCCCTACATGGCCCTCTGCCGCGCCTCGGCGGTAACCAGCAAAATCGGGCTGGGCACCAGCATCAGCCTTATTCCCGAGCGCAACCCGCTGATGCTGGCCAAGGTGATAGCCACCCTGGACCATTACTCCAATGGCCGCTTTACCCTGGGCGTCGGCGCAGGCTGGCACCGGGAAGAGACCACGATCATGGGCGGCGACTTCGACCACCGCTGGAGCCAGACCCGGGAGAACATCCTGGCTATGAAGGAGCTTTGGACCAAGGAACAGGCCGAGTTCCACGGCAACTACGTGGACTTTCCCCCGGTTTACTGCAATCCCAAACCCGTGCAGAAGCCCCACCCGCCGGTGCTGCTGGGCGGCGCAGCGGAGAACCTTTACCGCCGGATAGTCCGGTGGGCCGACGGCTGGATTCCCTCCAACGCATCGCCGGAGCAGGTCAGGGCCGGCCGGGCCAGCCTGGACGAACTGGCGGAAGCCGCCGGACGCGACCCTGCATCCATCCAGATTACCGCCTTCGGCGTGGCGGCTGACACCGACACCCTGAAGCAGATGGAGGAGGCCGGGGCTGACCGCGCCATAGTCATGCTTCCCGACGCCAGGGCCGCCAGCGCCGCCAGCGATATGGAGCAGATTGCGCGGGCGATTCTTTAAGATTCTCCGCGAAGGGCACGAAGAATCACGAAGGCCCAACCAGGTCGTCTTCGTGTAATTTCGTGCCCCTCGTGGATTAAAGTGTGTGAGGTACTCATGGTTGCGTCCTATTCCGTTATTGGGCAGCCCATAGTTCGTGGCGAAGGACCGGAGAAGGTGTCCGGCCAGTCCATCTACACCTCCGACGTCATTCTTCCGGGAATGCTCTGGGGCAAAGTCCTGCGCAGTCCCCTGCCCCATGCCCGCATCATCAGCATAGATACGTCCAGGGCCGCCCAGTTGCCCGGGGTTCACGCCGTCATCACCGGCCAGGACATTCCGGACCGGAGGGTGGGCAGGCTGCTGAGAGACTGTCCCGTGCTCGCCAGGGACAAGGTGCTGTTCGTAGGCGAGAAGGTGGCCGCCGTGGCCGCCGAAGACCCGGACATTGCCGAGGAAGCATTGCTGCTCATTGACGTGGAGTACGAAGACCTGACACCCGTCTTTGACCCGGAAGAGGCCATGACCGGCGACGCCCCCACCCTGCACGAGGGAATGGAGTCCTATCCGGGCCTGCCCCAGCCTCCCTCCGGCATCAACAACGTCTTCGCCCACAACGTTTGGGACAAGGGGGACATAGAGCAGGGCTTCGCCGAGTCCGATCTCATTTTCGAGCACACCTTTACCACCCAGTTGCACCACCAGGCCTACCTGGAGCCCCATGCTTGCGTGGTGGACATCGGCGACGACGCGCGGGTGCAGATCTGGGCCAACAACAAGGGTCCCTTCATGCTGCGGGAACAACTGTCCGCCGTGTGGGAAATGCCCCAGGACAATATTCTGGTCAACCCCACCAGCATCGGCGGCGACTTCGGCGGCAAGGGTTCCTTCATGGACATTCCCCTGTGCTACTACTTGGCAAAGGCGTCAGGACGCCCCGTCAAGATGGTCATGGACTACGTGCAGGAACTCATGGCCGGCAACCCTCGCCACCCCGCCACCATCACCATCAGGACCGGCATGAAGAGCGACGGCCGCATCTGGGCACGCCAGGCCCGCTGCGTCTTCAACAGCGGGGCCTTCGGGGCGTTCAAACCTCGGGTCCACCTGCGGGGAGCTGACCACAGCGGCGGCCCCTACCGCATACCCCACGTGCACATTGACAGCTACATGGTCTATACCAACAACATTCCCTGCGGTCACATGCGAGCCCCGGCCAAGCCTCAGGTGGCCTTTGCCGTAGAATCCCACATGGACATGATTGCCCGCGAAATGGGCATTGACCCCTACGAATTCCGGATGATCAATGTTCTGCAGAACGGCGACTCCAACCCGGTGGGAGAGGAGTGGGAGAACATACGGGCCGGAGAAGTGCTCCAGCAGGCCGCGGAAGCCGCCGGGTGGGACCAGCCCAAGGCCAGTCCGAATGTGGGGCGGGGCATATCAATATCCGACCAACCCCCCGGTTCCGGCCTCTCCACCGCCGAGGTCCAGATGGACGCCGGCGGAAAAGCTACCCTGCTGATGTCCCTGTGGGACACGGGCACCGGGGCCCACACCGTCCTGCGCCAGATGGTGGCCGAGACCCTGACCATTCCCATCGAGGACGTGGGAGTGGTAATCCAGGACACGGATGCCGTTGCCTTTGAGTCGGGGCCAGGGGGAAGCCGCGTCACCTACACCTCGGGCCAGTCCACCCTGGGCGCCGCCGAGGACCTGAAGGAACAGCTGACCGTCCTGGCCGCCGAGTACATGGGCTGCTCCGCCGATGCGGTTACCCTCCAGGCCGGCCGTTTCCAGTCCAGCGAAGGAGGCCGGGCCATGCCGCTAAGGGACGTGGCGGCCCAGGCCGTAACCGCCCTGGGGGAGGACCTGTCCGCTCAGAAGACCTACAATGCCCCGCCTTCGGAGTACACCTCCTACTGCGCCCAGGTAGCCGAGGTGGAGGTGGACTCCGAGACAGGCGAAGTTAAGGTCAACAAGTTCATCACCGCCCACGACGTGGGTACGGTGCTCAATCCCCTGTTCCACCAGGGCCAGATTGAAGGCGGCGTAATCCAGGGCCTGGGATATGCCCTGATGGAGGAGATGGAAACGGAAGAGGGCCGCATCAGCACCCTCAGCCTGGGCGACTACAAGATACCCACCATCAAGGACATACCGGAACTGGTGACGGTACTACTGGAGCCCGGCGGCGGCCCGGCCCCCTTCGAAAGCAAGGGCATCGGCGAAAGCAGCAACACCCCGGTGGCCGCCGCCATAGCCAACGCCGTCCACGACGCCATAGGCGCCCCCGTAATGCAACTCCCGGTAACGGCGGAACGGGTGTTGAGGGTGATTAAGGGGCGGGGGTAGGAGTATCGAGTTACTAGGGATTTCCTTTTTCGCCTGATCAGGTAGAATCGGGGGACATTGACCTCTGGCGGAGTCCCATGACTACAAACAATCAGATTAAAGAGATTTTCGACGACGCCCGTAATATCCACCTTCAGGCAATGGAGCAACTTGCCGAAGGGGATATTCGGGACGCCGCCGAAAAGGCCTGGTGCGCCACCAAGCGAGCCACCGATGCCCTGATACTTTCCCGTACTGGACGAGACCCGCAGACAACCTCGCAAACCTCGGGCGGCCTGCGTTCCCTTGCCAGGGAGGACGAGCGATTCCAGTCCCTGCGGACCCGCTACGCCATCTGCATCTCCGAGCTTCACTCCGGCTGCTTCTACGATGGCCACTGTGAACCTGAAGACGTGATCAGTGCCACCATCCGCGAGACGGCACAGTACATAGAGGATGCAGAGAGGCTGTCCGTGAATCCCTAGCTAACTCTCGCGTAGCTATATCCTGCCCACGGGCTCCAATTGCAGTCAATGTGCAAACATCTTCCAGAATTCGCCTGCCTGCACCAGCATCCCCCGAGGCACACCAATGACCACTACGAATTCATCCACAGAAGAACGACTGAGCCGGCTCGAAGGCACATACGAGCACTTGGCAACCAAGGAAGATGTGGCCAAGGTAGAGACGCAGGTCGCTCAATTAGAGACAAAGATTGCCGAGTTGCAGGCTTTGGTGGAGCAGAGATTCGCCAATCAGACCCGCTGGTTCGTCGGATTTATGCTTTCGGGGATGGCGTTTATGACTGCGGTAGCATTCGGCATAGCCCGCTTGGTACAATAGACTGGAAACCACAGGCAGAAGCAATTTTCGGAGGTACAACACCATGCCACAAACCACCGGACTGGGCCACGTGGGCATTTATGCCGACGACTTTATGAAGCAGCGCGACTTCTACAACCGCGTTATCGGCCTGCAGATTGCCGACGAGAACATGGAGCGGGGCATGTGCTTCATGTCTTCCGATCCCGTGTCCGAACACCACGAATTCGTAATTATGAAGGGTCGCGAAGCCAACGACGAGACCAAAACCATCCAGCAGATTTCCTTCAAGGTGCCCACCATCCAGGATATGCGTGAGTACAAGGAAGCCCTGGAAGCCGAGAATATCACCATCGAGCGCATTGTCAGCCACGGCAATGCTTTTGGCATGTATTTCTTCGATCCGGAAGGCAACCGGGTGGAACTGTATTACCGCACCGGCTTTCCCGTCCCCCAGCCCCACGGCGACCCCATTGACCTGACCCGGTCCGACGAGGACCTTATAGCCGACGCCCGCCACCTGCTGATGACCAAGGAGCCCGTGAAATAAAGTCCCGGGGGTTCTCTGGTTATCCGGCCGGCAGCAGGCACATCGCCCGCTAAAGGACTGTAGAATGGCAGGGGCGGTTTGAAACCCGCCCCTGCGGTTTAATTTCTCAACAATGTTCAAGCGTATTTGCTCAGCTTTCGCCAAGTTCATCGGCAGGCTTACCTACCGTATATACATACTGGTGGGGGTCCTGCTGGTAACCGTGGTGTCGCTGGCTACCGTCTTTCCCCAGCTGCCGACCGGCTTCCATACGGCCCTTTTCGTAACCCAGGTGCTGAACGTCCCCGTAAAGCCCCAGGTCTGGTTTACCCAGACTCCGGTGCGGGAAGAAATCACCTACGAACGTCCCGACGGGCTTGGCGAGGCCGACGTCTATTACATCCCGGACGGGAAGCGGCGGGCGGCGTTGCTGGTGTTCCTGGGGGCCAACGCGGCGGGACGGGATGACGCCGACGTGGTGAACTTCGGCCAGGCCCTGGCGCGGGCCGGCTATGTTCCCATGTTCAGCTGGTCGCCAACCATGGGCCTGCAAAATAACGTGGACCCCGCCGAGATTGAGAACCTGGTACTGGCCTTCCAGCACCTGCGTTCCCTGGACTACGTGGACCCGGACCGCCTCGGCATGGCGGGGTTTTCCGTGGGGGGCTCCTTCGTTATGGTGGCCGCCTCGGACCCCAGAATCCGCGATGACGTGGCCTTCATCAATGCCTTCGGGGCCTACTACGACGCCCGGGACTTCTTCGTCCAGATTGCCAGCAGCACCAAGCGCTCCGGCGACACGGTGGAGCACTGGGACGTGGACAAGCTGACCCGCCGGGTCTTCACCAACGAGCTTATCGAAGTGGCGCCAACGGAAGCCGAGCGGAACATCCTGACCCGCCGCTTCGTTGAAAATGCGGAGGTTGGCCAGGCGGAACTGGACGGGTTGGATGGCGCGGCCAATATCTCCCGCCTGCTGCTGGACGGCACATCGCCGGAAGAGGCTGGCGAACTGCTAAACCAGATGCCAGCCGACTTTCTGGAAGAACTGGATGGCATATCCCCCAGCAACCACATCAACAACTTTGAGAACCGGCTGCTCATAATGCATGATGTGGGAGACCCCCTGATTCCAGTGGGGGAATCCCGTCGCCTGGTGGAGACCCTGCAAAGCCAGGGCCGCCAGGATATGCGCTACACCGAAACGGAAATCTTCGAGCACGTCCGCCCCGGCGCAGACCTGCAGCTATGGCCCCTGGTCAAGGGCGCCAGCAAACTCTATCTCCACATGTACGGCATTCTCCGCATGGCCGCCTGACATCCGCGTTTTTTGCCCTCTCCGGTACATTCCCTGCTTTGTCGAGTAACCCAGGCGTAACTTTCGGCCGGCAAATTTAAGGCAAGTGCGATTGGCTATCCACCGTTTTTTGTTTAGGGGGTGTTTGATGCCAAGGGGACTTGGTCTGTTTATCGCGCTGGTAGTGGCGGCAGGGGCGGGCCTGTTCGTTTGGCTTGCCAACCCATCCCCAACTGATGCCGGGGCCGTGGAATGTCCCACCATCGGCATTGTGCCGGGGTCAGTGTCGATTCTATGGACTAACTCAAGGTGTCACGCCACCACCAGGTCTGACCGGTGAACCATCT
>JAPPGG010000028.1 GCA_028875055.1 Chloroflexota bacterium
CTTTCGATATCTGCCCCTATCCAGTTGCTCTACCAAAATCTTGACGGACACCCGGGTCACAGGTCCGGGATAGGCAACCGGTTTCCCCCAGTCGCAGGGCATCGACCAGCGTACCCAAAAAGTATCAGGAAATTGTCAAATGGGCCCGACGTCGGGTAGCTGTTCAGAGTTGGTGTGTCCCCCTCACCCCTGTCCCTCTTACTGAGGGAGAGGGAAGAAATATTCTCCTTACGAGAGGCGCGGCCGGATGGGTTACCAAATACAGAGCCAATTGACTGGGATGAATCCACCATCAGAGATGATCACCCCTCTCCCTATGGGAGAGGGGCCGGGGGTGAGGGCATTCCCCCCAACTCTGAACAGTTACGACGTCGGCCGCTAGTCAGGCTTGACCTCCGGATAGTTCCCTTTACCTTCATAGGCCAGAGTCTCACCATTTCACTATTGAAGAGAGTTGGATGACTGGCCGATTACAAAGGGAGGGGCCCGCGCTCTACCGGCGGGAACTGCCAATTCTGTTAAACTTGGGCTGTCATTTCCTGCCGGAAGAGTTGGGTTGCGGAAGGCGTTTCAAGGGGCGTCATTCTCATCCCTGCCGGCAGACAGCCGCCGGAGTTATTGAATGAAGTTTGGGCTCTTCTCACATCTGCCCTGGCCGGAAGGCACCAGCCCCAGCCAGGTAATTCACGAAGCCACTGAACAACTGTGCCTGGCCGAAGAGCTGGGTTACTACAGTTCATGGTTTGCCGAGCATCACTTTTCCCGCTACGGCATCGGATCTTCGTCCCTGGTGGTCCTGAGCAACCTGGCCGCCCAGACCAGGACCATCCGGCTGGGAACTGCGGTATTGGTCCCACCCCTGCACCACCCGGTCCACCTGGCTGAAGACACTGCCACCCTGGACGTGGTGAGCGGAGGGCGGCTGGACGTAGGATTCGGGCGAGGCACCGCCAATTACGAGTACACCGGCTACAACGTGGACCCAGGCGAAAGCCAGGAGCGATTCCAGGAGACTATCAGCATAGTTGAAGGCCTCTGGACTACCCCTGACTTTGACTACGAGGGCAAATACTTCAGCGTCAACCAGGCCAACCTGGTGCCGCCGCCGCTCCAGGAACCCCATCCTCCCATCTACATTGCCGCCACCCGTACCTTTGAAACCCTGGAGTACGTGGTTTCCACGGGCCACCCCCTCATCTGCGGCGTGGTGCTGGACCATGACGACGGTATAGACCTGTGCAACCGCTTCGTCCGGATGTCGGCAGACCGGGGCGACAACATTCCCATGTCCCGGATTCCCGTCTTTCGATACCTGCACGTAGCTGAGACTGAAGAGGAAGCCCGCCGGGTCGCCGAGCCGGCCATCTCCTGGACCATGGATATGACGGACTGGCGCCGCTCAATCAACCGGGGAAGCGAGGTAAACCAGAAGCTGGAGGAATTCCGCCGCACCGGGGCCAGGACCGGTCCTTCCTACGATTACCTGGCCGAGAAGCGCGCTATCATCGGAACCCCCGAAAAGTGTGTGTCCATGATCCGCGAGTTCCAGGGCCAGGGCATTGAATATTTCGGATGCAATTTCGATTTCGGCGGCATGCCCCAGGAACATGTGCTTCGCTCAATGAAGCTGTTTGCCCAAGAGGTTATGCCCCATTTTCAGTAACTCACTGGAGACTTCCCAATGGTTTCGTCGCCCCGCAGCGCAGCCCACGACCAAGGACTGGTCGAGCGAATCGCCAACCTGGCCCGCGAGAATTTCGCCCCCAGGGCGGCCGTATTCGACAGCGAGTCGAGCTTTCCTTTCGACAACTACCGGGACCTCCACCAGGCCGACCTGATAGGGCTGACGGTGCCACGGGAATACGGCGGCCTCGGGGTTGACCCGGTCACCTATGTCCTGGCCTTGCTGGAAATGGCCAAGGGCTGTCCCGCCACCGCCCTGACCTTCAACATGCACGCCAACGTCATCATTAACATCAACCAGCTGGCTTCACCGGAACAGAAGCGACGGTACTTCGGAGAAGTGGTGGAGAAGGGGAAGCTGTTCGCCACCGTGATGAGCGAGCCCGAGTCCAGCTTCCGCGACCTCTTTGTCCTGAGGACGAGGTTTACGCCCACGAATTTGGGCAAGTTCCGAGTCCAGGGGCTCAAGCACTTCTGTTCCCTGGGCGACGCGGCCGACCGCTATTTTGTGACGGGCCTGCGGGAAGGTTCCGCCACTGCCGAGGAAGGCATTATGGCGGCCCTGGTGCCCCGCAGCGACGAAGGCATCACCCTGGAGCGGCCCTGGAACGCCACCGGAATGCGGGCCACCACCAGCCACAGCATCCGTTTCGATACCGAGGTCTCTTCCGAAGACATTCTGGGAGACCCCGGCCAACTGCTGACCATAGAACTGTCGGGGTTTGCCCTGGGGTACGCCGCGACTTACCTGGGAGTGGCTGAGGCCGCCTACGACTTCATCCTGGACTACGCCAGGAAGCGCGTAATTGCGCCTGCCACGGAGTCGCTGGCCCACGACACCCGGATTCAGCGGAACCTGGGCGAAATGGCCGCCCAGGTCCGAGCGGCCAAGCTCATGCTGTGCGAGGCGGCGGCCATCCGGGCCACTGGAGTCCGCGAGGATATGTCCCTGGCAACCAACCAGGCCAAGTACCTTTGTGCCGAGGCCGGGGTGCGGGTTACGGAGCAGGCCATGCGGCTGGCCGGCGGCAGCGGCTTCCTGAAGACCATGCCCCTGGAGCGCTGGCACCGGGACGCCCTGGCCGGACCGGTTATGCCGCCCTCCAACGACCGGTGCCTGGAGGTGATCGGCCGCATCGTATGCGGACTGCGGACCGCCACCCTGGAGTTCCAATAGGCCTGTACGGGCCCGCCCTGCCGACTGACCATTGCAAACATCAGCCCCCACCGTAATGGCGGGGGCTGAAATCTGCGCGGAGTAAGGGGTCAGGTCTAGTTGAAGACCAGCTCCTTGTTGCGGCGAGTGGGATCGCTCATCAGGGCCAGGCCCTCGGAGGGGTCATCCTGGTTGTTGCAGAAGAACTCGATGCGGTTGCCGTCCGGGTCCATAAAGTACACGCTGGAGGTCATGCCGTGGTCGGTGTTGTGGTCCATGGTCACGCCCTTGTCCAGCAGGGACTCGTAAACCTCTTTGAGGTCATCAATGTCGGCCACCTGAACGGCGAAGTGGTTCAGGCCCAGTTGGCCCGGGGTAACGGGAAGCGCATCAACGGGCGCCTTGAACAGGGCCAGGTCATGGTGAATCTTGCCGCAGGTAAGGAAGGTGCCGAGGTCGCTCTGGCGGGAAATCTCGAAGCCGAGGATCTCGGTGTAGAACTTGGTGGAAGCTTCCACGTCCTTTACGTTAAGGACCAGGTGTCCCACGCGAATGGGTTTTGCCATAACAGTTCCTCCTAATTTCGGGCGGAAATTGCGCCGATTGGCCAAAAGCCTTCGAAATTCGCTTGCTGCCCCGTGTTGAAGACACTATACCCTTTTTTGGGAAGATAGCCAATACTCTCCAATATCCGTAAATGTTCAGAGTCTATGAATAGCAGAGACCTGTAACTCGTCATTCCAGCGCAAGCCCTGACTCAGCAAGGCTGACAGTGAACACGGGTAAAGCGCAACCAGGATTCCAAGATATCGGTTTTCGCCGGTATGACGGGGCTGGAGGGCAGGGAAATCCCTCCAACTCTGAACCATCACTTTATGCCAGGCTCGTTGACACCGGTAAAGTCCCCAATTACACTCGATTCAGATACAGTATCGTATCCGTATCAGAATTGCAGCTACTTGGAACAGGGTGCAAGCCATGCCTATAGACCAGGTATCCATTTTGCGGATGTGCGGCGCGTGCCGTCACGAAATCGAGACCATTACGGTTAAAAAAGACAACATGCGCCTGTTTGTCGATGAAAAGGTCTGGTGCGAACTCTGCCAGTCCGAGCAGCCTGAAGTGCGGGACGTCGCCGGCCGCCTGGAAACCATCCGCACCGAACAGCGGCACTACCCGGTCAGCCCAACTTCCGGGCCGCCCGTATTGGCCACAAGAGACGAGGCATAGCGGCCTGAACGAATCCCGCAGATTCCGCGTCCACCCCCAATTGAAGCCCGGAAGGCGGTGATATGCCCATTGTTGACACCCATTGCCACGCCACCCCCTACTGGTTCGAGCCCGTGGAGATTCTGCTGGACCAGATGACCCGCAACGACGTGGACCACGCCGTACTCATACAGATTAACGGCGTGTTCGACAATTCTTACCTGGCGGAGTGCCTGCGGAGATTCCCCGGAAGATTCGCGGGGGTGGGCATGGTGGACGTGGGCAGCCCGGACGCGCCGGACCGCCTGGCGGAATTTCCCGGTATGGGGCTGGAGGGAGTCCGGCTAAACGCGGCCACCAGGTCGCCCGGCAGCGATCCCCTGGCCATCTGGCGCAAGGCCAGCGAAGTGGGGCTGATCGTAAGCACCGGCGGTCAACTTGAGGCGTTCTCATCTCCGGAGTTTGAAGCCATAATACGGGAACTTCCCGACCTGAAGGTCGTTATCGAACATCTTGGCGCCGGCGGCAGGGACACCGAACCCTACGATGCGTACAAGCGTGTCCTGGGACTGGCCCAGTACCCCAACACCTACATGAAGATTCCGGGGCTGGGAGAAATCTGCGAAAGGCCGAACCCCATGGTCCTGCCCTTTCCCTTTGCGGGCAGCATACCGCCACTGATGGAAATGGCTGCCGAGGCTTTCGGTCCACAGAGGCTGATGTGGGGAAGCGACTTCCCGCCGGTGGCTTTCCGCGAAGGCTACCGCAACGCCCTGCGCTGGCCCATGGAACACGTGAACTGGGGCAGCGACTCGGACCGGGACTGGGTATTCGGGAACACCGCCGCTTCCCTGTTCCGGTTCTCCTGACCGGCCCCAGGCCGACACGCCACCTCCCGCCGGCAACTAGAGGCCACTGCGTCAGTTGAACCGATTCATCGCTATGGTGATGTTCTCTCCAAGGATGCAGTCCACGGCCTCGGCCACCCGCTGAATTACGTTGGCAATTTCCGTCGCCTCTTCACCCTGGAAGCGGTTCAAGACGTGGGAGACCTGACCCCCCTGATTATCGGGGTGGCCGATCCCGACCCTGACCCGTGGAAATTCCTGGGTACGCAGCTCTCCTATAATTGACCGGATTCCGTTATGTCCCGCGGGGCTGCCCCCGGGCCGGATCCTGAGCTTGCCCAGCGGCAGGTCCATCTCGTCGTAGATGACCACGATGTCCGAGGGCTTTACGCCGAACCTGGCCACCAGGTATGAAATGGCGTCGCCGCTGCGATTCATAAAGGTCCGGGGCTTGGCCAGCACGACCTCCCTTTCCTGGAACCTGCCGCGTCCCAGAATGGCCTTGGCCCGACGCTCTTTGAGGTCAATATTCCAGCGACGGGAAAGCAGGTCAACGCACATGAATCCCACGTTGTGCCGGGTGTTGCGGTAGCGGTCCCCGGGGTTGCCCAGGCCGACAATGACCTTCATTGACCGGTCGGGCTCTTCGGAGTGACGCGGTGGCTTGGTCCTCTCCTGGACTGTTTCAGACAGGGTTTCGAGGGCCTGTGATTCCTGAGGGACTTCCTGCATTATGCCTGGGCTTCCTCGGTTGCATCGCTCATTGCATCGTTGATTGCATCGTTCATTACATCCCCGGGCGACTCCAGAAGCTGAAGGAACTCATCCTCATTCAGAACGGGCTTACCCAGGCGGTTGGCCGTGTCCAGCTTGGAACCTGGGGATGCGCCAGCCACCAGGTAGGCGGTCTTTCGGGTCACCGACGAGGTGGCGCTGCCGCCCAGGGCCTTGATTTTTCCCTCGGCCTCGCGCCGAGTCATGCCCTCCAGCGTACCCGTAACCACGAAGCTGAGCCCGTGCCAGGGCAGGTCGTCTGGCTGCACAATCTCAATCTCGTGGTCCAGCTTTACCCCGGCCTGCCGCAGCCTCTCGATAACTCCCAGGTTGTCCTCGACCTGGAAGTAGTCGTAGATGCTCTCGGCAATCTTGGGACCAATCCCGGGTATCTCCGTCAGATCCTCCTGGCTGGCCCGGGCCAGTTGCTCAACGCTGGCAAAGCGCTGGGTCAGCAGGTCCGCCACTTCGGCGCCCACGTGGGTGACGCCCAGAGCAAACAGCACGCGGGACAGGGGACGGGTCTTGCTGGCTTCAATGTTGTCCATAATCTTGGTTGCCAGGCGGTCTCCCATCCGGTCCAGCTCCAGTAGCCGGTCTTTTTCCAGGTAGTACAGGTCCGCCACCGTGCTGACAAACCCCTGGTCAATCAGGATGCGGCACCACTGCTCGCCCAGGCCATCCATGTCCATGGCGCCCCGGCTGACAAAGTGCTTGAGCAACTCGAAGAACTGGGCGGGACAGGAGGCGTTGGGGCAGCGATGCATGGCCTCCCCTTCGAGTTTGACCACCCCAGTGCCGCACACTGGACAGATCTCCGGCATTGAGAACTCGGCTTCGTCACCGGTTCTACGGTCGAGAATGGGGCCCACAACCTGGGGGATTACATCGCCGGCCCGTTCCACGGTCACCCAGTCGCCCACCCTTATATCCTTGCGCCGGATATCCTCCTCGTTGTGCAGCGAGGCATGCTGGACCGTGGCTCCGCTGACTATAACCGGTTCCAGGACGGCGAAGGGGTTGAGGCTACCCGTGCGGCCGACGTTGATGCCGATTTCCAGCAGCCTGGTAACGGCCCGCTCGGCCGGAAACTTGTAGGCGGTGGCCCAGCGAGGTTCGCGGCCCACCACGCCCAGGGAGCCCTGAAAATTGAAGGGGTTAACCTTCACCACCACTCCGTCCACCTCGTAGGGCAGGTCGTGGCGTTTTTCCACCCATTCGCGGTAATAGTCCTTCACTTCTTCCAGGGTATGGCACAGGCGATTCTCCGGGTTAATGCGGAATCCCAGTTCCTTCAACCACTGCAGCGTCTCCCACTGCTGGTCGGGATAGCCGCTTTCGCCGGCATCGGTGAGGGAATAGACCCATATCTGCATATTGCGGGAGGCGGTTACCTTGGGATCCAGCTGCCTGATGGTGCCCGCGCCGGAATTCCGGGGGTTGGCAAAGAGGGGTTCACCCCGGTTTGCCCGCTCTTCATTGAGACGGCGGAAGCTGTCCACGGGCATGTAAACCTCGCCCCTCACTTCCAGGTACGGTGGGGGTTCACCCCGCAGGTTCAAGGGAATGGAACGGATGGTCCTGAGATTGTGGGTGACGTTTTCTCCCACGAAGCCGTTGCCCCGGGTAGCGCCCTGCACCAGCACGCCCTCTTCATACACCAGGCTGACGGCCAGGCCGTCAATTTTCAGCTCGCAGGTCATGGTGAAGTCGGCGTCGTCCAGCAGGTTCTTGACGCGCCGATACCAGGCGTCCAGCGTCTCGTCGTCGAACACATTGCCCAGGCTGAGCATGGTGTGGCGGTGCTCCACCTGCTCGAACCCGTCAGCCGGGTCCCCGCCAATGCGGTGGGTGGGGGAGTCGGGACTTACCAGGTCAGGGTTCTCTTCTTCGATCCTCCTGAGTTCCTGCAGCATCCCGTCGTAGTCCTGGTCGCTGATTATGGGGTCATCCAGGACATAGTACCGGTGGTTGTGGTAGTGCAGTTCCTGCCGCAACTCGGCGACTCGGTTAACAATGCCGGCATCCGCCATGGCCCGAACTCCGCTAGGACGTGTCTGACTGTCAGTATAATGTCTCTCTTTTCAGGATAACAGGTTGTGACCACGAAAATTTGTGTGTGTCAGCGACCGTCAAATTGGCTGGAACTTTTCTGCCTCGACTTGCGTCATAAGGAGAAACAGGCCACTATGTCCCAGGATTTCTAACCAAAGGCAGGTAAAGACTCATGCTTACAGGTAGCCCCGACTTTCTTGTGAATCAGATACAAATGCTATACTCTGCCCTTATGAAGAAACTGCCACTTATAGTCGCAGCGCTCCTGCTCGTAACCTCGGCGCTGGCCTGTGGCGCGGCATCGGAAACTAGCTTCGACACCTCGGAGTCGATGCCCCAGGCCATGATGGCTGCCGACAGCCCCGCCGCCTTTGAGGTGGAGCGGGCAGTCGCCAAAGAGATGGCCGAAGAAGCATCTATGCCCGCCCAGCCCGCAGCAGCTGCATTCCCGGAGGCCGCTTCGGACGAGAGCGCCCTGCTCCCCAGCTTCGACGAGGTCCAGGCCTCGGTGGCATCCCAGAACCGCATCATCGTCCGCACCGTTGGCATGGGCCTGGTGGTGAATAACGTGGCCGATACCGTGGACCAGGTAGCCGAAACAGCCCAGTCTTTGGGCGGGTGGATCGTTTCCAGTGACCGGAACGTCATCCACCACGGCAGCGTATCGGTACGGGTGCCGGCGCAACAGCTGGACGAAGCCGTGAGCCGCATCCGGGCCCTTGGAGTGCGGGTGGAATGGGAATCGTCCAACAGCCAGGACGTTACCGACGAGTACGTGGACAGCAGTTCCCGCCTGCGCAGCCTCCGAGCCACAGAGGAGGCCCTGCTGGGGTTGCTGGAACGGGCGACGGACGTGGAAGACGCCCTGGAAGTGCAGCGGGAATTGTCCGAGCTTCAGGCCGAAATTGAGAGCCTTCAGGGCCGCATCAAGTTCCTGCAGGAAACCGCCGCCTTCTCCCTGATAAACGTGGAAATGAGCCTGGCCCCCAGGCAGATGAACATCAACGCCGGGCCGGACCAGACCTTCAGCTCGGGTCAGCTGGCCCGGTTTCGGGCCACCTTCAGCCCACCGGAAGGAATTGAAGAGTTCAGCTTTACCTGGGATTTCGGCGACGGTTCCAGCATGGGCGGCCGAGGCAGCGCACCCACAACCGAGCCCGGCCAGCGGGTCACCGCCACGGTTACCCACGTTTATGAGGACGACCGGGATTCGCCCTACATAGTGCAACTGGAAATAACCGGGACCGGCCCCTCCGGTATTGTGGAGGGTACTGATTCCCTTATTGCCACGGTGACCCGCATACCCACCATCGAAGTGTTCGCCGGCGAGGACCGCGTGGTCAAAGAAGGTGATGAGGTTGATTATTCCGGTTCCTTCACCCGGGGAGAGGGATTGTGGGACATCCAGTACCGCTGGGACTTCAGCGACGGCAGCCCCACGGTCACCGGGGCGCCGGAAGAGGGAGCCACCCGGGTCGAGACCAGGCATACCTTTGAAAATTACCGCCCCCAGCCCTACCAGGTCACGCTTACAATTACCGCCCAGAGCGCGGCCGGCGAGGTGCGGGGAACCAGCTCCTTCATGGCCCGCGTCACCGAGTCCCAGGGCCTGGTTATCGGCAACTGGGACCTGGTTGAGTCCGCCAAATGGGCCATCCGGGCGCTGTCGGCCATTGCGCTGGTGATAGTCAACATCATAATCTGGGTGGCGATATTTAGTCCGGTCTGGCTGGGCATTATTGCCGTCGCCTACGGTCTCTATCGCCTGAAGCGTTACCTGGACCGGCGTCGCCAGCCACGTATCCGCCCATACGCGGAAACGGACCTCCAGACGGTTCTCCCCGCCCAGCCCGACCAGGCGCCCACCGAAGAGTCCGGTGAGCAGCAGGAGAATCGCTGACCGCGTCCCGCTCCCCAGGTCCAGGCCCGGAGAATCAGCAAACTGCAAGAAATTCCAGACACGGAGTGGAAGAGTGACAACCCAGACTCCCGAAGAAGCCCGCTCTCAAATCGTAAATATGGTCAAGGACTTTGTTCGCCGGGAAGTGGAACCGGTGGCGGCCCAGCACGACCTGGAAGACACAGTGCCCCTGGACCTGATCGACAAGATGAAGGACCTGGGCCTGTTCGGCATAACCGTGCCGGAAGAGTACGGCGGCATGGGCCTTGACTACACCACCTTCGCGCTCATCTTCGAGGAAATGAGCAAGGCCTTTATGAGCATCACGGGCGCCATCGGAACCCACCACATAATGACCTACGTGCTCACTCACTACGGTACGGAGGAGCAGAAACGCCAGTTTCTGCCGGACCTGGCCAGCGGCCGCAAGCGGGGAGGGCTGGCCCTGACCGAACCCGGCGGCGGCACCGACGTGGCCAACCTCCAGGTAACCGCCGACAAGGACGGCGAGGAGTATGTCGTCAACGGCAGCAAAATGTTCATTACCAACGGCCGCTACGGCGATACCTTCTTGCTGCTGGCCCGCACCAACCGGACCGTGGAACCCCGCCACCGGGGCATCAGCGCCTTCATCGCCGAGAAGGGGGATCCCGGATTCAAGGTTGGCCGTGACCTGGACAAGCTGGGATATCGTGGGCTGGACACCTGCGAGTTGATATTTGAAGACTTTCGCGTACCCGCCGACAACCTGGTGGGGCTGGAAGAAAACCTGGGGTTCGGCCAGGTGATGAGCGGGCTGGAAACGGGTCGGATAAACGTCGCCGCCCGGGCGGTTGGGGTCGCGCAGGCGGCATTTGAGGCCGCAATTCGCTATTCCCAGCAGCGGGAGACTTTCGGCGTCCCCATATCCCAGCACCAGGCAGTACAGCTGAAACTGGCCGATATGGCCACCAAGATCCAGGCGGCCCGCCTGCTGACCTATGACGCGGCCGCCAAAAAGGACTCGGGCGAGCGGGTGGACCTGGAAACGGGAATGGCCAAGCTGTTTGCCAGCGAAATTTGCGGCGAAGTGACCATGGAGGCCATGCGCATCCACGGCGGGTACGGCTACATCAAGGAGTCGCCGGTGGAACGCTACTACCGGGACGCGCCCCTGATGATAATCGGCGAAGGCACCAACGAAATTTTGCGCCTGGTGATAGCCCGCCAACTGCTGCGCCGCCCCGAGTACCAGGTGTAACCGGGCCCCGGGGCGTTGCGGTCAAAAGAAGCGCCTTTATCCTGTTTGAAAAACTTCCCGCGGGCTGGTCGTATTGTTTAGGGGGTGTGGTCAAAATAGTTTGGTCCAAAGGAACATAGCCCGTATTTGGCA
>JAPPGG010000052.1 GCA_028875055.1 Chloroflexota bacterium
TCTTCCCAAGCTAATTCCAAACCAATTTTGACCCTTACATACCCCTGTCAGCCCTCGACGGGGGAAGGTTAGGATGGGGGTGAACTCCCAACCAGAAACCAACCAGCAAAGTCCATTCTCCTGGATGGTGGAAGCTTGGGATTGGGTCTGATGCCCCGCTCACCAAAACGCTCACCCACCCCGCCCGCCAAATACAAAACAAGCAGAAATGAGCGCAAATAACCCAAAAACCAAATTTCACCCCTCGCCCTCAGGGAGAGGGGCCGGGGGTGAGGGCAATCCTGCTCTAATGTCCCCTCAAATTGCCCCAGGGCTGGCAGCAAAAGGTCATGTCGCCCTGAGCCTGCCGAAGGGCCTAAACTCCTGGCAGCTAACCGGGGTTCGGCTCCCAATGCCCGACTGCCAGGTAAGAACTTATACACTCCGGCTTCGAGCGCGAAACCAGCAAAGTCCCTTCCCCCTCGACGGGGGAAGGTCAGGATGGGGCTGAAATTCTTGCGGGAGGCCCCGAGGCCCAATACAGTGTTCGTCTCACTGATTGAAACGGACCAATGCCTCCCTGATAATTGAAAGGCCCTGGGAGGAACAACCCCTTCGTTGACCCTCGCTGTTAGACTCCCATACAATGCCTCTGCCACCATTCCACCACCGTTGTTGGGTCGGTTCCTGGGATGTGCACAAACCTGATTCCCTTTCTGATTGGCAAAGGAGTAAGAAGACATGGAGACCATAGGTTTCATTGGCCTGGGCAACATGGGGGGCGGAATGTCCCTGAACATCCAAAAGGCGGGTTATCCCCTGGTGGTCAACGATCTGCGGGAAGAGGCCGCGCTGCCCCTGCTTGAAGGCGGCGCGCGTCTGGCCAACACCCCGGCCGAGGTAGCCGAAGCCTGCGATATCATCTTTACTTCATTGCCGGGTCCCAGGGAAGTCGAGGCTGTTGCTATGGGTGACTCGGGAGTACTGGAAGGCATCCGCCCCGGCGGCATTTACGTTGATCTGTCATCCAGTCGCCCCACTTTAATCCGGGAAATGGAACCCGTCTTCCGGCGCAAGGGCGCTCACGTCCTGGATGCGCCGGTGAGCGGCGGCAAAACGGGCGCCTACAGCGGCAACCTGGCGGTAATGGTCGGCGGCGACCGGGAAATCTACGAGCGTATCAAGCCCCTGCTTGACTCCTTTGGCGACAAGGTGTTCTACGCCGGTGAAATCGGGGCCGGCTCCATCTGCAAGCTGGTCCACAATATGGTGGGTCACAGCGTAAGGCAGGCCATCGCCGAGGGCCTCACCCTGGGCGTCAAGGCCGGGGTCGAACCCGAGGCCCTGTGGGAGGGTATGCGCCGCGGTTCCCTGGGAAGAATGCGCATCCTTCACGAGGGCCTGGTCCGCACCATGTTCCGGGGCGAGTTCGAGCCGGCCAGTTTCGCCCTGGAGCTGGCCCACAAGGACATATCCCTGGCCACGGAGCTGGCCCGGGAATACAGCGTACCCATGCCCATGGCCACCCTGGCCGAACAGGTGGCTATGCAAGCCATCAACCGAGGCTGGAAAGACCGCGATAGCAGCGTAACCGTCCTCTTGCAGGAAGAACAGGCGGGCGTTGAAGTTCGGGCTCCCCACATCGACCCGGCCAGGTCCGCCCGGTTTATATCCACCCACCCCGACGAGGAACAGGCTTAAGCGCCACAGACATCGGGAAACTGCGCGCGCGGTGTCTCGCCGGAACCTCTCATTGGGCGGGACCCGGGCGCGGCTATTGCAAGGGGAATCCGTTTGAGCCTGCTTTATCTCTGGGTCGCTTTGGCCAGCGCCGGTATCATGGGGTTTGTCACCGTTCTGGACAAGCGACTGACCTCATTCAACATGCCCAACCTGCCCTCCCTCTACGCCGGAATGGCAGTCTGCCTCGTCGCTCACGGGAGTTTCGCCCTGGTATTCACCGGCATTCCGACCGACGCTTCCATGAGTTCGATTGGCTACGCCGTTGCTTCCGGACTTTGCTGGGGCGGGGCGCTGGCCATGATGTTTTGGGGTTACACCATGGAGGAGGCCTCGCGCTCCTCCGCCATTATCCACACCTTCCCCGTGTTCGTGGCGTTCATGGGCGTGTTTCTCCTGGGAGAGACCCTGTCGGCAGGGCAGTGGACCGGCATATTTGTTGTAGTAGGCGGGGCGTTCCTTGTCACCCTCTGGGGCTCCCGGGGAGGCCTGGCAATTCGGCTGAACTGGGCGCTGCCTATCCTGATCGGCGCCAGCATACTTACGGCCCTGGCCATAGTGCTGGGGAAGCAGGCCCTGGACGAGCTTCCGGTACTGTTCGTATATTCAGTCCGAAACTACGGAATGGGAGTGGTATTTCTCACTCTGTGGAAACCCGGCGCCTGGGGCGATTTCTTTATGGCCATGCGGAACAGGCAGACCCTTTTCCTGCTGTTCGGCGCGGAGTTTACGCTGGCCCCCCTTGGAGTCTGGCTGAACGTGCTGGCCATCAACCTGGGACCCGTATCCCTGGTCGCCACCGCCACGGCCACCAGACCCCTGTCGGTGTTCCTCTTCAGCAGCCTTTGCAGCACACGCTGGTTGCCAGTCCTGGATGAACCCCTGGAGTGGCGCACCCTCTCCGTAAAGTTCCTGGCAGTGGGTATGGTCGTCATCGGCATCGCAATGCTCACCCTGCTGTAAGCTGTCCTCCACCCCTGCCATTGGACCTATTGGAGATGCGGGAACATCGCCAGGGGTGTGGCCGACAACAACCCGGCATCTATGGGCAGGACGACTCCGCTGATCCATCGCGACTCGTCGCTGGCGAGGAAGACGTTGGCCCAGGCGATGTCCCAGGCGTTGCCCTCCGTCCCCAGCGGCCCCGCCCGCCGCCGCAGGTCGCGCATCTCCTCAGACATGCGGCCGGCCACCATGGGCGTGTACAGATGGCCCGGGGCAATGCAGTTGACCCGCACATTGTCGCGCCCCAGGTGCACCGCCATGTTGGCCGTCATGCCGATAATGCCGCTCTTGGATGCGGCGTAGGGGATACTAGCGCCGCCGCTGCCCGCGCGCACCCCGACAATCGAAGAGACGTTGATGATGGAGCCGCCGCCGGACTCGATCATCTTGGGCGCCACGTACTTGGTGGTCAGCATCATGCTCTTCAGGTTGACGTCCAGCACCCGGTCCCAGACATCCTCCTCCACGGTGGTGGGCGAACCGGGGCCGCTGATGCCTACGTTGTTGAACAGGACGTGAAGAGCTCCGTAGCGTTCCGTGGCGGCCTCTGCCATGGCGGCGCAGTCGTCCGCGCTGGTAACGTCGGCCCGGAAAACGGAGGCTGTCCCGCCACCGGCCTCAATCTCGGCCAGGGTCTCTTCCGCCGCCCCGGTCTCCCGGTCAACTAGGAGCACCTTGGCCCCTTCCTGGGCAAAGAGGATCGACGTGGCCTTGCCGGTGCCCACGCCTGGCCCGCTGGAGCCTGCTCCGGTTACTATGGCTACCTTGCCCTCCAGCCGAAGGCGTCCCGGTTGCATTTGCATGGCGATCCCTCCTCGTGGGTCGATCCAGTATGTAATGTGCCGGTCCGATGATGCCCTGGCGTTGAAGCCGGTTAGCCCGGCCTTGGCCCCGAGTATGTCAGGTTGCGGCCATTCCTGGCCTGAATCGGCCGGTGGTTGAACCCGTTATGCAGGGCAGCGATGCGGTTGACCTGTTCCTGGGAGATGGTCCTTACCTGTTGCAATACGTACCAGTCCACACCCTCGGTGCAGGGAGGCGTGGTCAGGGAGCCGTCGTAGTGGTAATAGCCCCCGTCCGACGGCACGAAGTCGGCGGCGTTGAGCCCGGCAGCGGAGTGACTTGCCTGCCCCGGTTCCGGATATGCATCAATCAGGGCCTGCACCACCGGATCCGGTTCGCCCAGGCGGTAAACCTGTCCGACAACTCCCAGGAATCCACCTTCCTGGCGATGGACCAGGTGCATCTCGGCCGGAAACAGCTGCCCTTGTAGCTGGTGCTCAGCGTGTACGTGAATGTGCATCGACAGCAGCTCGTATCGCCGGTCGCCCACAGTCAGGGTGTTGCCCTGGCCGTATTCCACATGGGCCACCTTACCGTTATGGTTGACTTCCCTGGGGCTTCCGGTGTAACTGAAACTCAGACCTGGCGCCGAGGTATCCTCAGCCCAGTCAACCAGGTCAATGGGAGACTGTCGGGTACCGGCGGCGCAGAGAGCAAAGTCGGGGGAAAGGTCACCCCAGTTGTTGGGAGCGCCGGGCCCCCAGTATCCCCAGTCGTCCGCCTTTGCGGGACGAGAATCGGCAGTATCAGCATTCACTGCCCCGCAGACAATCAATGCAGGCGAAACCACAACCAATCGAGCCAGTCGTCCCAGCTTGCGAACTCCATTGGACTTGCGGATGCAGGACATAAGTCACCCCCCAGATAATGAGTCAAGGCATGAATGTACCCCCTGCTTGAGATGCAGAAATGGAACGCAGGGCAAGGCCACAGTCCTGTTGCAACAGGAGGCCTTAACCGGCCTCATTGAGCCCGCTTAATTAGGCTTCGGGCAGCCTCAGTTGAATCCCGGCCTTCTCTTCCTGTAGCTTGCTGACTGCGTCGGAGTCCTCGGGTCCCCAACCCCGGTGCAGGGCCTCGACATGCTTCTGGTCCACCAGATTGGCCAACTCCATCGGCATTCCGTACTCGCGGGCCAGATCGGTTCCCAACCGCACATCCTTGGCGGCCAGCGCAGTGGCAAACCCGGGCTCGAAGTTGCCCTTGAACAGGTAGCGGGGGAACTTCTCAACCAGGCGGCGATTGCCGCCGGAACTGTTGGCGATGACGTCAGCCAGCACCGCCAGGTCAACGCCCGCCTTGACTCCCAGGGTAAGCACCTCGGTCATCAGGACTCCTATTCCCATGCCCAGGGTGTTGTTGCAAATCTTGCAGACCATGCCGTTGCCTATGGGGCCGCAATAGACTACGTGGCTGCCGATGGCGTCCAGGGTGGGCTTCATACGATTGAAGATGGCCTCGTCGCCGCCCACCATAACGGCCAGCGTGGCCGCAGCTGCGCCGTAAACGCCGCCGCTGACCGGGGAATCCAGAACGTTGACCCCCTGTTCAGCGCAGACGTCGTGGATGCGCCGAATCATGGTTGGCGAGTTGGTGGAAAGGTCCATGTACACGTCGCCGGCAGCTGCGCCCTCGAGTATGCCGTTTTCCCCCAGGACTACGGCTTCAACATCCCGAGGAGCGGGCAGCGAGGTGAATACCACTTCGCTGCCGGGAACACAGTCCCTGGGCGTGTCGGCCCATTCGGCGCCCATTTCCAGGAGATTGGTGGCGGCCTCGCGGCGCAGGTCGTGGACGGTCAGCTGATGACCGGCTTTTACCAGGTTGGTGGCCATAGGGTTCCCCATGTTGCCGAGGCCTACGAATCCGACTTTCATTGCTGTTGCTCCTTGGCTGGTTGATAGTAGAAAGCGCTACGGCGGCGATTATAGCATTGGCGGCAGGGGAGTTACCAAGAATGTGACCCGGGAGGCCAGCAGAGGGGATTTCCAGTTTGCGTCTGAATCCCTGTTAGCAGCAGGTGGAGCGGAGGCAGGAGAGGAGGTAAGGACGTACGGCCCCGGGCAGGCGCCCGGGGCCGCGAGGTAGCGTTTGCCAACCAGGCTAGATGCTGGTAACTACGTTCAGGTAGGGGCGTGTACGCAGGTTCCACTTATTGCTGGCAGCGTCGAAGGTAGAGTTGACGAAGACGCGCCAATTGGCATCGTCCAGGTTGGGGTAGTCGGCGCGGTAGTAGTAGCCGGGCCAGCGGGTTTCCTGGCGGTGCAGCAGGTGGCGCATGTGGGCTTCGCCGACCCAGGTGCGGTGCACCACTTCCCAGCAGCGCAGCAGTTCGTGGCGATTGCGCGCACCCAGGTGGGCCAGGTCCTCGCGCAGCATTTCGATGAGGGCGATGCCCCGTTCCAGGGTTGGACCGTTGGTGGTGTACCAGGCCGAAGCGCCGCCGGCGTACTCGTCCATGATCTTCTGCAGGCGAACCAGGGCGTCGGAGGGAGTAATGTAGTTGGGGTTAACTCCCTCGGCGGTGGAAGCGCCCTTGTGAGTTTCGAAGGTGTCCAGGGGGGCCCAGATGGACTGGTGCAGCTGGCGTACCTGCTCGTCGTTGACGGTGGGCGTCTCGCCATTGTCGCGGATGAAGTTGACCGCAGCCTTGGCGGCCAGGCGTCCCTCGGTGAAGGAGCCGGAGGAGAACTTGTGCGGAGCGGCGCCGACGCCATCACCGGCGGCGAACAGACCACGGATGGTGGTCATCTTGTTGTAACCCCAGAAGTATTCCGGTGGGGCCAGGTCTTCGGGGCCGCTGACCCAGGCGCCGGCCTCGCCGGAGTGAGAACCCATAATGTAGGGCTCGGCCAGGTTAACCTCGGAGGGCGTTACCTCGGGCTCGATATTCTGGGAGGCCCAGGTAAGAGCCTGGGCGATGGTCATGTCCAGGAAGTCTTCCCAGGCTTCCTCCCGGACCTTGTTCATCTTCTCGGGGTCGCCCTCGGCCAGCTTCTGCATAGCCTCTTCAGTACGCATGTACATCGGGCCCAGACCGGCCTGAATGTCCAGGAACATCTGGTGGTTGCGGAGGGGAGTGGGTGTAGGCACGGCGCGCCCGTAGGGAGGGAACTTGTCCAGCTCGTCGTCGCGGGTCACGGTGTAGTCCTCGCCGAGGGCATTGGTCACCCGGGCGTGGAAGTACTGGAACCACATTCCCACGGGACCGTAGCCGTCCTTGAAGCGAGTGGGCACGAACCGGTGCTCCATCTGGGTCATTTCCGTACCTATGGGGATCATCAGACCGTAGGCGGAGCCGGTGGCGAATACCGAGTACCAGGTGCGGCCAATACCCTCGTTGACGGAACGGGGTCGGAAGACGTTGGAGGCTCCGCCGGTGGTGATGATGACGGCCCGGGCCTTGAACACGTAGAGCTTGTCTTCGCGGACCCCGAAGCCCACGGCGCCGGCAATGCGGTTGGGGTCGTTGGCATCGGTAATCAGGTGGGTAATGGATACCCGCTCGTAGATGTTCTCCTGGCCGACGGCCTTGCGGGCCGGTTCGGCAGTTACGGGCTTGATGGATTCGCCGTGAATGGGAATCTGCCAGCGGCCAATGCGTTCGTAACTTCCGTCGTCCTTCTTCCAGATGGGGAGGCCCCATTCTTCCAGCAGGTGCACGGAGGAGTCCACGTGGCGGCCCACGTCATAGACCAGGTCCTCGCGGGCCAGACCCATCATGTCGTTTACCACGTAGTTGACGAAGTCTTCCGGGGTGTTCCAGCCATAGCGCTGACCCATGTAACAGTTGATGGCGGACAGACCCTCGCCGGTGGCGCCGCTGCGTTCGATGACGGCTTTCTCGGCGATGACGACCCTCAGGTCGCTGCCCCAAAACTTGGATTCGAAGGCGGCGCCGCAACCGGACATGCCGCCGCCGATAATCAGAATGTCGCACTCGACGGTTTCTACTGTAGGCGTTGCCATTATAATTTCCTCTCAATTCCCTTTTCTAGTTGGCCCAAAGCTTGCTCTCTTGAGGCGAGTCTATGTGGCTTCCGAACTGAAATGGATGCTCTAAATGTGCTCTAGTTCAGGGTCGTATATTATCGTAATATGCCGGTCTGACGATGTTACGATTAACAAGTCAGTGGGCAGGGGACTCTCAGGCTGAAACATTCCCAAATGATTTAATAGTTCCTGTCCAAAGGCTTGGGCCTGAATGTTCTGCTCTCTGTTGCGCCCGATCTTATAGACGGTGTACCCCAGACCCCCAATTGTACCGCCAATCAACACAGCTGGGCCCAGCACACCAAGACCGATTGCCCCGAAAGCACCAGCGACACCTACCCGAGCTGCAACTCCTCCGAGTAACGTTCTTCCAACAAGCATAGCTACTCCGCCCATAACCACGGCGCCAGTACCGGAAGCTATGGCTATCTCCTTACCAGTCTGGCGAAGTTTGTCGACGCTTGGGAGTTCACCTCTTGGCTCATATTGAACTATCAACTTCTGATCAATTAGCGTCAGAGTCACAGCTCTCTTGGGATAACCGCTTTCACTACTAAACCCATTTAGGTAATCTCTTAGTTCTGATTGATAAGTAATGGGGCTCTCCATATAAATAGTCTCGATCAGCTAATTGCTGGCCTGGATGGTGGGCAGGGTGTCCACCCCCAGCCAAAGGGATTCACCGGCCAGCCCCTGACCCTTGAGGTCATCAACCGGGTCTTCGGTGAAGTTCCGATAGGGCTCCGAAGTGCCCACCGGGGTGCTGCGAGACGGGTAGGTGAACTCCAGTACCTTGCCGTTCCGGAAGGTTACCGTCCAGGTCAGGCCACCTTCCACGCGGCGGGGCTGCACTGAGGCGCCCAGGGGGATGAAGTCGGAGTAGCCCCTGACGTGGATGGCTTCCTGGGGACAAAGCTTGACGCAGGCGTAGCACTCGGAGCAGAGCTGAGGCTCCTGGTTAAAGCCCTTGTTCGCCTCGGTGTCCAACGCCATGAGGTCGTTGGGGCAGATGTACACGCAGAGGGGGCCCTGGTGTTCACCTGCACAGGCGTTACAGGCGGTGGGATTTACAAAAGTAGGCATAGGTTCCTCCTGCAGATCTTGTCTCGTATCCCAAAACAGCGCCCCCGGTGCCTTCGGCCGGGGGCGCACTTTTGCCACTATGTTGTTCCACTACAGGTACAGCCAACCTCCAGCACGGGCATGGACATTACAGGGGTGCGGTTCTGAAGGTAGTTGTCCTCGACGAAGGGGGAGCCGAAGCCGTACTTTTCGGCACAGTCCCTGACCACCTCCAGCACTTCGGCGCGGAGGGTGGTTGGGGCGGGCTCCTCACCGCCCTGGATGATACGGCGAATGAGGGTTCCGGCCAGGTCCTGTTTCTGGTCCCGATGGCCGCACAGTCCCTCGTAGGTTACGCTGCCGCAAACGGGGCAGTACCACCACTCAAGGGTCAGGACCGACTTGATGCCCAGGTCGGGAAGGTCGTCGAAGATGCGGTGGGCGGCGTAGGTGTCGTAGTAGCTGCCCACCCCCGCATGGTCGCGGCCGAACATGTGATGGGTGCAGCCCAGGTTCTTGCGAACCAGGGCGTGGAACACCGCCTCACGGGGTCCGGCGTAGCGCATATCCCACATCAGAGTGGAAGTGAGGTGGGTCCCTTCACGGAAGAAGCCGGCCTCCCGAAGCAGATCGTGGGTAAGGACGATGGCTTCGTCGATATAGTCTCCCGGCTTCTTTTCGCCGATGACGGCGCTGACCAGGACGCCGTCGGCCTCGGAAGCGAACCAGGCCCCCTTCATCAGCCACTCGTGACCGGCGTGGGGGACGTTGCGGCTCTGGTGGGCAACAACCTTGCTCCAGCCCCTTTCGGCCAGGGAGCGGCGGAGCTGGCGGGGAGTCTGCCAGTAACGGTCGAAGGGCGGGTTGATGGTGGGCGGGTTCACCAGCGTGACCTTGCCGGCTACGAACATGTCACTGTAGGCAAAGGTACGCTGGACGCCTGGGTGGGCCTCATCGGCGGTGCCGTAAACCTGACGGGCCATGAACTCCTTATCGTAGGAGTAGATCTCCTCGACATCCAGAATGGCCAGGGGCTGGTCCTGGTAGGAGAGGAGGGCCGATTCGCCAACCTTGAGGCCGAGTTGGTCGATTTCGGACCGGGACAGATCGAAGACTACGGGGATGCTCCAGATGTAACCACTGTCCAGGGTCATGCGGCGGGCCACTGAATCAAGGTCGGCGCTGCCCATGAACCCTTCCAGGGGGGAGAAGAAGCCGTAGGCGATGTTGACGCACTCGCGGGCGACCTGGTCGCGGACGGGAATGTGGGGAAGGTGGGCAACGCGGTCGAGGTCGCCCGATGTGAGGGGGGCAACCCGTTCGACGAGGACACCACCGTGGGGGGAAAGGCTGTTGTCAACCAATTGTTTCCGTAGCCTGACAGATGAAAGTTTGAAGCCTTTCGTGAACTTCCGGACGGATTCACGCGAGAGGCGCACCACATTTGGAGCGGAGACATTATGGCACGATTGGCGGGATTTTGCCACACCTGGGCCGCCGAATCCGGGCGCGGAGCGGACAAGAGAGGGGAGAAGAAAGAAGAGAGCCGGACCTGGTGATCCGGCTTCTCAGTGGCGCCTTAACATCTGAACAGTAGAAGGAAGAGAAGATCAAAGTGAGTTGGTTGGCCCACCGTAGTGGGCCCAGATGTTCGATGAGCTTTCACAGGGAACCGATTCATTCAGCCGGGGAGCCTAAGCTCAACCAGACAGGCTTGAGAAACGGAACACTCACCGTTCGACCTGGGAGATGGCCCCTGCGCGACTCGGGCGAACCGGGAAACCGCAGGAGTTAATTACTCCCTAGAAAGGAGGTGATCCAGCCGCACCTTCCGGTACAGCTACCTTGTTACGACTTCGTCCCAGTCACCGGCCCCACCCTCGGCCGCTGCCTCCCTTGCGGGTTAGCCCACGGACTTCAGGCATTCTCGGCTTCCATGACGTGACGGGCGGTGTGTACAAGGCCCGGGAACGTATTCACCGCAGTGTGCTGACCTGCGGTTACTAGCGATTCCACGTTCATGCAGGCGGGTTTCAGCCTGCAATCCCAACTGGGGCCGGCTTTGGTGGGATTGGCTCCAGCTCGCGCTTTCGCAGCCCATTGTACCGGCCATTGTAGCGTGTGTGTAGCCCAGGGCATAAGGGCCATGCTGACTTGACGTCATCCTCACCTTCCTCCTCCTTGTGGGAGGCTGTCTCGCTAGAGAGTGTAACTAGCGACGAGGGTTGCGCTCGTTGCGGGACTTAAC
>JAPPGG010000009.1 GCA_028875055.1 Chloroflexota bacterium
CCATACCCGTATCCTTGACTCCCCCTATGTTACCATTTTGTCCACACGCCCTAGGCGAGCTGTGGGTCTTCTGTTTGAAATCACTCACAAGCCCGCATCAACTTCAACGGCCTTTACCCGCCGCTGATGGCCGGCACAAAGTGAACTTCGCTGCTTTCGCCCACCTTTTCCAGCAATCCCATTCGCGCCACTTCGCCGTCGATGGACACGGCAAGATTTGGCCTGACCTGGTTATTCTCCAGGAGGCGGTCCCTGATTCCAGGAAACTGCTCTTCCAGGCCATTGATTAGTTGCCTGACGTTCCCGGCGTCAACTTGCGTCTGTCTTATTCCCCCAGTCACGGGCAAGAGCATTGTGGGAATGTAAACGGTGGCCACGGTTGTCGCTCCTTTCTGCTCTCTACTGTTCCCTTATTTTCGCATACAGGAAGCAATCTATGGTTTTTCCCGCCTTGATGACACGCCGGCGCAGCCGACCCTCCAGGCAATATCCCGCCTTCTCCAGCACCCTGGCGGAAGCGGGATTCCACTCGAAGACCTCAGCGTGGATCCGGTCCAGGTCAAACTGGGAAAAGGCGTAGTTTGTCGCTTCTTCAACAGCCCTGGTTGCGATGCCTATACCCCAGAAGGGCTCTCCCAACCAGTACCCGATCTTGGCAGTGCGCCGGAAAATGTCATCGCCGAGCTGAAGGCCAATGCCACCGATAGCCTCTTCCGCGCTTGCAATTGCCCATTGGGATTCGGGAACCTGCCTCGAGACTGTTCGTATCCAATCCCGAGCATCTCTCTGGGTGTAAGGATAAGGAAAGGCGTCACACAAATTTATGGAGACGGCCCGATTGTTGGCGTATTTTACGACGCTGGCTTCATCCTCGTTAAGCCAGCTTCGGATCTGCCAGTCTCCCATCTCGATCTTCATCGTCGTACCTGACTGAAAAGGGCGGGTATTCAACCCGCCCCTAAGGTTTCATGGGGAGTCTGCGGATACTCGACTACTACATTGCTTCCAGCACTGCGCCGGGGTTGGCCGGCAGCCGGTCGATCCTCCGTCCCACGGCATGGGAAATAGCGCTTCCTATGGCAGCCAGCGGAGGAACTATGGGAACCTCGCCCACACCCCGCACACCGTAAGGGTGCCCGGGGTTGGCCACCTCGACGATGACCGTGTCAATCATGGGCAGGTCCAGGGCCGTGGGCATGCGATAGTCCAGGAAGCTGGAATTCATCATATGGCCCTGGTCGTTGAAGAAATACTCCTCGTTGAGGGCCCAGCCGATGCCCTGTACCACGCCGCCCTGCATCTGTCCCTCGACATAGCTGGGATGGATGGCCTTGCCGGCGTCCTGCACGGCGGTGTACCGCAGGATGGTAGTCTTTCCCGTATCCGGGTCAACCTCCACGTCCACGATGTGCACCCCGAAGCCATTGCCCTCGCCGCTGGGGTCCACGTTAGAGGCGCCGGTAATGCCTCCGCCGGTGCCCAGCAGTTGGCGGGCCAGCTCCCGGAAACTCATTCGCAATTCCGGGTCGGACTTGTGGGACAGAATGCCGTCTATGTACTGGACATCCTCGACAGGCGTGTCCCAGATCCTGGCCACCCGTTCTACCATCTGAGTTTTCACGTCCTCCGCGGCTTCAATGGCGGCCCATCCGGTCGCGAAAGTGGTACGGCTGCCGCCGGTAACCATGGTATAGCCGATGGAGTCGGTGTCCACCACCGTGGGCTTCACGTCCTCGTAGGCTATGCCCAGGGTCTCCGCCGCCTGTTGGGCAATGGACGCTCGGCTGCCACCGATATCCACCGAACCCTCAATCAGGTTCACGGTGCCGTCCGGGTTGACACTGATATTTACGGCGGACTGGAAGCCCCGGTTGAACCAGAAGCCGGCAGCCACGCCCCGGCCTCGATTGGGTCCTTCCAGGGGCGCCTTGTAGTGGTCGTGATTGCGGGCGGCTTCCAGGCATTCCACCAGCCCGATGCGGCGGAAGATGGGCCCTTCCACCCGGCGCACTCCTTCACGGGACGCGTTGCGCAGGCGGAACTCCACCGGGTCCATGCCCATTTGTTCGCAGATTTCATCTATGACCGACTCCACCGCAAATGCCGCCTGGGGAGACCCCGGGGCACGGTAGGCGGCCGTCTTGGGCTTGTTCACCACCACGTCATAGCCGTTGATCCGGGCATTGGGCACGTCATAGCACGCCAGGGCGCAGGCCGCACCCTGCATTACGGGAGAGCCAGGGAACGCCCCCGCCTCGAAGGCCAGGAATATGTCGGCGGCGGTAATCTTGCCCTCGCTGGTTACACCAAGCTTGACCTTCATCCAGGTGCCGGGCGCCGGTCCGGAAGCCTCAAACACCTCGGTGCGAGTCATCAGTACCTTTACCGGTCGGCCTGACTTCCTGGACAGGAGGGCAGCTATGGGCTCCAGGTAGGCGGTAATCTTTCCGCCAAATCCCCCGCCGATCTCCATGGGCGTTACCTTCACCCTGGAGACGGGGTGCCGCAGGATGTCGGCAACGCTGGTGCGGACCACGAACGGGCCCTGGGTGCTGCACCAGATGTTCAGTTGGCCGTCGGTATTCCAGAAGGCGGTGGAGTTGTGAGGCTCAATATAGCCCTGGTGCACGGAAGCAGTCTCGAATTCCCGCTCCAGCGCCACGTCCGCCTGCTTCAGGCCCTCATCCAGGTCGCCCGTCTCGAAAGCCATGTGCGAAGCCACGTTGCTGGGTTTGTCGGAAAGCTCGCCAAGCTCAGACGTAAACAGGTCCTCGTGCAACAGGGGAGCGTCGGACTCCATGGCCTGCCGCACCGTCATTGCCGGTGGCAGAACCTCGTACTCCACCCGGATCAGTCTTGCCGCTTCTTCTGCCACGTGCTGACTCTCAGCAGCAACGGCGGCAATCGGATGCCCCTTGAATAGCGCCTTGTCCGAAGCCAGCACGTGGTTGCTGGCAAGCTTGAGGCGCTGGTACTCCCCGCCCAACTCCTCTCGGCTGAGGCTGGCGAAGGGCAGGTCCGCGGCCGTTACTACCGCGTGCACGCCGGGGTAGGTTTCGGCAGCGGAAGTATCGATGGACTTGATGAGAGCGTGGGCGTGGGGGCTGCGAAGCACCTTGCCCTGGAGCAGGCCGGTCAGCTGGACGTCAGCGCCGTATTGCGCCCGGCCCGTAACCTTGTCAACGCCGTCGGGGCGCAGGTGGCGCTTGCCGACGACGTTGTATTCAACCTCGGATAGAACTATGTTGGAGGCCACTCAGTACCTCCTTCAGGCCTTCATCTTGTCTTCAGCATCCAGGACTGCCCGGACTATCTTGTCATATCCGGTGCAGCGGCAAAGGTTGCCGGCCAGCCAGTGGCGGATCCGGCCCTCGTCGGCATCGGGCTCCCGGTCCAGCAGGGCCTTGGTGGCCACGATGAAGCCGGGGGTGCAGATGCCGCACTGCAACGCGGCATTTTCCAGGAAGGCCTGCTGTACGGGATGCAGCCCTTCAGGAGTCGCCACGCCCTCGATGGTGGTAATCTCCTTGTCCTGGGCCTCCACGCCCAACACCAGGCAGGATGTGACGATGCGACCGTCAAACACCACCGTGCAGGCCCCGCAGTTGCCGTCGTTGCATCCTTCTTTGGTGCCGGTCATGCCCAGCACATCCCGCAGCACCTCAAGCAGGCTCTGGCGGGGTTCACAGAGAAAATCCGTAGGATTGCCGTTGATCGTGGTACTTACGTGTACAAGTCCAGGCATGTTTACTCTTCTCCCCTAGCTCGCTTGATTGCGTTGTTCAGAGTACGGCGGGTCAGCACTCCAACCAGGTGGATCCGCTGGCGGATGGTGCCGCGCATGTCCGTGATGGGCTTGGCGTCTTCCATGGCCAGCCGGGCCGCTTCTTCTATGGCCTCATCGGACACGGCTTTGCCGGCCAGGCTGTCACCGGCGGCCTTGCTGAAAACGGGGGTGGGAGCTACCGAAGCCAGGGCAATACGGGCAGAAACAAAGTTCTGGCCGGAAGCATCCAGTACCACGGCGCTTCCCACGCCTGCGACGGCGATATCCATCTCATTCCGGGGAATAAACCGCAGGTAATTGGCCCCCGAATTAGCTGCCGGGGCAGGTATATTGATGGAGACCAGAAGCTCGCCCGGTTCCAGCACGTTGCGGCCGGGGCCGGTGCAAAAGTCTTCCACCGGAACCTGGCGACTGCCGCTGGGCCCGACAATGTTGGCCACCGCGCCCAGGGCAATCATCGGCGGAATAGCGTCGGCGCTGGGCGCCGAATTGCACAAATTGCCGCCAAAGCTGGCCCGACCCTGAATTTGAATGCTGCCAATCAGCGAAGCGGAATCCACCAGCCCCGGATAATTGGCGGCCACGTCGGCATTGGCATAGAGACGGTAGCAGGGAGTCGCCGCCCCTATGGTCAGTCCGCTGCCTGGCCTATAGGAAATTTCGTTAAGTTCGGGAACCTCTTTGAGGTCCACCACCAGGTCTGCGCTGCGGCGACCGCCGCGTAGTTGAACCAGGAGGTCGGTGCCTCCGGCCAGGGCCCGGGCACGGTCTCCCTTGGAGGCCATCGCCTGGACTGCCTCATCTATGGTCTTCGGTGTGGTAAATTCAATTGCTTCCAATTGCCCACCTCCTTTCGGCTGGAATTATAGCACTATGCCCTACGGGTGTCAGCTAGTGTGGCAACTTGCGCCTACGGGGGAAGAATGCCGCCTGCTTCTGAAGAATGTACCTCAATCCTGTACCCACGTGTACCCACTGACCGCGTCGCCGGCCCGTACCCTTCGCCTGCCGACCCAAAGGCCTGCTGCGAATTGACACTTACTTTGCCCAACCCTAGACTGGCCCTGCCTCATATCCGGACTCGGCGGGCCACCAGGAGGACATATGGCTTCCCTGGACGAAAGATACCTGGCAAGTTACCCCATTCTGGAAAGGCTGGGCCGCACCGAAGCCAACGGCATACCTGTTCCCCACCCCATGTTGAGCACGGTGGCGCCGGACCTCTGGCGCATGATCGGTGAAGCCTGTTTCGGCGTCATCTGGAACCGCCCCGGCCTCTCCCTGGAACACCGGAGCATGGCGACAATATCGGTAATTTCTGCCCTGCGTCGTGACGACAACCTCAGGGGTCACATTGCCAGCGGTCTGGACGCAGGCTTCACCCCCGCCGAAATCGTCGAAATAATAATCCAGACCTTTTTCTACGTGGGAGCCCCCATAGGCACAACGGCCCTGGACATTGCCAGTTCGGTGTTCGAAGAACGGGGCCTGCAGGTAGAGCCCATACGGGTTTTTGACCCTGAGGAGGACCCGGAAGTGCTGCTGGCCAGGGGCCGTGACAAGCGGTTGGAGGTCCTTGGCGAAGTTGCGCCCACCAGCGACTTCCAGGTTGACCAGGAGTGGGACCGGTATTTGCTGGAATACCTTTGGGGTTCCGTCTGGACCAGGCCGGGCCTGGACACCATCAGCCGGATGGTCTGCACATTGTCGGTGCTGCCCCTGGTTGCCACCAACCGGTCTTTGCGGGACCACATTCAGGGTGCGCTGCGAATCGGAATGACGGAAGACCAGGTCAACGAAATTTTCTTTCACCTCACTTTCTATACCGGCGAGTCCATCGCCCGCCACGCCCGCGTCATCGCCCGGGAGGTATTCTCCCGGCAGACCAGGCAATCCTGAACACTCTCATTCAACAGGAGCAAGAGCCATGCCAAGGGAATACTTCAAGGGCACAGCCGAGGAAGACCGGGCCTATTCGCCGGCTATCAAGGTTTCGGGCGGCACGACGGTGTACCTGGCGGGCGTGGGCGCAACCACCGATGCCGAGGGCAAGTCACTGGGCGGGGACTTTGAGGCCCAGGTCAGGGCTACCTTCGAGCGAATTCGCGCCAACCTCGCCCGGGCCGGCGGTGACCTCGAGGACATTGTCACAATGACGGTCTTCATCAAGGACATGCAATACGGGACCCACTTCACCCAGCTGCGCAAGGAATACTTCACCAGGGGCTATCCGTGCAGCGCCTTGATCGGAATAGATTCCCTGGCCAGGCCCGAGATGATGGTGGAAATTCAGGCCATCGCAGTGATCGGAGACTGAAAACGAGGGGCGATGAATGCCCCTCGAATCTGGCTGTTCCCCGCCTGCCGGCGCGCCGGCCTGGTTACAGGAGGGGAACAACCTCCTGGTTGAACAGCCTCAGTGAGTTGAGCTGCAGCTCGTGAGGCAGCTGGTTGCCCAGGTCAATCTCGTAAATGAACTGGGTCAGTCCCAGTGAGTCCCTTAGCTGGCCTATGCGCTCCGCTACCTGGTCCGGAGTGCCATACGCCACCTTGTCCCGCAGCCAGTCGTCATACTCCATGCCCAGGATCCGGTCTGCTTCAGCCTGCCAGTCGCCTGTGGTCGCCCCATACTCGGCATAGCTCATCACCCGGTTTCCCAGGCGCTGGTACATAAAGACTGCCCCTTCCCTGGGGTCGGAATAGGCCTTCTCTTCGGTCTCCGCTACGTAGATGGGCACCCGAAGGCCCACTTCCGGTTCTCCCTCGTGTCCGGCTTCGCGCCACGCCTTCCGGTAGGCATCTATATGTGCCGCCAGCTCATCGAAGGTGAAAACGCGAGAGGGATTTATGAGGATGGGAAAACCCATTCTCCCGGTAATGGGGAATGACTCTGCCGACGTTATCCCCACCCTGATCGGCGGGTGGGGGTCCTGCACAGGCTTGGGCTCTACGCAGAGATCCCGAATCTGGAAGAACTCGCCCTCAAAGCTGAAGGTTTCCTCAGTCCAGGCCTTTTTGATGACTTCCAGGCTCTCTTCAAACCGGCCCCTGCTCTCGGCGAAGGGCGTGTTGAATCCCTCGTGGACGTTGGGAAATGTCCCCCTGCCCACCCCGTACTCCAGCCGGCCATTGCTTAGCTGGTCCAGGGTTGCGGCCTCTTCCGCCAGCCGGACCGGATGCCCCAGGGGAAGGCACTGAACCGCCAGTCCCATTCGGATGCGCTCGGTTCTGGAAGCTATGGCAGTGGCAATGAGAATGGGCGAAGACAGTACCCGGCCCGGGTTGAAGTGGTACTCGGCCAGCCAGACCGAGTCAACCCCCAGCGACTCCGCCTCGTCCACCAGGGCAAAGGACGAGTCGAAAGCTTCCCGGTAGCTGGCGCCCGACGGGCGCGGAAACTCGAGGAACATTCCCAGTTGCATTGACTTTCACCTGTGAGGTTAATGGGAAACGGGCCCTCCCTTCAAGGGAAAGGGCCCGTACGTAAGCGCTCCGGAGTTAGGCCCGCTGGGTCCCCGCCTGCTCAAACATATCACGACGGCCCACTGTGGCAGTGAGCATTTCCCGTGGGATGGGCTTGGCTCCCCCGATTGTTGAGGCCTGGGCTGCCAGCTGGGCCGCGGCCTCCACCAGCATTACCGACCGGGCAGCCTCCGCCGGCGAGGAGCCAAAGGCCAAAATGCCGTGATGTTCCATCAGGACTGCCCGGATGTCGGCAGCGCCGTTCAAGGCATCGGCGATGTACTGAATTGACAGGTCGGAACCCCGTGGGCCATATTTGGCCAGGGGAATGCCATCCGTCATGTTGAAACGGGCCATCGCTTCATAACTGCACTCGATAGCCTGGCTGGCGACCGCGAAGGTGGTACCCCAGGTTGAGTGGACGTGTACCGCGGCGCCGGCCTCGGGCCGGTTCTGGTAAATGACCGTGTGCAGGTGGACAATCTCGGCTTCCCTGGCAGTCATGTTGCCCTCGATCAGGTTGCCCTCCAGGTCCACCAGGACGAAGTCATCCTTGCGCACGCTGTCCATGTCCCCGCCGATGAGCAGGAACGCGCCACCTCCGGGAATAAGGGCGCTGAAGTTGCCGTGCTGCCCGATACCCATAACGCCGGCCTTCTCGATGGCATCAATTGCCTTCAGAACAGCCTCTTTTTCAACATCCAGGTCCCTCAATGCCATAGGTACAGCCTCCTGAAAAATTATCGACAGATTATTGGGATCATCAAAGCGGGACATCGGATTATGGCCATTGCAGTCAAGCCACCGACCAGGACCCCACTCGGTCGTTTAATCCCTCGAGCCGGCGGAGCAACGGGGTTTCCCTTCCCTGGCGGGTCTATCCAACCGGTCCGGCTCCATTGCCTCGCCATCTGTTTCGACAAGTGCGGCTAACGATTGCGCAGCTTCGGGTCCAGCTTGTCCCGAAGCCAGTCGCCTGACAGGTTCATGGACAGCACCACCAGCAATATGGCCAGACCGGGGAACAGGGAGACCCACCAGCCATTGCCGCCAACAATCAGGTCGCGCCCGTCGGACACCATTAGACCCCAGGCCGGAATGGGCCGGGGAATACCGGCGCCCAGGAAGCTAAGGGTGGCTTCCAGCAGAATAACGTGGCCTACCTCCAGGGTCACCAGGACCACCAGCGGGTTCACAACATTGGGGAAAATGTGGCGCAGCATTATGCGCGTGTCGGAGCATCCCGAAACCTTGGCCCTGCTGACGAAGTCGCGGCTTCGCATGCTCAGCGTTTCAGCCCGCGACATTCTGGCAAATCGGGGCCATAATATCACCGCCACCACCAGTACAATGGTGCTGAAACTGGGCCCCAGGACAATCGCCAACACCAGGGCAAATAACAGACCTGGTATGGTGATAAAAACGTCCACCAGGCGCATTACCACGTGGTCCAGCAGTCCTCCGAAATAACCGGCCAGCACACCGAGGCCGCTCCCCACCACACCGCCAGCCAGGATCGCCAGCAGCGAGATGCTGAGCGAGTAACGCGCGCCGTGCATAATCCGGCTCAGCACGTCCCGCCCCAGCTTGTCGGTGCCCAGGATATTTTCCCAGCTACCGGTCGGCCGGACTTCCACCCCGTTGAGGTACTGGGGTCCTGACCACGCCGGGGGAGTAAGTCTCTCCCTCGGGTTGACCTTGTAGGGGTCGTGAGGAGCAATCAGGTCGGCGAATACCGCCGGAATGATCAGCAGAACGACCAGCACAAACATCGGCACCAGGGGGTATCGCCGAGCCTCCCCGACGAATCTCCCCAATCCAGCGGGGGCCCCGCCCTGGGCGATTCCCCCAATCCTAGTTATGTCCATAAAGCTCCCCTATGGAGATTCTCCCAGACTAAGCGTAACGGATCCTCGGATCAATGTATGCGTAGATTACATCTACAAACAGGTTTATGCCCACGAATATTATCGCGAAGACCATAACTATGGTCTGCATTACCTGGAAATCCCGGTTGCGGATGGCGTCCACCGCCAGCAGACCCACCCCGGGATAAGAGAATACCGTTTCGGTGACCACTGTCCCCGTTACCAGCTGCGCCACCAGGAGGCCAAGCAAAGTAACGGGCGCGATGGAGGCATTGCGAAGGGCGTGCTTCCAAACCACCTTCGACTCTGATACCCCCTTGACCCTGGCCAGCTTGATAAATTCACTATCCAGCACTTCCAGCATGGAGGACCTGACCAGGCGCATCAGGGCGGCCACCTGGTACCAGCCAATGGCAAAGGCCGGCAGAATCAGGTGAACCAACCGGTCCAGTCCCGGGTCTCCCCTGCCCGACGTGGGCAGCCAGTTCAACTGGACCGCAAATATCCACATCAGCATGATGGCAACCCAGAAGGAGGGCGCCGACTGGCCCATCAGCGCAAAGATCTTGGCCACATAGTCTGGCATGGTGTCCTTCTTTACGGCGGACAGCACGCCGACGGGGAAAGCGATCACAATGGATATCGTAAGGGCCAGTCCGGCCAGGACCAGGGTGGCCGGAAAACGTTTGATCACCAGGTCCAGCGCTTCCCTGGTAGGATGCTGGACCGAGCGGCCAAAGTCCCCGGTCATGGCATTGCCCAGAAAGGTCAGATACTGGATATGAAAAGGCTTGTCCAGGCCCCACTTTTCCTGCATTAACCGAAATTCCTCGGGGCCGGCATCCTCTGGAAGCAGGACATCCATGGGGTCGCCGGAAATGCGGGCCAGGCCAAAAATTATGATGCTGACCGCGAACAACACAATCAGGCTCTGGAACAAACGTACGATTATGTATCGTTGCATTGTTAACCTTCTAGCAGGAAGTCGGCATTCATTCGGGTTCCTGCCATACTAATTGCCTATCCGACCGGGGCACCGAAGGAAGTCCCGATTGGATAGGCATTGGTCCAATGTTTAGCTAGGGGGTGTGGTCAAAATAGTTTGGTCCAAAGGAACATAGCCCGTATTTGACAA
>JAPPGG010000070.1 GCA_028875055.1 Chloroflexota bacterium
AACTCTCGTCGAAACAGACCACCGGCCTTGCCGGATCATAGGGTTCGGCGTACAGGTCCAGGACATCCTCCATGTGGGCCACAAAGTCGGCGCTCACCTTGGGAATGCACCACTGCTGCTTCTGCCACGGCTTGAGCGCGTTTTTTTCAAGTGCAACCGCACCGTCTCGTGGGACAACGACTCCACCAACCCCAACTCCACCGTCTTCCCCGCCAACAGACGCAACGTCCAGTGGTCGTGGCCTTCGGGCGATTCACTGCAGGCCAGGGCGATCAGGTGGGCCTCCACCCGCTCATCCACCTTCCGGTGCCGGTTCAACTGGTTGCGACGGTGCAAGGTCTCTTCCAGTCCCTCCTCCACGTATCGTCGCTTGATGCGGAACACCGTCCGCTCCGTCACCTCCATTGCCGACGCCACCTGGGGAGCGGTCCATCCCTCGTCCAGCTTCAGCAGAACCCGGGCCCGGGCGTTGGCCTGGGCCGAACTCCGGCCCGACCGGATCACCTTCCGTAGATGTCTCTTTTCCTCCGATGTAAGCTTGACCTGATACTTCTCCTGAACCATTCTTGCCACACCTCACCCAACACAGCTTCTCTGGTAACCCTACCAGCTCCATTCAAGACTTAATAGGCCTGTCATTACCAGTTTGACTATCTACTAGGAGCCCCAGGTCGGGGGAGGTCTGGTTGGCGCCCCGCCCTCCGCCTTCCTCTCCCAGCAACCGGGAGGGCTGCAGTTCGCCGCATTCGGCATACTCCAGCTCCAGCCGCTCCAGCGATTCGATCCCTGGATCGACGTATTCCCGGAGGAAGGACGCCAGGAGGTCTCTGCCAGCGGGGGTGGACCGGAATGGGAAGTACAGGTTGGCGCACAAAATCCATGAACTCTTGAGATTATTGGCGAAGACGTGCCTTTGCACGCGGCTCTCTGCCAGGTAAGCGGGAAGCGAATTGTCTGAGTCGCGGCGAACACCCGGCCAGAGACTTTCCTCCCAGCTATCGTCTGGGAGAATCCAGGGGTACGAACGACCTCTCCATTTGCCCTGTTCCTCGGTTTCTACGTGGTCTCGACGCCATTCAGTCTGACGGCGCTCCATCCAGCGGTCGAAAGACATCATCTCCAAAGACCCTCTCACAATTTAACCAGCGGCTAACCCAGGCACCGGGCCGGAACTGCTCTTCGCAATACGGCAGCTCAGCCGCCCCAATTGCGCCTCCAGCATCCGGCGATGTTCCCAGGGCACGGCAACGACAATCACCTTGGCCAACCGTCCCTTCCACAGTACGGGGGTGGCCACCACGGCGATGCCGTCGCTCTCGGCGTACTCGGGCCCGCCGCTGCGGGCCGCCTGCTCCGCCAGGGAACCGGCGGAGAGGCTCTTGGCCTTGCGGGGAATGCCGCCCCGCCAGCCGTTGAGCAGGCGGGAACGGTGTGGTCCCATGTCCGCCGTCCGCTTCATCACCGTGACCCGCAGGTCTGCCAATTTCGTGGGCGAAGACCAGCAGGAGGGGTCGCCCTGCTCCTTACGTTCGTAGAGCACCGCCAACAGCGGATGCCGGTCCATCACCTCTCCCAACCTGATCGCCACCGCCGAGTAGGAACAGCGGAACACGTTCTTCAGCGCCACCACGTCCAGCCCGCTGGCCAGGGCGTAGGCGGCGAAGGTCTCAGGGGGCATCAACACCGCCGCCGCAAAGCGGTCGGCCTCGGGGCACCCTTCTGGACCGACGCCTCCCCGTGGCAGCGCAGCCAAAGGGTCTCGTACACGATCTCGTAGCCCTCGTGGAGCACGGTGTACTCGCTGGAGGCCTCCCACTGGCCCTCCTGGTAGTGGATGGCGCGGCTTCCGTCGGGGAGAGGGTAGTGGATGCCCCGCAGGTCCCCGGGCAGCCTGGCCGGGGACACCTTGCCGATACCAGCTTGCTCGAATGTGTCGGTCAGATCCGCGAGGGTCGGCCGTCCCGACAGGCCGAAGAAGGCGGCGAACTCGGTCGCAAATCCCTCCGGTTCCAGCCGCGTCATCGGCTCTTCATCGGTCATCAGCCCGTCGCAGAAGTCTTCCAGTGTTCTTGTCATCACTATTCCAACAGCCGCTTGCCGGTGAACTGTTCGTACATCTGGACGATGAAGCGCTTGGCCTCCAGGGACAGGGGGCCCGAGGGCCGGGTGCCCACCTGGAACTTGGGGTCGGCCAGCACGTACTGGTAGGCCCGCTCCACCTCCTCCGGCTCGTTGTCCCTGGCTTCGATCCCCTCAGGCTCGTCCAGGAATCCGGCCCGCCCGAGCAGGTCCTGCACGTCCACGCCGTAGAGGGCGGCCAGGCGTTTCAGCACGCTGGGACCGGGCGTGCGGTCTCCGCGCTCGATCTGGGAGAGGTAGGAGTTGGAGATTCCGGTCCGCCGCCCCACCTCCCGGAGGCCGGTCCGGCCCCGGAGTCTGCGCAGCAGCGGCCCGATCTCCTCCTGGTCGTTGTGCTGCTCCATCACATCACCCCTCGTACCAATACAGCAACCATACCTGCTGTTCCGTTCCTGTTGGATTCTTGTCGGATTATTGTTGCATTGGAGTAAACACTTGTCAACGAAGGGGGTTAAATGACCGGAATTCCATTGCCCATACGCTTGCACTATTGTTACACTCAAATCGATTCGCACGCCCGTTCTAAATCCGCATTATACCCCTGGGAGGGGCGGAACGCCACCGGCGATTGACACAAGAGCAAGAGGGAGAGACAGGGATCGTGAGCAAGAAAGGGAAACTCACCAGGAGCCAGGAGCGCCGCCGCATCGAGGGCCTGCGCATACTGGCCCGCATCATCGCCCGCCACTACCTTTCCCACCCGGAGCTTTATCCCAGCCCCGCCGGGGACGGTGCGGCTCTCGCCATCAACGGCCCGGACGCCGGCGACGGCAGGGCCTCCGGCAAGGGGGACGGTCATGGCGCGTAAGCGGGCCACCGAGAGGGTCATGCTGAGAAGGGAGGCGGCCTGGGACCTGCTTCACCAACTAAACTGGTCCCAGGGAGACCTGGGACGGGAGGCCGGCCTCAGCGCCGGCTACGTCTCTTTGCTCTTCAACTGGGACCGTAGCCCGTCCGCCTCGGCCCGGCGCAGCATTCAGAAGGCCCTGGGCGTGGAAGACTTTGACGTGTTATTCGTGATTGTGACCGTGGAAGACGATGAGTAGAGAGCGACAGTTGCACAGATATCCCTTCGTCCCCGTCGTGGCCCTGCTGCCCGAGGACTTCGTCGCGCGCCTGACCCGGCTGAAGGAGGCTTCGGGCCTCACCTGGGACGGGTTCGCCAGCATGATCGGGGTGGACTACCGGCAGGTGCTGCGCTGGTGTAAGAAGAGTTGCGAACCTGCGGGCGGGGCCATGCTGGCCCTGGTGGAGTTCGCCGATCAGGTGCCCGGAGGCCCGGACATCATCCGGGGCCGGAACCGCCAGGTACCGGACGGGGGGAGGGAATAGGGCGGTGGGACGCCAGCGTTGGGTCTACCGCCTGGAGCCGAGCCGCTTCCCCGAGGACTTTCCTCAGCGGCTGGAGCGGTTCAAGGAGGCTGCCGGGTTTTCCTGGCGGGGGCTGGCCCGGGAACTGCGGGTGGACATCCGCCAGCTCAAGCGGTGGCGGAACGGCACCCGCCCCGACCCGGGCAACCTGGTGGCCCTGTTCGGCCTGGCCGCCCGCATGGGACTCCTCCATCTCCTCCTGCCCGAGGCGGGGGACCGCGAGGGAGTTGACCAGGACATAGCGGCCACAGCGCACGGATGAGGCAATGGGCCGGGAACGAAGAGGGCCACAACGAGATGCTCGCAGGCCACGGCAGGGCCGGGTGGAATGAACCACCCGGCCTCTTCCTTTGCCGCTTTCCCACCTTTCCCCCGTGACGCAGGAACGCTAATATTGATTCAGGCCGCCGGGCGGCGCCCGGCGCAAGACAGGGTGAGTTGACGATGGTGCAGAACGATGAGATTGCCGAATTGCACATTGACGCGGTGGCCGAGCGGCCTCTAATTCCGGTGACCCGGTTTGAGGATGATGGCCGGGTGAGGGTCGAATGGGAGGGCCGCTGCTGGGTCTGGCTGGCGGAGGCCGAGCCGCCGGTCATGGTGGACGTGGTTGTGCCGAGCGGCGAGGTGGTCAAGCTGCTGGCGCCGGGACAGGTGCGGCGGGTCCGGGCCAGGATGAGGCCGGCTGAAGCCTCCGGCGGCGCAAGCTCGGTCTTCGAGATATGGATCGACCTGGACTGGACGCCGCCGGAAGACCGGCGCGCCGTTGCCAGGGGCCTGTTCGAGGGTGGAATGGTCCGCGTAGCCGAGAACACGATGCGGGACGACATCAGGGGGAAGATCGGCCGGTTGTTGAGATTTCCCTCCGCCACCGTCGAGGTGGAAGGCCGGGGGCACGTCGTATCCATCATGGACCTGGAACCCGTCGAAGAACCGGCGGAGCCCGCCGGCGAGGACTTGCCGGCGTAACTGTTGCGGAGGGTGGTGCTATGTCTCGACCCAGGCGACGGCGGAGGGCGGAAGGGGAAGCCCGGAGGGTATGGGCGGCGAGCCTTTCGCCTCCTCCCGAGGACCCGGCCGCCGCAGCGGAGCCATGCCAGCACACCTGGGGAGAACCCGAGGCCGTGAGCCTTTCCCACGGCACCCGCGACCCCGTTCGGGTCTGCCCGGCGTGCCAGGGCTTCATACCGGTGTGCCGGGGATGCGGCGGATACCACCTGGTACATCTGGGAGAGGACGGTGAATACTCGATGGCTCCTTGGGTGTCCACAGCATGGCTGAGGGAGCACGGTTGCTCCGGCCGGGAGTTCGGACAGGTGCCGATTCCCTTGGTGAGGACTGCTTCCCGCCAGGAACCCGCGACTTTCGTCCTGGCCACCTACGGGGAAATCGATGGGGAACCGGGAAGCTACGAGTTGCAGTGGTTCAGCTAGGAAGGAGGTTGTGCCGGTAAAATGCCGATATTCATCGACTTCAGACTGCTGGAACTCTCCATGGATCTCGGCACGCTTGAACGTCATTTCTCGCGCATCGAGGAAGAAATAGCTCGCGGCGAGGAAACTGCCAACCAGGAACTTAAGGACAAGTGGCAGGCATTAGAGTTCAAAGACGAAGCCGAGTGGGACCTGCTGCGCCAGGAACGGGACTTTCAACTGGAGTTCGTGCTGCCTCGGGTCCTTCGCTGCCCCTTCCTGGTGACGCTGTTCACCGTGTACGAAACGGCGGTTACGGAAATAGCCAAACACATTCAGGACAAACGGGGGCTTCGGATTTCTTTCGACGATCTAAGGGGCGGCCTCCTCAGCCGCGCCAGGAAATACTACGCCAATGTCCTCGACTTTGAACTGTCAAAGAGCAACCGCCACTGGGAGCGTATCACCCTGCTCTCCGACCTCCGCAACGCGATTGCCCACAGAAACGGCCGGCTGGACTTGATGAGCCCAGGGGTCGGGGAAAAACTCCTTAAGATTGATGGGGTCAGTGAAAGCTTCGGCTACATCGTGGTCGATGAGAACTTCCTGCGTGAGACCTTTACGCTGGTAAAGGAGGAACTGGAGGGCCTGGTTGCGAGGTACAAGCAGTGGGACACGGAACACCGGGCATGGCTACAGGCAGAAGGATGACTCGGGTCGCTTGCCAACCTCCGGCCCAAGTGTGAACACTGGGTGGAGGGTCAAGAGCGGCTTGCCCTCCCACCCAATGCTGTCGACCACCCGCCTGAGCGTGCTGGTCAGACAAGAGGCCGGACGGTCGATTCCGTACGGCCTTCCTGCGTTTACGCACGTGCCCAGCCTGTGTCACCGCCGGACCACCCCCTGGGGGTCGTTCCGGGCGGCCCGGCGGTTCAGGGACCGGTCGAGGATGCCAAAAGCTCCGCCCAGAGCATCGGTGTCGGGCGGCTCCTCCTGCCAGAGGAGGGCGTGGGCCACCAAGCCGACCGCCTGGAGCAGGCAGTCGCCGTCGGGGTCCCGGAAGGCAGGGCCGCCGATGACTCTCTCTATGGGGAGGTTGCGGGTGTGCCAGCCGTCATCGCAAGGCCCCTGGCGCGCGGGAACTGGGTTGTAGTTGCGCAACCTGTGGTAGAGACCGGTGACCATCTCCTCGGGTTCCTGGCCGAAGATGACAAGGGCGTGACCGCCCGATTGGGCGGCGGTGGCGTTGACCCGGTTGAACAAGCGGTCCAGGCTGACCCGCCGGTGCGACGTTATATGGTTTTTGTCCAGGCAGATGTTGGTCAACCGGACGCCGCCGTACTCGGCGGCAAAGTCTTCGATGAGGCGCAGCCCTTCGGCAATCACCTCCGCTCCCTGGCGGGGCGCCGGTTCCGAGTGGCAGCCGCAGGTGCAGGAATGCGGGGTGGAAACGAGTTCGCCGGGCCGTAGTCCAAGATCGGCGGGGATGCCGTAGCGGGATTCCAGGCTGCGGCGCCATTCGTGTATGCGCCGGTGGAACCGGTTCCAGGCCGCCGCGTCCACCCCGAGGGCGGAGCGGACGTGATGACGGAGACCCTCGGCCTCCATCGCGTAGTAGATTCTCATAGCGTTTTTTCCTCCTGAGAATGTGGCGCCGGTCGCGTCAGAAAGGGCACTCGGACCGGAAGGAACCGGGCCTCCGCCAGGCGGCGCCCAGCGGCCCCGGCTCTTCCAGCGCCGCCCTGTGGGACACCCACAGGGGCACCCGGACCCCGGCCCGGCGCATCTCCTGGTCCGCCACCCGCAGGAAGTGGCCGGCGGCGATGTCGTCATCGAAGACCACCAGGACGATGGGAATGGCGCCGTGGTCGTCCAGGGGTTGGCGGTCGGTGTAGTAGCGGAGATAGGGAGCGATGCGGGCCGCCATGGTGACGGGGCGCACCGCCCGCCGCTCCCACTCCAGGAAAAAGGGTATCTCCTTCCCATCACGCCGCACGACGCCGAAGGCTTCCGGGCGCACCGAGTGCAGCCGGTCGTCTCGGCGGAAGAATCGGGCTGCCCGCCGGGGTGGGTCTAGTTGTATCAAGTGGCAGCCCCGGCTACGCGCTTGATGGGCCAGCGCGGCGAGGAACCAGTGGACGGCCTGGGTGTGGTCCAGGTTGCGCAGCAACTGGCGGCTGCGGGAGCCGTGGACGTTGCGCCAATCCAGGGGGGAATCGGGGTCCACCGGGGCGGAGCTCCACCGCTGGCGGGCGGCGCCTACGGCGGAGCGGTCCCGGCGGGCCAGCAGGCCCAGTCCCCGCTCCGACAGGGCCAGGCAACGCAGGCCCTCCGCCTTCACCGATGCCGCCAGGCCTAGGGACCTCAGCCGCGCCGACACCTGGTTGACCCTGGTGGGGTGCACCCCCAGGAACTGCTCCAGGTGGGCCGTGGTCAGCCAGGGCCAGTCGTGGAGCAGGTCCAGCACCCGCTTCTCGGAACGCTTGAGCAGCACGGGCAGCAGGTGAGCGGGGACGCTCTCATCATCTGAAATGTCCAGCCCCAGGTCGGCGGGGAAGGATTCCCGCTGGGAGGGAGCCGGTTCGGGCAGTTCACCGCCGGTGGGCACGTGCTCCAGCACTTCCTCCAGGTCCAGGGCCACCGGGCTGGCGGGAGTGCGCCAGATGCGGGACTCGCCGCCGGCCCGGGCGGCGTCGCCCTCCAGGGCCAGGAAGGCCAGGAGGGGCAGGCTGTCCAGCATCCGGCTTACCTGGCGCAGCCGCACCTCGTCGGGCGCCACCAGCAACACCGCATCGGGTCGGGCTTCCAGGCTCAGCCGCCACAGCCGCTTGACGAAGGCGGTACGGTCGGCGGCGTTGCCCAGCCGCACCACCGCCAGGGTGCGTCCGCCGGACAGGGTGATACCGGCGTCCAGGGGACCGGCCCGGTGCCACTGAAAACGCAGGGAATGTTCGTCGCGGGGAAATGAGGCGGCGATGCGGTAGATGACGGCCAGGGTGTCCAGCCGTTCCAGCAGCGTCCGCCGCCAGCGGGCCGAGACTGGGCGGGAGGCCAGCAACTGGTACGGAGAAACGCCCTCCAGTTCCGCCAGCCGGTCCAGGCCGGCGGCGGTGAGGCAGTAGCGGCGGGTGGGGGAGGTGTGCGCCGAGGCGTGGGGGACGGCCTGGACCATCCCCCGCTCCGCCAGCCGGTCCATGCTGCCGTACACGGCGCTGCGGGCCCGGCGGCAGAGGGAGACCAGCTCCAGCCGGTCCAGGAAGGGCATCTCCGCCAGGCGGCGGATCATATCGTTCTCGCAACCCTTGGGTATCATTCCTCAACCTCCCCGTCGTCGTCCTGCAGGGCCGCCAGCAGCCGGCGGTATTCCCTGACCTCGGCGGATTCCCCGTCGTCGCCGGCGTCACCGTCGGGATGCGGGGACGCCCCGTTCTGCCCCGGGGCCTGGGTATCGGCGTCCCGCTGCCGCTCGGCCAGCAGCCGTCGGTACTCGCCCACCTGCCGGCGACCCTCGGCGTCGCCGGCGTCGTTGGGCCGCAGGTAGGCCGAGGCGTCGGCGCGGATGCGGTCGGCTATGGCCGGGTCGCCGGGCTCGGGCTTCAGCACCTCCATGGAGAAGGCGGGCATCCGCTCGACGCCCACGGTGGCCCGCACGTAGCAGTGGTGCACGTCCAGGGAAACGATGTCCTCCTCGGACACCCGGTCCCGGCCCAGCTCCCACACCATCTGGCGGGCGTCGGAACCGGCCACCTGGAACACCGCCAGGCAGCCCACGTTGGCCAGGATGGTGTCCCGCATGGTGCGGGAGAGGTCCTCCAGCTTGGCCAGGCTCTGGGTGGCCAGGATGAAGCTGGCGCCGTACTTGCCCAACTCCGACAGCATGGCCTCGTAATCGACGCCGGGCATGGACTGCATCTCGTCCACCACCACCAATGCACCCCTTCGCCGTTGCTGGGGCAGGCTCTCCTGCTCCCGGATCACCGAGTCCACCAGGTTGAGCAGAGAGGCGTCCACCAGGGCGGACACGTCCCGGCCCACGCTGCCCTGGGCGGTGGATACGAAGAGGATGCCGCCGTCGAGGATGGTCTGACGGATGTCGATGGTGGAGCGGGACTGGCCCAGGATGGCCCTGGCCTTCTTGGAGGAGGCGTAGTAGGCCAGGCGCGTCTGCACCGGGGCGATGGCCTCGCCGCGGCGCTCTCGGTTCCAGCTGAGGAAGTCCCTAGCCCAGAACCGCAGCAGGTAGGGGTCATTGACCCTGGCCAGCACCTCCCGCCGGAACCTGGGGTCGGCCACCAGGGCCAGCCCGTCCAGGATGGTGTACTGCTTGTCGGCCTCCACCTGCTCGTTGGCCTCGTGTAGGCTCTTGACGGCGTGCTCCAGGATGGACTGCATCCGGGGACCCCACTGCTCCCACAGGCCGTGCATCACCCGCACCACCGAGTCGGCGGTGCGGTCGCGGTCGGAGAAGACGCGGGTGTCCAGCAGGTTGATGCCGGGGGCGCCCCACGGCTCGGCCAGGTCGATGAGCTTCACTCGGTCCGCCAGGGACTCGGGCACCTGCTCCAGCAGGCCGGCCACCAGGTCGGCGTGGGGGTCCACCACGACAATGGCGTCGGTGTCCCTTCCGGCCGCCTTCTCCCTGAGCTTGTGGGCCACCACGTGGTGCATCAGGGTGGACTTGCCCATGCGGGTGCGGGCTAGTAGTCGGTCAAACTGGTAAAGACAGGCCTATTAAGTGTTGAATGGAGCT